>NZ_CP139698.1:3063634-3395452 GCF_034372165.1 Christiangramia sp. OXR-203 | reverse complement strand
TGTTTTCCGAATTTAGAGAAATCGGCAGCATAAACTCCTCCAATATATCCCTGAAGTGTACTGAAAATTTCATTTACCGTAACTCCTTTTTCTTTAGCTAAGGGTACATTCAATTCCAGTTCGTATTGAGGATAATTGGTGTTAAAAGAACTTTGTGCATATTGAATTTCGGGTCTTTCAGAAAGTTTTCTGATGAATTCCTGGTTGGCTTCATCCAACTCGTTAAAACCTGACCCAGATCTATCCAGTAAGTTCACTTCAAAACCTGACGAATTTCCGAAGCCGGGAATACTTGGAGGTGAGAAGAAAATAATATTTGCTTCCGGGATGGTTGCCGCTATACCGAACAACTTTCCTGTAATACTTTCAATAGATAATTCATCGGTGTCACGCTCTTCCCAGTTATCCAGTTTAATAAATCCAAGTCCATAATTACTTCCTGCACCACTAATTAAACTTCTACCGGCAATTACTGAAACTCCCTGAATACCTTCAATGTCTTTCACTTTCTGATACAGGAGATCATTAACTTCCTGGGTTCTGTCTATGGAAGCACCTGCTGGTAATTCCAGGTTTACGAATATAAGTCCGCGATCTTCATCTGGTACAAAACCTGAAGAAGTGGTAGAGGCAGACCACCAGATTCCACCAATCGCGAGGATCAGGATCAAAGCAGTTATCCATTTGTTCTTGTAGAGAAACTTCAGGGATCTTCCATATCTTTCGATAGTTGCATTAAATCCCCGGTTAAATCCATCATAGAACTTCTGAAGGAAACTTTTCTTACCATTTTTCTTCTCATTATGAGTCTTCAGAAATAATGCACAAAGAGCAGGGCTCAGGGTTAATGCGTTAACTGCAGAAATGAATATTGCCACGATTAGCGTGATTCCAAATTGCTCGTAAAACACACCAGTTGGTCCCTTGATGAATGTCACAGGAATAAATACCGCAGCCATAACCAGGGTGATCGAGATGATCGCTCCAGAAATTTCGTTCATAGCCGTGGTAGTAGCCTGTTTGGCACTTTTAGCACCTTCATCCAGTTTTGCGTGGACGGCCTCCACCACCACGATGGCATCATCTACCACGATCCCGATGGCCAACACCAGCGCAAACAAGGTCAATAAGTTGATACTATATCCAAAAAGGTTCAGGAAGAAAAAAGTACCAATAATAGATACCGGAACCGCAATGGCTGGGATTAAGGTCGACCTGAAATCCTGCAGGAATATAAACACTACAAGAAATACAAGTATAAATGCTTCAATTAGCGTATGTGTTACTTTGTTGATCGAGGCATCTAAAAATTCATTCGTATTGTAAGGTACATAGATCTCCAAACCTTCAGGAAGATCTTTTTTAACTTCTGCCAGTCGGTCTTCGATTTCCAGAATGATATCACGTGCATTAGATCCTTTGGTCTGGAAAACTCCCATGTTTACTGCAGGATAACCTTTGGTAATGGAACTTCCGCTATAACTCTGAGCATCGAGTTCGATCTCAGCAATATCTTTAAGTCTTAGAAATTCTCCATTTCCAAGAGCCTTGATCACGATATCGCTGTATTGCTCTTCAGTGTTATATCTACCACTATATTTAATAGTGTAATTGAAAGCTTTACCATCATTCTCACCTAGAGAACCGGCAGCTGCTTCCAAACTCTGCTCATTCAAAGCAGCAATCACATCTGTTGGAACAAGGTTGTATGCTGCGAGTTTATCAGGCTGTAGCCAGATTCGCATGGCGTAATCCTTACTCCCAAAAACCTGAACATTCCCAACTCCATTTACCCTTTGGATTTCAGGAATTACATTGATCTTCAGGTAATTCTGAATAAAAGTATCGTCATAATCCTTATTCTCACTAAAAAGAGAAAAGAACATCAGGGCACTCGTTTGTTGTTTCTGGGTGGTGACCCCGGTTTGTTTAACTTCTGCAGGTAATAGAGGGTTTGCACGAGCCACCCTGTTCTGTACGTTCACCGCAGCAATGTCTGGATCAACCTGTTGATCGAAATAAACCGTGATTTCTGCAGTACCATTATTAGTAGCTGTTGAGGTTAGATAGGTCATTCCCTCCACACCGTTGATCTGTTCTTCAATAGGAATGATCACACTTTCCAATACTGTTTCTGCATTGGCACCTGGATAAGAAGTGCTCACGGTAATCGTTGGTGGTGCGATGTCAGGATATTGCGTGATAGGAAGGTTGGAAAGACCAAGTACCCCCAGGATCACGATAATGATGGAAATCACCGTAGAGAGTACGGGTCTTTCTATAAATGTCTTTAGCATAACGTTTCTTTTTCCTGAAATTTATCTGAATACCTTTTCAATAGGCTTAGCCACACTGTCGAAAGCGACTGGTTGAGGTTTAATTTCGGTATCTGGTCGTAATTTGGCCAGGCCTTTTGCAACAATTGTATCTCCCTGCTTCACGCCAGATTTCACTACATATAAATTATCTATTCTTGTAATGATTTCCAGTGTGGAACTGGTTACTTTATTGTTGGCTCCAACCTTATAAACAAGTACTTTTCCCTGTCTCTCAAAGGTGGATTCCTGCGGAACGATCAGGACGTTTTCATAGGTCTTCGGAATTACAATTTTTCCGCTGTTTCCATTGGAGAGAAGTCTTGAAGGATTGTCAAAAACTGCTCTGAAGGATATGGATCCGGTATTCTCATTCACCTGTGAATTGATGGTTTCGATCTTTCCTTTTTCAGAATAGGTTGTTCCGTTGGCAAGTTTCAGTTCTACTTCCGGCATATTATTGATCTTATCCTGAACTTTTTCTCCTTCATATTCTTTCAGAAAATCAAGATATTCAGTTTCATTCATGGAAAAGTAAGCGTAGACCTTGCTAATATTGCTTACGGTGGTTAACGGTTGAGTACTAGTAGGGCTCACTAAAGCCCCTTCACGAAGTCTTATGGAACCTACATAACCGTCTACCGGACTTTTAATATTGGCATAACCAATATTAGCAGCAACACTATTATAGCTGCTTTGCGCCTGTTGCAGTTTTGCTTTTGCCGTTTCCAGCTGGACGTTACTAATAATGTTCTTTTCAACTAAAGGTTTTAGCTTATCTACCTCTACCTGTGCTGCATTAACGTTAGCTTTTGCAGCCGCTGCATCCTGGTTCAGAGATTGAGTTTCAAGTTTAAAAAGTAACTGACCTTTCTTTACTTCCTGTCCTTCATCTACAAGAACATCTGTAATATATCCGGAAACCTTCGCACGAACCTCACTGTTAATGATCCCTTCGATCTTAACGGGATAAGTGGTATAACCAGTAAGTGTTCTTTGAGGAACTTCTGTTACCGGAAATGGCTTTGCCTGTGGATTTGCAGTCTGAGCCTGTGATTTTCCTTCATTTCCGCAGCCCGCCAGGACTAAGATCAGGACGAATAAACCTGAGATTGATAACAATTTTTTCATTTCTACTTTTCTTCTTCAATAATTAATTTTCCAGTTCCTGGTTCATTTGTTCGATCGTACGTTCCAGGTTTTCTTTTTGCAATTTTAAATGATCCATATATAAACGACCTACACCGCCAGATCTCTGAAACTTCTCTTTATTGTAGGTTGAATTGAACTCTTGAATTTTATCAACGACCCTGATCTCTTCTTTCGTCCTGTTCATTTCGTCGTTGAGGGTATTCTTGAGATAGGTTCTGCTTGCCCTGAAATAGCGCTTTCTATCCCCGGATTTGGTGAAGTATTCTACTTTTTTGGTTTGTAGCAGTAAATTAAGTTGTGTAGAGACAGAACTTTTACTCGCCTGGGTGATCTCGATGATTTCATCAAAGGTATGGCCGTCGTTAGGAGACAGGATCATGATGATATAGATCCTCGCCGATAATGGAGCGAGATTATGTATTTTTTCAAAATGAACGCCGATCTCTTCGATTAGTTTTCGTTTTTCTGGTGAACAACAATCCATGCAATTATTTTTAATAAGGAGGCAAAGATACAGTTGGTTCTGAACTAACCGAACTAATCAAACTTAAATGTTCGTTAAAAAACATTAGTTCCTAGCTAAAAGTCATTGTCTGCACAATTTTAGAAAAGCAGTAGTTATGGAAAGGAAGATTATCTTGTTCGTAAGATATTGAGGTCTGTAGATTTGATGACATACCCAATTCTAACCATACTGGTATACTTATCGTAATCGATAAGACTTTCAGCATAACCAGCGAACCATTCCAGCATCAAATACTGGTTTCCAGAATTATTGAATAATTTGTAATAAAGCTTGGTGCCTACAGATCCTTTCCAATCTTTCAATCCTTTTCTAACTGTCATCTCGCCAATCAATAGATCTCTGAAAAAGGTCTGTTGTACTTTGACTTCAGCTAAACCAACATAATCCAGAAGATCAGGATGATTTTCAGTATACGCAAAGGGAACCCAGGCTTTCGCACTTAACATAGTGCGCCTTCCCAGCGGAGTATGAAACATTCCGGAAACTCTGTTCCAGCTTCTGCTAGCCAGACTATCCCTCCCATTGGATTCGTGTTCCAGCTGCAGTTCTGCCAATGCAATGATTCTATTGGATTTGTCGAATATTGGCTTCCCCACACCAACGGCGGGATTAAAGTTGATCTCTTCAAAAGGGCTGGATTTGTCATAGATATTCCAGAAAGCTTTTTGTGTATAGCTAACGAACAAATAGCTGTTAAGAGGTAGGGTCGCACGGGAAATTAGCTGCTTAAAACTAATCTGATATTTGATATTAGAATTCATTTTGTTTGCCGACTTGTTCGTGGGAATCCCACTTATCAGGTAATTATCATGATAACTACTAAAGGAAGGCATATTTTTAATGGTATCATTAACTTCCTCACGGGACATTCGTTGCGCGTTGACATTTGAAGAATTGCAAACTATAAGAACGAGAAGGCCTAAGAGACCTATCTTTTTTGTAAGTGACATCATATTAGTACTTTGTAGGGAAAATTTAATGGAACAAAGGTAGCTCTTAGTTCGCTTTAAATCTAATTTGAAGTATACACAGAGTTGTTAGTAAATGAAAAAAGCTCCTGATTTCAGGAGCTTTGTAAGTTGCAAACGATAAATATTAATCTGTGCTATTCTTTATAAATACCAAGTTGAAGATCACCTTTTGCATTCATGCTTGCACGGTACATTCCTTCAGTATTAAATTCCATCGCCACATTTCCATTACGGTCAATAGCGATGATCCCACCATTACCGCCCAAAGCTGGTTGTTTTTTCTGAATGACCTCACTGGCAGCTTCCTGCAGACTCATGCCTTTATATTCCATCATAGCTGAAATATCATAGGCTACAACTCCGCGAATAAAGAACTCACCCCAGCCAGTACTCGAAATTGCGCAGGTGGCATTGTTGGCATAGGTTCCTGCTCCAATAATGGGAGAATCCCCGATCCGGTTATATTTTTTATTAGACATTCCTCCAGTTGAAGTACCAGCTGCAAGATTTCCATCTTTATCTAAAGCAGCACATCCTACAGTTCCAAACTTTTCATCCTTCACGAAAGGGTCGTAAAATGCAGTCTTGTTCTCTTCGCGGTCTCTGGCCCTTTCCATTGCTCTGAACCTGTTTTCAGTATAGAAATATTCGGGGTCAACAATTTCGAGTCCTCTTTCTTTAGCGAAATCTTCAGCTCCTTTTCCAGATAATAAGACATGTTCTGAATTTTCCATGACTTCAAAAGCCAGGTTAATAGGATTTTTGACATTCTTAACCCCGGCAACCGCCCCGGCATTTAGATTTTTTCCTTCCATGATCGAGGCATCAAGTTCATTGATTCCTTCGTTGGTGAATACTGCACCTTTTGCCGAATTAAATAGCGGACTGTCTTCCATAATATTGATGGTTCGTTGAACAGCTTCCACAGCCGTTCCTCCATTGGCCAGAATTTCGTGACCGGTTCTTATCGCCTCTTCCATCTTATCCTTGTAGGCCTGTTCCAGACTATCACTCATATTTTCCTTGAGGATGGTACCAGCACCACCGTGGATCACAATCCCAAAATTTTGTGTTGTATCCATTGCAGTTTTATTTTCTTCTGCTGAAGTAGAAACTTCTGATTGTTTTTCCGAATTCTGATCACAGGAAAGTAAAGTGACTAAACTGAATAGGAGTAGTAGTTTTTTCATAGGTCGTATTTGTCTGAAAGTTATAAAATTTCAGATAGATTTCTGAAGCAAACTCTTAATTCAATTTTAATAGATGTTGTTCTTAAGCTTTCCGTAGTATTCAGTAATTTTAGAAAAAATCAAATTATGCCTGTAGAAGGACCTTTTAACCTGAATAAGTGGATCGAACAAAATCGCGAGCATCTAAAACCTCCGGTGGGAAATAAGAATTTATATAAGGAATCTGGCGACTATATTGTTATGATCGTTGCCGGGCCTAACGCGAGAAAGGATTATCATTATAATGAAACTGAGGAATTGTTCTACCAGCTTGAGGGAGAGATCGAGGTTCATATCCAGGATAATGGTGAGAAACGAACTATGAAACTGGGACCCGGTGATATGTATCTTCATCCTGGTAAAGTGCCACATTCTCCTGAAAGAAAAGAAGGCTCTATTGGTTTGGTAGTAGAACGAAAAAGACTTAATGAAGCAGGTGAGGACGGTTTACTTTGGTTTTGTGATAATTGCAATCACAAATTATATGAGGTTTACTTCCCTTTACACGATATTGAAACCGATTTTCTGAGGCATTTTAAACATTTTTACAACAGCGAGGAACTTCGAACCTGTGAAAACTGTGGGGAAGTAATGCCCGCCGATGAACGATTCACAGCTCCAGAGGATTAGCCGTTTATTTTTACTATTTTCGCAACAACTACACAAAATAATCGATAAAAACGCAATTTAATGAGCAAAATCGCTGAAGAATTCGGGATTAAACAAGCCCTGAAAGATTTAGGTTTAAACGACGTAAATAACGGAACATCTACCGGTAAAGACTGGTTTAGTAATGGAGATATCATTGAATCATTTTCACCAGTAGATGGTGAACTCATTGGGAAAGTGAAAGCAACCACCAGTGCAGATTATGAAAAGACAGTTTCTACAGCTGCCAAAGGATTCAAGGAATGGAGAACATGGCCAGCACCACAGCGTGGGGAAGTTGTACGCCAGTTTAATGATGAACTTAGGAGATTAAAAGAACCATTAGGGAAACTTGTTTCTTATGAGATGGGAAAATCCTACCAGGAAGGTCTTGGTGAGGTTCAGGAAATGATCGATATCTGCGATTTTGCAGTAGGACTTTCAAGACAACTACATGGTTTGACCATGCATAGTGAACGCCCTGGGCATCGCATGTACGAACAATACCATCCACTTGGAGTTGTAGGGATTATTTCAGCTTTCAATTTCCCGGTAGCAGTTTGGTCATGGAATACGGCTCTCGCCTGGGTTTGTGGCGATGCCTGTATCTGGAAAGGTTCAGAAAAAACTCCGTTGACTTCAGTAGCCTGTCAGAACATTGCTGCCAAAGTATTTGCTGAAAACAAAGTTCCGGAAGGTATTTCCTGTTTGATTACTGGAGACTACAAAGTCGGCGAGATGATGACCAAAGATGAGCGTGTACCATTAATTTCGGCTACAGGATCTACCAGAATGGGAAAAATTGTAGCTCAGGAAGTAGCTGGAAGATTAGGAAAAACATTGCTGGAACTTGGTGGAAATAATGCGATCATTGTAACACCAGATGCAGATATTAAAAATACGGTGATTGGAGCTGTTTTTGGAGCAGTTGGAACTTGTGGACAGCGTTGTACTTCCACCAGAAGATTGATCATTCACGAAGATATTTATGATAAAGTGAAGGATGCTATCGTAAGCGCTTACAAGCAGATCAGGATAGGAAACCCACTTGATGAGAATAACCATGTTGGACCGCTAATCGACAAGGATGCAGTAAAAAATTACGAGCATGCTTTGAAGAAAGTTGTGGAAGAAGGAGGAACCATTTTAGTTGAAGGTGGTGTACTCGAAGGTGAAGGATACGAAAGCGGTTGTTATGTGAAACCTGCAATTGCTGAGGCTAAGAATAATTTCGAGATCGTACAGCACGAAACCTTTGCACCAGTATTATACATTATGAAATATTCCGGTGACGTAAGTGATGCATTGGAATTACAAAATGGAGTAAGACAGGGGCTTTCTTCGGCAATCATGACCAACAATTTGAGAGAAGCTGAACGTTTTCTTTCTACGGAAGGATCAGATTGTGGAATTGCCAATGTGAATATTGGAACTTCGGGTGCTGAAATTGGTGGAGCATTTGGAGGAGAAAAAGACACAGGTGGTGGTCGCGAATCAGGATCTGATGCATGGAAAGTATACATGCGAAGACAAACGAATACAATCAATTACACTACTGAACTTCCACTGGCTCAGGGAATCAAGTTTGATTTGTAAATATTATAAACTTATTAAAAACCCGCTTTTTAAGAATAGCGGGTTTTTTTATGTTATGCTTGACCGTAAATCGTTAAATCATACTTAAATACGCGACCCAATTTTGAATCAGGCTGAGATAATCTTTATTTTCGAGGATTAGAAACCAAAAGAAATTATGAGCGAATTTTCAAAAGAACAGGCTGAAAAGGAACACCAGAAAAGAACGGAAGACTTTTCTAAGGATGATGTAGGGAAGGTGATCGATGAAGAGGAAAAAATTCTCAATAAATTCGAAACTAAAGGAAAATTGAAGCGTTATTTAGATGATGCAATGATCCTTTTTTCCCTGGTTAAAGATTATGCTAAAGGAGATTACAGGAATATTCCTTTCAATATCATTGCAGCAGCCGGAGCGGCATTATTGTATGTGTTGTCACCAATAGACCTTATTCCGGATTTTATACCGGTATTAGGCTATTTAGATGATGCAGCGGTGATTGCTTTCTGTCTTAATTTAATGGAGAAAGATCTCGCAACTTATAAAGTTTGGAAACAAAATTTTAAGCAACTTAGCTAGTTCCAAAATTTAATTACAAAAAAAAGCCGATTTGCAAGAATCGGCTTTTTTTATTCTGAAGTTTAATATTAGAATCTATAGCCAATATTTAAACCTGCATTGAATTCGATAGCAGAGAACCTGTCTTTCACCTCGTCACTAAAGTTCCTGCCTATATTAACGAAAGGTCCTATCACGAACGTATCATTGAAATTCCATTTATAACCTCCGCCAAGTCCAATGATAAAGGAGTTCATATCTGTAATTAGATCTCCATTGAATTCTGCATCTGGAGCAGCTTCGCTAAATTCACCGCTTCTGTACTTCAGGAATGGATTTACGTATAAGCCTGATGCTGCGTATTCTTCCCCAAAATAGTAGTTGTAACCAACTTTAAAACTATTGGTTTCAAATTTTCTGGAACCACTTTCAGAATGATAGTTGATACGATCATTAATAAGGATCATTCCTTCGATAGATTGATGATCATCCAGGAATCTTTCATATCCAAACTCTACAGATGCGATTGCAATGGTATTTGCGATATTCAGTTTGATCTCGTTGCTCTTTTCTGTGCTCTGTGCCTGGGCAAAATTGGTAGCAAATACGCAAACGAGGGCCAAAATTATTTTTTTCATATAATTATTTTAGTGATTTATAGATTTAAAAAACCCTGCAAGTGAGCTGCAGGGTTTGTATTCTTTATGGAATTTCTATTATAGCATTCCGTTATTGGCAACCCATTTAAATGTATGAGGATCCTGTGGGACCGCAATTCTTCCTGCGATCCTGGTCATTCTGTCTGGCAGAGCCATCAGGTAATCACGAGCTTTTTCAGCATCATCATTAAGACCACGCATCTTATCAATTTCCCAATAGTCATTTAACTTCTTCAGGATATCGATATAATCCATGGTGGTGTATACGCCTAATCTTTGTGCAGCATTCGAAAAGTTTTCAAAAGCTTCAGCAATTCCCTGTCCAGATTCTCTAATGAACTGAGCAGGCATTACGATCTTCTTTTTCATCATATCTACATAAGCCAACATCATTTCGCTTGGGTCATGTTCGAAAATGGTCTTTACGAATTCTCTGTAAGCCATGTAATGTCTCATTTCATCTCCTGCAATGATATTACACATCTTAGCCAGCATCTTATTACCCTTTTGCTTAGCCAATTGTCCCACACGTTTGTGAGAAATGTTTGTCGCTAGCTCCTGGAAACTGGTGTAAATAAAGTTTCTGTATGGATCTCTCCCGGTTCCAATATCGAAGCCATCACTAATCAAGTGCTGAGTCGTTTTTTCTATCTCTTTCATATCTACTCTACCCGAGAGGTAAAGATATTTATTCAAAGTATCACCATGCCTGTTTTCTTCTCCGGTCCAGTGTCTTACCCATTTAGCCCATGAATTAGATTCTCCTTTACTCGCATCATGTTGTTTAACGCCTTCCATATCCATTAACCAGGATTCGTATGTGGGAAGAGCTTCTTCAGTCACCATATCGGCTACTAAAACTACCCAAAAGTCATAACCCAGTTCCTTAGCTTCTTCACGAATCTGGTGTACGCCTTCAAATCCATCTTCAGTTTGAAGATTTGGTAAAAGATCTGTAGGTTGCCATATATCTTCAACGGGGATAAGGTATTTATCGATGAAACCCTGTACAGATTTCTCCACCGTATTCATTACTTCTAAACGTATATTATCCATTGCCATTCTGTAGTACTTTGTAGATTTTCGACTGCTAATTAAAGCCTGTTTGTTCAATAAATTACAATAAACGTGCAAATTTTTTCTAAAACTTCAAAATCTGCGGATTATAACCTCAAAAACTTGAACTTCAAAGATATGAATAAGGATAGAGAAGCTATGGTAAATGAATGCTAATTTCTGCCCTGTTCGTTAGGATATAGCGTATAAACCGGGTCACTTTGCACGATTTCTTTGGTAATTACATTAATTGCTGAAACTGGTCCTTTAAAAGCTGCTCCAGTATCTACATTCCAGATATTTGCTTTATTCACAGGTTTCGTCTCACCAATTCTGGTCACAGGAGTATGCCCAATGAATATTTCATCAAAATGAGCAAGTCTTTTTGGATAGAACATATCACCGGGTTTAATCGAAGGATCCATCGCTAACGCCATTTCCCATAAAGTCCGGTCCCAGTAAAAACCTTTGTCTGAATATTCATAATCTGGACCATGTAAGTTTGTAAAACCGGCATGAACAAATAACCGATTATCATGTCGGTAATAATTCAGAGTATCCTTAAAGAATTGAATATGAGCTTCGATTTGTTCAGGAGTAAAAGTGCGATAGGCATCGATGCTTGACTGGCCACCATGTTCCAGCCATTTTTCGTTCATTTCTCCACCTTCAAGCCACTTTTGTGCAAGATCATCATGATTCCCACGAATAAAAATACAGGAGTTTTGCCGGGCAAGTTTGATGAGGTATGTAACCGTATTTGCAGAATCGCTCCAGCCATCTACGTAATCACCCAGAAAGATCAGGGTATCCTCAGGTTTCAAGTCGATTCGTTCCAATAGCTGAATTAGCGCTTTCTTTCCTCCATGTAGATCTCCAATAGCGAATGTTCTTGCCATCTTAATTATATTTTACTTTTCTTAAAATTCTCATACTATCTTTGTAGGACTGGTAATATTCAGCTCCAAAATTCTTCAGATAAGGTCGGGCCTCTTCAAGTTTATCCAATGCATCTGAAAAATTGTTCAAATAGCAAAGTAAATAGGTAGACGGTAAATTCCGCAGATCCTTAAGATCTTCAGTATTAAGATCAATACCGTTCCTCAATTTATCCACAAGACTGCGATTGGTATTATAAATATGATATAGTGTCTTTTTATCGAACTTCGGAGCTTCAAAAATAACATTACTTTCAATTTCATAGCTTCCATTATTACCGAAACTAATGGTTACTTCCTCTAAAGGATAGTACTTAAACTGATCGTGTAATCCAAGATGCACATATTCCAGGATCTTAAAACTGTCTTCATTCTGAATAATACTCACCTCGTCAAGCGCAGAATAGAATAGTTTTACCTGTTCGTTGATCAACTCGATATCTACCCGGGAATAATAGGATTGCTGATTGATCTTTTTCTCCCTTCCCGCCCAGCATACCACGAAGTACTCCTTGAATACCTTATAGCTAGGACTATAATCCTTTCTTTTCCGCATAAAATCGAATACGCCGTCCAGAGTATATTCAATATTATTGTGAGAATGATTTTCGATAGATGCTACCTGTGCCGAGTTTACATCCTGAATTTCTATATCAAAAACCTTAGGCATTGAGATGCTTCCATCCCGCATAAAAATGGACCCGCCGTAATATTTCCATATATTTTTTCTGAAGGAACAGATCTTTGCATGATTGGGCCTGATGGTGACCAGTCCAACAACTAGGTGATCTGGTAAATGAGGAAAAGGAATATTCTCATAAGAGATTCGCGGAGGATTGCTGAGGTAAGCATTGATTAAATTCTGAATTTTACTATCATCGAAAAAATCAATGCCTACTATTTTGCTATCCTCATCCTCAACTCCAATCACGATATAAGAATTGTTTTCAGGATTGGAATTGGAAAGCGCGCAGATATGCTTCAGAAATTTCGCTTTTCCTTCCCGTTCGCCAATGTTCAATTGCCTCTTCTTATCGTAAAAGCTATTCTCATCATTATGAGCCAGCAGATTTTTAATAAGAAGTCTTTTATTGATCATGACGCAATTCTATTCGCTAGTTTTTATCGACAATAGTGCTGCTGGCCTGTGCTGTACACATGACGGTAAGGTCGGCGATGTTTACATGGTAAGGTCTGGTAACTGTAAAGTGAATAATGTCTGCAATATCTTCAGGTTGTAAGGCTTGAAAACCCTGGTAAACCTTATCAGCTTTAGCAGCATCTCCTTTAAATCTTACATCGCTAAATTCAGTTTCGGTGAGTCCTGGATTTATTGCACCAACCCGAATTCCGTTGCCATTGAGGTCGATTCGCATTCCCTGATTAATAGCATCCACCGCATGTTTGCTGGCACAGTACACATTTCCATTTGGATAGACTTCTTTTCCCGCAGTAGAACCAATATTGATAATATGACCAGATTGTCTTTCCATCATTCCCGGGATGACCGCCTTACTCATATATAAAAGACCTTTTACATTGATGTCCAGCATATTGTCCCAGTCATCCATATCACCAAATTGAATTGGATCCAATCCATGGGCATTACCAGCGTTATTCACGAGAATATCGATTTGCCTGAATTCCTCCGGAAGACTGTCAATATTATCAAATACTTCCTGTCGATTTCTTACATCAAAATTGAGGATATGTACCTCGGTTTCTACAGCCAGTTCCTGCTGTAATTGCTGAAGTCTTTCGAGGCGACGACCACAAAGTATTAATCTAAATCCTTCCACTGCAAAGCGTATAGCAGTAGACTTTCCTATCCCGCTCGTAGCGCCGGTTATAAGGGCTGTTTTCATATTCGAAATTTATTTTCTAAAGTAAGAAAGTATTACTTAGCATTGGCTATTCGTGTATTAAAGCATGGTTAAGTTGAGTTAAAAAGAGTTAAATCGATTCAAAGGCTGAAATTTAGCACAGGGATTGCCGTTCTCACGCTGAACCAAATAAAATCAACATATGAAATACTTAAGTGTAAGTTTTAAAAGCCTACTGGTAGCAACGCTAATATCTGTTGGACTTGTGAGTTGTAATGATGATGATTCAGATGGATCTTCTTCTGAAATGGCTAATCTAAGCATTAGAATGACAGATGCTCCTGGAGATTATGATGCAGTTTTTATCGATGTGCAGGGAATAGAGATTCAGCTTGAAGCTGATGACGATCTGGATGCGACCGACGATGATGGAACAGAAGGTAGCGAATGGGTGACTGTGGAAGATGTGAACACAGGGATCTACGACTTACTTGAACTTACTGGCGGAGTTTCACAACTACTTGCAGATACTGAAATTGAAGCAGGCTATGTAGGGCAAATGAGATTGATCTTAGGACCTGATAACACAGTGGTTGTAGATGGAGAAACTAAAGCTTTAAATACTCCAAGTGCACAACAATCTGGTCTTAAATTACAATTGAATCAGCGTTTAGAAGGTGGTGAAAATTATGCATTTCTTCTTGACTTTGATGTTGAACAATCAATTGTCGAGACAGGAAATGGAGGTTATAACCTTAAGCCTGTAATTAGATTGAGTGCAGAGGCCAACGCCGGAATGGTAGTTGGAACAACTGTTGTTCCAGCCGCTTTAACTAGTGATGTTCAGTCGCTGGTTGTGCTTACTGGAAATGGAATTACAGTATCGGCTTATACAAATACAGATGGAGATTTCGCATTAAACGGAGTACCTGCTGGAACTTACGATGTGAAGATCACACCTCAGATTTCCTCAGGTCTTACAGTCTATACAGTAAGTGATGTGGAAGTTCGTCCAAACGAAACTACAGATCTTGGTGAGATAGAGCTATAGGTTTTTAGAACATATGAAATAGAAAAGGCAGTACTTCAGAGTACTGCCTTTTCTATTTTAACCTTTTTTTAACCAACGTAAGTCCAATAAAATAACAATTTGCGACGCTTACATGATGTACGTATATTCACGACATCAAAATCCGAAAAATCATGATGGAAAACGATTCATCTGTTGATATAGCCAGTATTAACGAAAAAATTGAAAGAGAGAGTGCTTTTGTAGACCTGCTAACCCGTGAGATGAACAAAGTCATCGTAGGGCAGAATCATATGGTCGAACGCTTGCTAATCGGCCTTTTAGGCCAGGGACATATCCTTTTAGAAGGGGTTCCGGGACTAGCAAAAACTCTTGCAATCAACACCTTGTCTCAGGCCGTTCATGGAAGCTTCAGCAGGGTGCAATTCACACCAGATCTTCTACCTGCAGATGTAGTGGGAACCCTGATCTATAATATGAAAGAGAATGACTTCAGTATAAAGAAAGGGCCCATTTTCGCGAATTTCGTGCTTGCAGATGAGATCAACCGTGCTCCGGCAAAGGTCCAATCGGCATTACTGGAAGCCATGCAGGAAAAGCAGGTAACCATTGGTGATGAAACTTTCATTCTGGATAAACCATTCCTGGTGATGGCGACTCAAAACCCGGTGGAACAGGAGGGAACTTATCCGCTGCCAGAGGCACAGGTAGATAGATTCATGCTAAAGACGGTGATCAAATACCCGAAAATGGCAGAGGAACAATTGATCATTCGCGCCAATCTTAAAGGTGCTTTTGAAAAAGTGAACCCTGTAGTAAGTCTTGAACAGATCCTTCGTGCACAAAGCGCAGTTCGTGAAGTTTATATGGATGAAAAGATCGAAAAATATATTCTTGATATCATTTTTGCGACAAGAACTCCAGAGAATTATAATCTTTCAGATATCAAACCATTGATAAGTTTTGGAGCTTCGCCAAGGGGAAGTATCAACCTTGCGATCGCTTCCAAATGTTATGCATTTATTCGTCGTCGTGGATATGTGGTACCAGAAGATGTTCGTGCCGTAGTACATGATGTACTAAGACATAGAATTGGAATCACTTATGAGGCCGAAGCTGAAAATATTACTTCGGAAGATCTTATCAACAAGATCGTGAATGAAATCGAAGTGCCATAGCGATCAAGATCGTGCACGGCCGAAGATTGGTATTAAAATTACCGGTTCATAAATATTGTTGAAGGAAGAGATGGATACAAAAGAGCTCCTAAAAAAAGTACGTAAAATAGAGATCAAAACCCGCAGACTGAGCGATCATGTCTTTGGCGGGGAATATCACTCTACTTTTAAAGGACGCGGGATGACCTTTAGCGAGGTAAGATCTTACCAGTTTGGGGATGATGTTCGAAATATTGACTGGAATGTTACCGCACGTTATAATGAACCATTTGTAAAAGTATTTGAAGAAGAACGTGAGCTCACCATGATGTTGATGGTAGATGTTTCAGGTTCTGAACTTTTTGGTACCCGCGAGCAATTTAAAAAAGACGTAGTTACTGAAATTGCTGCTACACTGGCATTTTCAGCAACAAAAAATAATGATAAGATAGGTTTGATGTTATTTACAGATAAGATCGAACTTTATATTCCGCCGAAAAAAGGGCGTTCTCATGTATTAAGAATCATTCGGGAACTACTCGAATTTCACCCGGAAAATTCAGCAACAGATATTACAGGAGCATTGAAATACCTGTCTAATGTCATGAAGAAAAAGGCGATCGTTTTCATTCTTTCAGATTTTATGGATGAGGACTATCAGCATACCCTTAAAATTGCATCGAACAGACATGATGTGACCGGGATCAGGATTTTTGACAAAATGGAAGAGAGTATTCCAAATCTTGGTCTTGTACAAATGCAGGATTCGGAAAGTGGTGATTACATCACAGTAGATACGGGATCTAAATCTGTTCGGAATTCGTATTCAAAATATTATCAGGAGCGAATGGATTATTTTCTACAAAGCTTCTCTGTAAGTGGCGCGGGGACTATCAATAATCGGACAGACGAAAATTACGTAAAGAAACTATTGGGCTATTTCAAAAGAAGAGCTTAACGAATGGACTTGAATAAAATCTCCACATATCGCCAACTAATTTTAAGAAACTTACCCGGGCTTCTGGCAATTTTGTTATTTCAGAATATCTCGGCTCAGGAGGTTACTTCCAGCATTGACTCAACGAGTATTAGGATAGGTGAGCAGATCACCTATAAAATTGAAGTAAATTCTAATCCTGAAGATTTAGTTGTTTTTCCTGAAGGTGAAACATTTTCACCGCTGGAAATGGTGGAAAGCCTGCAACCTGATACCATTCGGAAACAGGGAAATTATAAATTGCTCAAAGAATATTTTCTTACCCAGTTCGATAGTGGTAAATATGTGATCCCTTCTCAGGAAGTTCTTATACAGAATCGTACTTACAGAACAGATTCGTTTGCTGTGGAGGTTAAAGATGTCATCGTCGATACCACTAAGCAGAATCTTTATCCATTGAAACCATCTGTAACGGTTTCACCAGGATTCAGTATTCCAGATTGGTTTTGGTGGTTGCTGGCAATCCTGGCAGTCGCCGGTGCGGCAGTTTACCTGATCGTACGAAAAAGAAAATCTGATGATAAGGTGCGCGAACTTCCTCCATATGAGGAGGCAATGGTGCAGCTCAAGCAACTGGACAGTTCGGGACTGCTTGAAAACAGGAAGATTAGAGAATACTATTCACAGCTAAGTTTTGCTGTGAGAAAATATTTGGATCGAAAGATCTATGATCATGGGCTGGAAAGAACTACCGGCGAGTTGATTTTATACTTGCAGGCACAACGCGAATCTGGAAAACTAAATCTTAATGAAGAAACCATTCTCAATTTTGAGAAAATTCTTAATCGTGCCGATCTGGCGAAGTTTGCTCGATCCAAACCTGATATCATTACGGCTAAAGATGATCGTTCTAAAACTCAGTTGATCATTGATGATCTTCGTGCTGCGGTTCCACAACCCACACAGGAAGAATTGCTACAGGACGAAGAATATTTAGAAGCACAGCGCAAAAAACGTAAGAAACGTAAGATCATTCTTGGGGTTCTGGTTGGTGCCGCCATCATAATAATTGGAGTTACCACCTTGATTGCTACCAAGGGTATTACCTATGTCATGGATACCTATATTGGTCATCCTACGAAAGAATTGCTGGAGGGAGAATGGATTCGTAGTGAATATGGAAATCCTACGGTTGCTGTAACCACTCCAAAAGTACTGGTTCGAGGGGAGATCGAAATGCCAGAAGATGTACAGCGTATGATGGTTGGTTCTGAAACCTTTGTTTATGGAAGTCTGCTTAGTAATTTTTATTCCGCAGTAACTACAATTAAATTCCGCGGAGAAGTACAATTCGATCTTCAGAAAGCTGTAGACGGAATTTACACGAACCTGGAAGGACAGGGCGCGACGAATATTGTCATGAAGCAGGAGGAATTTACCACGCTGAATGGCGCGAAAGGATTAAAAGTCTTTGGAACCTTACAGGCCGAAAATCCTGTAACGGGAGAGGCAATCCCAAATGAATATGTGATCTTGAATTTTGCTGAAAAAGGCGGTTTTGAGCAGATCATTGTCATCTTTAATGAAAACGACACTTACGCTGAAGAGATCTCGCAAAGGATCATTAATTCAGTTGAAATAAATAACCTGAAAGAATAATGTTTGCAAATTTCAATTTTGAGAATCCGGAGTTTTTCTGGTTACTATTGCTGCTTCCGCTGGCAATAGGCTGGTATATCTGGAAACGAAATAAGCAAACTGCTGCCCTTAAGATTTCGTCAACTAAAGGATTCAAGGGAAAATCTGGCTTGCTTCCTAAATTGCGACCGGTACTTTTTATATTGAGATTACTTACAATGGCTTTGATCATTACCGCTATGGCGCGACCAAGAACAGTTGATGTTTCTACGCAGTCCAGTAGTACTCAGGGAATCGATATTGTTATGGCAATAGATGTTTCTGCCAGTATGCTAGCGAGGGATTTACAACCAACACGTCTTGAGGCTACTAAAAATGTGGCCGAAGAATTTATCAAGGATCGTCCTGCAGATAGAATTGGCCTGGTAGTCTATGCGGGAGAGAGTTTTACAAAAACTCCCATTACCAGCGATAAGTCTATCGTACTGGACGCGCTGGAAGGAATTGAATATAATAATGTTCTCGAAAATGGAACTGCAATTGGTTCCGGACTGGCTACGGCAGTAAACAGGATCAAGGATAGCGATGCTGAAAGTAAAGTCATCATTCTGCTTACCGATGGGGTGAACAACTCCGGTTTTATAGATCCAAACACAGCCAGTGAGCTGGCACTGGAGTTTGGGATTAGAGTTTATACAATTGGTGTAGGTAGTAACGGGATGGCTTTGTCTCCAACTGCTATACTTCCAAATGGAAGGTTTCAGTATGGAAATGTGCCTGTAGAGATCGATGAAGAATTGCTTACTCAAATTGCATCTACTACCGGAGGAAAATATTTTAGAGCGACCGATAATGAAAAACTGGAAGCTATCTACGAGGAAATTGACGCTCTGGAAAAAACAGAAATCGAAGAATTTCGTTACTATAATTACGATGAAAAATACAGGCCATTGGTGTTACTTGCCGGTGGATTGCTTTTGCTGGAAGTGCTATTAAGAATGACAGTATTTAGAAGCTTTGTTTAATATGATGTTAGAAGAAAAAATATGGTTTTGGTTGTTGCTGGTGATTCCACTAGTGATCTTGCTATATCTTCTACTGGTATTCTGGCAGAGAAGAACGCGAAGAAAATTTGCTGATAGCCACCTCTTAAAAAGTCTTGTTCCCGACCGATCTAGAAGTAAACCTCTTCTAAAACTTTTATTGATCTTGTTAGGTATTGCTGCACTTGTTGTAGCGCTTGTCAATCCTAAAATAGGTTCTAAAATGGAAACTGTGAAGCGGGAAGGGGTTGATATCGTTTTTGCCATAGATGTATCCAAAAGTATGGAGGCTGAAGATATTGCGCCAAGCAGGATCGAGAAGTCAAAACAACTTGTAAGTCAGATTTTGAATAATCTTGGAAGTGACCGGGTGGGGATTATCGCTTATGCCGGTGGTGCATTTCCGCAATTGCCAATTACGACCGACTATTCATCAGCCAAAATGTTTCTGCAGGCTTTAAATACAGATATGATCTCCTCACAGGGAACTGCCATTAGCGATGCGATAGAACTGGCGACCACTTATTACGACGATGATCAGCAGACCAATCGGGTTTTGTTCATCATTAGTGATGGAGAGGATCATGAAGGCAATGTAGAGGACATCGCGGAACAGGCTGCGGAAGATGGGATTCGTATCTTTACTATAGGAGTAGGTACCGAGAAAGGTGGGCCAATTCCAATTAAACGTAACGGGGTTATTCAGAATTATAAGAAAGATAATCAGAATGAAACGGTTATCACAAAGTTGAATCCTCAAACCCTTCAGGAGATTGCAGATGCTACTGAAGGTGCCTATATCGAAGGCAATGTTACCGGAGATGTAGTGGATGAAGTTTTAAGTCAGCTTCAGAATATTGAAAAAACAGAATTTGAAGCCAAGCAATTTGCCGACTATGAATCTCAATTTCAATGGTTTCTGGGAATAGCTTTGGCATTATTTTTTCTAGATATTTTTGTATTGGAGAAAAGTACCGCCTGGTTAAGAAAATTGAACCTTTTTAATGAAGGTGGCAGGAAAAAGGAGAAGAACGATGCAGCATAAAACCGGTTTCAAAATCACACTTAGTATTTTACTGTTTCACTTCGGAATAGTGACAGTTCTCGCGCAGAAAGATCAGGAGAAACTTCAGCAGCAATCCAACGAATATATTGTGGAAGCACAGGAAGCTCTTTCAGAAAATAAATTTGCGAATGCAGAAGCTTCTTACCGTAAAGCAATTGCGAAGGATCCATCTAATATGAAGGCGAAGTATAATATGGGAAACCTGTATCACGCCAAAGAAAAATCGCTGAATGCAGAACAGCGCTTAAAAGAAGCTGCAGAAATCGCTGAAAGCAAAGATGAAAAACACCAGATCTTTCACAATCTTGGAAATTCATATATGCAGCAAAAAAATTATCAGGAAGCTGTAAATGCTTATAAAAATGCGCTTCGGAATAATCCAACCGATGATGAAACTCGTTATAATTTAGCCTTAGCGAAGAAAAAACTGGAAGAAGAAAAGCAGAATCCAGATCAAAACGACGATCAGAATCAGGATAAGCAGGATAATAAAGAAAACGAAGACCAGAACCAGGATCAGAAAGATCAGAATAACGATGGTGAAGGTGGAGAAGACGAAAAGCAGGATCAAAAGCCTAAGGACGAGGGAGAGAACGAAAACGATAAGAAAGAAGGCGATCAAAACGAGGATAAGGAAAAGCAGGAAGGCGACGAGAAAAAAGAGGATAAAGGCCAGGGTGATGAAAAGCAGCAGCAGAAGCCAAAACCGGCACAGGGTCAGCTATCTCCTCAACAAATCCAAAGTTTGCTGGAAGCTATGAATAATGAAGAAAAGAAAGTCCAGGATAAAATTAATGCCCAGAAAGCTAAGGGCGTGAAAGTTAAAGCTGAAAAGGACTGGTAAGAATTTTTGAAATTTCTGACTAAAAATTGCGTTGATATAGATAATGATGAAAACAAAATTATTGATTTTAAGTTTTTTGATGTTCACCGGAGGTTTGCTCCAGGCGCAGGTGCGCTTCGAAGCCAAGGTTAGCAGGGAGAAGCTGGGAATTAATGAACGGCTTCGGGTTGATTTTGAAATGAACGAAGATGGAGACAACTTTAATGCTCCTTCTTTTTCAGATTTTACCGTAGTTGGAGGCCCAAATCAAAAAATAAGCACGAGTATCCTTAATGGGAAAATGGCTTATTCTAAGACCTACAGTTTTTATCTCCAGCCGAAAAAGCGTGGAACACTCACCGTTGGACAGGCTGAGATCGTTATCGATGATAAGGTTTATAAAACATCGCCAATAGATGTTGAGGTAACTGCTGCCGTAGACAAACCTACAGATGGGAATAACACTGAATTGATCGCCGAGGATAATTTGCACCTCGTAGCAGAAGTATCTAAAGGAAATCCATATTTAAACGAAGCGATCACAGTGGTTTACAAACTATATGTGAGTCCGCGAATTAGTGTAAGCAATTGGAGGGAACTTGACAATCCAAAATACAATGATTTCTGGAGTCAGAGTGTGGATATCAAACAGCTTCGTGTCGAAAATGGTGAATACCGCGGTGAGCCTTATCGTTATGTAATACTAAGGAAAACGATTCTTTATCCACAAAAAACCGGTGAATTAAATATTGAGCCACTTACATTATCTGTGGCGGTAGATGTTCCTAGTGAACGCCGCGATATTTTTGGAAGCAGGATCTACAAAACCGTCAATAAAACCGTGGCGGCAGATAATAAGAAGATCAAGGTAAAAGCTTTGCCTACGAATGCGCCAGAGAATTTTACCGGAGCTGTCGGGAAATTTGATTTTAGCGTTAGTAGTAGTAAAAATGAATTGAATGCAGGTGAAAGTCTGCAGGCGAAAGTTGAAGTAAAAGGGAACGGAAATTTGAAATTATTCGATCTTCCAGAACTAACCGCTCCTTCATCTCTGGAAATGTATGATCCTGAACGTCGTGAAAATGTGAATACGAATTTGAACGGAATGCAGGGAAGTATTTCAAATTCCTATACAATCATACCAACCAGAAAAGGGAAATATCCAATTCCGGCATTATCTTTTTCTTATTTCGATCCAAAGAGTGAAACTTATATCACCCATACTTCAGATGAAATGCTGATAAGTGTTGATAGCGGACCTTTAGCAGGATCGAACAATATGAGTAATTCCGGAGTTAATAAGCAACCGGTTGCTTTCAATGACAGTCAGTTTAGATTTATTAAGCTGAATACTAATTTGAAACCTCTCAACGATTCAGGTTTCTTTGGTTCCGCTGGTTTCTGGACTGCCTTGATACTTCCGCTGGCAGCGATTCCATTATTTATTCTCTTCGGAAGAAAAAGAGATAAAAGAGCCGCAGATGTTACCGGAAATAGAATTAGAAAAGCAGATAAACTCGCTAGAAAATATCTTTCAGAAGCAAAAAGGAATTTAGGAGATCAGAAGGAATTCTATCTTGCCCTGGAAAGATCGATGCATAATTATCTGAAAGCTAAACTGGGAATTACCACCAGTGAAATGAGTAAGGATAGAATTAATCAAATACTTAGCGAGAAGCAGGTTGATGAGCAAACTACGACAGAGTTTATAGCGCTTTTATCTAGTTGTGAATTTGCACGGTATACACCGGCATCATCAGATGCTATGCAACAGGACTATGAAAAAGCAGTTCGAGTAATTTCAACCCTGGATAAACAACTATAACATGAGAAAAGTAATCGTTCTTATCTTTCTATTTGTTTTCGTACTTGGGTTTTCTCAGAACCAGGAACTTTTTGACAAAGCAAATGCAGCTTATCAAAATGGGGAATTTGAAGCTTCTATCTCTAGTTACGAGAAGATCATAGAAAACGGTGAAGCTTCAGCAGAGGTTTATTACAATCTTGGAAATGCTCACTATAAATTGAATAATGTCGCGCCGAGTATCTATTATTTTGAAAAGGCACTTCAGCAACAACCAAAAGATGAAGATATTCAGAATAACATCGAGTTTGCTCGTAACATGGCGATAGACGATATCGATGAGGTGGAGCAAACGGGTCTTTCAGCTTCTTTTGGGAACATGATCTCAAAATATACTGCTTCCGGATGGGCCATTTTTGCCATCGTATTTTCAGTGATCTTTGTTATTTTATTCCTGCTCTATTATTTCTCCCGAAGCTCTCTTCAGAAGAGATTATTCCTGGGTTTTGCATCTCTAAGTGTAATTGCCTGTATCATTTCTGTAATATTTGCCTTCCAGCAGGAAGCCTATGTCGAGGATAACCAGTACGCGATCATATACCAGGAAGTTGTAGAGGTACGGGATGAGCCTAATTTGCGCGGTGAACCTAGCTACGAACTTCACGAAGGTACAAAAGCAAAGATTCTCGAAGATTTTCAGGAATGGTCTAGAATCGAACTTTCCAACGGCGCTCAGGGTTGGGTTAAAAGTCAGAACATCAGGAAGTTGTAAATATTTTTGATAAAGTCTTTGCAATTCATTATTATAGTTTTCCTTATAGTTCTGAAATTTGACTTAGTTTTACAATTGTGAAAAACATCACTTTCATTCTGGCTTTTATATTTACAGCGTTTCTGTGCACTCCCAGCATTATTGCTTTGATCGACAGAAATGTTGATATTTCTATTGCATATAATGTGAATGAAGAGGAAAGTTCTTCCAAGAACCAGATCAGTCTCGAGTACACTATTGAGGAAATGGATTCTAATTACAACAGCATCCATTATCTTCAAATTAGGAAGCAGGATGGACATAACTACAGAGAAAGCAGGTATAAGGTCTTTCTTTCCATTACCTCTCCTCCTCCGAAACTGGCATAGTACTTCCAGACCTATACAATCACGGTAAATTCGTGAACCCATTTATTATTCAGTTTTAAGATTACAGGAGTTTCTCCTGACATAATACGTTATATATGTTTAAGCATTTAAATAAAGATTTTCCGGCAAGTATTGTCGTATTTTTTGTTGCCATTCCCTTGTGTCTTGGTATTGCCCTAGCCAGTGGTGCTCCGTTATTCTCTGGTTTAATTGCCGGTATCATTGGTGGTATCGTGGTTGGAGCCATTAGTGGTTCGAGTCTTGGAGTTAGTGGACCGGCAGCGGGACTTGCAGCTATTGTCCTTGCGGCGATCACAAATATTGGTTATGAGAACTTATTGCTAGCCGTAGTGATTGGTGGTGCAATCCAGATTGGATTCGGACTTCTAAAAGCAGGTATTATTGGATATTATTTCCCAAACTCGGTGATTAAAGGAATGCTTACAGGTATTGGGATTATCATTATCCTGAAGCAGATCCCTCACTTCTTTGGTTACGACGATGATCCTCAAGGTGACTGGGCATTTTTCCAGGTAGATGGAGAGAATACGTTCTCAGAAATCTTCAACATGGCGAATGGTATTAGCCCGGGAGCAACTTTGATAGCTATTATTGCAATGATCATTCTTGTGCTTTGGGAAACTGTTTTAAGTGATAAGGGTAAATTCTTTAAACTTGTACAGGGGCCTTTGGTTGCAGTAGGAGCGGGAATTGTTTTCTTTCTGCTTACTAAAGGAGATGAGACTTTTGGAATTTCCCAGGAGCATTTGGTAAATGTTCCGGTGCCCGATAGTTTTGATTCATTCGTTGGTCAGTTTACTTTGCCTTCTTTCGAAATGATTGGTTCTTTGCAGATCTGGATCACTGGATTCACCATTGCATTAGTAGCCAGTCTGGAAACTTTATTGTGTGTGGAAGCAACAGATAAACTGGATCCGCACAAGAGAACCACTCCTACCAATCGTGAACTTTTCGCTCAGGGGACAGGAAATATGCTTTCAGGTATGATTGGTGGATTGCCAATTACACAGGTGATCGTAAGAAGTTCTGCCAACATACAGTCTGGAGGACAAACTAAAATGGCGGCGATTCTACATGGTTTCTTACTATTGATCTCGGTTGTAGTAATTCCTAATATTCTAAATTATATTCCACTTTCAGTATTGGCAGCTATTCTATTTCTTGTAGGATACAAACTGGCGAAACCAGCTTTATTTAAAGAAATGTATTTGAAAGGATGGAAGCAATTCATACCATTTATTGTGACCATCGTTGGAATCGTATTCGGTGATCTTCTAATTGGAATTGGCCTTGGACTTGCCGTTGGAATTGTGGTAATTCTTATCAAATCTTACCAGAACTCTTACTTCCTTCACATTGAAAATGAAACTGATGAAAACAAGACTGTGAAAATGACTCTTGCTGAAGAAGTGACTTTTATCAATAAGGGTGCGATCATTAAAGAACTGAATAAATTAAAAGAGAATTCTTATCTTATCATGGATGTGCGAAAGAGCAGGTATCTTGATAACGATATTATAGAAATTCTTGACGATTTCAGAGTAAAGGCTGCGGAAAAGAATATTGACATTAAGATTATTTCAGAAAGAGGAACTATTGAGAATCCAGATAGTTACCAGGAATTTTTCGCACAGAAGAAGATCAGCTAATTTAGTAGATCAGCATTAACCTAAACCTAATAATAAAAATGAATTATGATTAAAGATATAATCAATAAAGACAAGCAAACAAATTTGAGTCCTGATGCCGTGCTGAAGGATCTAATGGAAGGAAACGAGCGTTTTTCCAATGCTAAGATGCATCAGAGAGATTATGCATCCCAGGTGGAACAGACCAAAGGAGGGCAATGGCCACAGGCAGTTGTACTTGGCTGTATCGATTCAAGGGTACCGTTAGAAACTATTTTCGACCAGGGAGTTGGAGATATCTTCTCTGCCAGGGTAGCAGGAAACTTTGAAAATACTGATATTCTTGGAAGTCTGGAATACTCCTGTAAAGTTGCAGGCAGTAAATTGGTGATGGTTCTGGGACATGAAGCTTGCGGCGCAGTTAAAGCCGCCTGTGATGATGTGGACCTAGGTAACATTACACATTTATTAAGCAATATTAAACCTGCCGTAAAAGCAACTGAAACTAGTGGCGAAAGGAATTCCAGCAATTCTGATTTTGTTGCTGGTGTGGTTGAAAATAACGTAAAACTTACCATGAACAGGATCAGAGAGAAAAGTCCGATTCTTAAAGAAATGGAAGATAATGGTGAGATTAAAATCGTTGGAGGCGTGTATTCTATCTCAAATGGGAAAGTAAGTTTGCTATAAGATATTAGTCACCGAAATATTAAGGATCCGGGATCACTTCAATGAGGTTCCGGATTTTTTTATTTAGCTTCCGCTTCAGTATCCCAAAGGTCTTTTTCTTTCACCTGTTTGATAATCGATGGTAAAATGATAGGGGCGATCACAGCTACCGGTTCATAAAGTACAGATTCCTCAAGTGTTTCAGTTTCTACGAATTCAAGTGTTTTATTGCTGGTCATAAAGAACATGATGATTACACTGGCAACAAAAGCAGATTTCAGTAATCCAAATACAGCTCCTAATAGTTTATTTACGATTCCAAGCGCTGCAAAGTCTGCTGCTTTAGTAAGCATTTTACCAACTAAGGATACCACGAAAATGATAATCAAAAAGGTAATGGCCAGGCTCGCAAGGTTGATAATTTCTATATCCCAATCCACGTGTTGTGAAAGAAATTCGCCGGCGTAGTAGGAGAAATGAATGGCACCGTATATACCGGCTACAAGTCCTACCAAGGAAGCAAGCTCAGTTAAAAATCCTCTGAAAAAACCACGTACCAATCCGTAGAGCAGGAAAATCCCCAGGACAATATCCACTGTATTCATGCGTCAAATATAATAATTATAAAATCTTAGATGATATCTTTGCAGTATGGCAAGAGATGAACAATTAAAGGAGCGCTGGCAGGAATTACAAACCAAATTATCCAATCAATTTGCAGATGGAGAAATTTTGGAGCTGGATGCTATTATATACTTAATCGGCGTACAGGAACTGGGTCAGGTTCACCGAAAGTTTAAGAAGGATCATAAACTCGATTTAATGCATATCGCAATTTGTACATTGCTGGAACCTTACGGTTATTATGAGTTCGATTATTTTGATGAAGACAGCTGGCCACATTTTAAAGTAAAGGAGGAGTTGCCAAGTCTAAAAGCCGGCGAGCAGTCAGTTTTGATGAAGGAAGCGATCGTCAATTATTTTATCGAAAAAAAGTATATTTCATAAATGAATCTTTTGCTAAGTTTTGACTCGTTTCCAAATGATAGTGGTCCTATCTACCAGGAAACAATCCCCGGAAGATTACCGGTGGAACCGTTCAATACTTTTAGCAATATCTTCTTTTTACTCATCATTATCTACTTTTCGCTAAAGGTCTATAGCGACTATCGCAATCATAGATTTTTAGCCTGGAGCCTTCCTATTCTTTTTATGGGGTTTGTTGGAGGTACCGTTTATCACGCAACCCGAAGTCATGATTTCTGGATGTACCTGGACTGGCTTCCTATTATATTTCTATGCCTGGCAGTTTCAGTATATTATACGATAAAACTTGAAATCACCAACCGGAATAGAATCTGGCTTATTGTACTAATTTTAATTCTGGTGTTTGGGGTGCGTATGCTCCCATGGGATGATAGTGTTCAAACCTCTGTAGGCTACGTGGGAACAGCGCTGGGACTTTTACTACCTGTAATTACCTATTTTCTTACCACACGATCAGCAAACTGGGTTTATATTTTACTGGCATTTCTCAGCTTTGGATTTGCCATCAGCTTCAGGGTACTGGATGGATTTATGTATGTAATTCCTATGGGAACACACTGGCTATGGCACAGCTTCGGGGCACTTTCCGTATTCTTTCTTATGAGTTTTATTTACCGGGACAGGTTGCTCGTAAAGTCTCTTTCTTCGGAAGTGGCAACTTCAGAATAAGCATTTAAAGGGCACGATTTTCGGTATTAATTTTACTAAATTTGCGCTTCTGAAAAGACTACACCAATGATTGATAAGATTAAAGGGCATATTGCTGAAGTTGAAAGCTTTAATGCTGCTACGAATGAAGAAATAGAAACTTTCCGAATCAAATACCTTGGTAAAAAAGGGATTCTGAACGACTATTTTGCTGAGTTCAAGAATGTTCCAAATGAGCAGAAGAAGGAATTCGGACAGGTGATCAATCAGCTTAAGAATGCTGCAACCCAGCGTGTAAATTCTTTAAAGGAAAGTCTAGAGAACAGTCAGGAAGAAAAAGGTGTATATGGTGACCTGAGCAGACCGGGAGAACCGGTTGAAATAGGTTCGAGACACCCAATTTCTATTGTTAAGAACCAGATCACCGAGATCTTTAGCAATATTGGTTTCAATGTTTCTGAAGGACCGGAGATGGAAGATGACTGGCATAACTTTACGGCACTGAACCTTCCAGAGTACCACCCGGCAAGAGACATGCAGGATACATTTTTTATTCAGACAGATCCTGATATTTTGTTGAGAACACATACTTCTTCAGTTCAGGTTCGTTACATGGAAGAGAATAAACCGCCAATTAGAACGATCTCTCCGGGTAGAGTTTTCAGAAATGAAGCAATTTCGGCAAGATCACATTGTATATTTCACCAGGTAGAAGGATTGTATATCGATAAGGACGTGTCTTTTGCTGATATGAAACAAACGATCCTGTACTTTACAGAGCAACTCTTCGGAAAATCAAAAATACGCCTTAGACCTTCTTATTTCCCCTTTACTGAGCCAAGTGCTGAAGTTGATGTTTATTGGGGTCTTGAAACTGAAACCGATTATAGAATCACCAAAGGAACGGGTTGGCTTGAAATTATGGGCTGCGGAATGGTAGACCCGAACGTTCTAAGAAATTGCAATATAGACCCACAGGAATATTCAGGATTTGCTTTTGGGATGGGAATTGAAAGAATTGCCATGCTGCTTTATCAGATAGAAGATATCAGGATGTTTTACGAGAATGACCTAAGATTTCTAGAGCAATTTAAATCTGCACTGTAATGAAAAAATACGCTATCCTCATCATTGGTGCAATTATCCTGGGAATCATCATTTATGTGACCTTTGTGATCGCGGTTATCAAACTGACTTTAGGATTGATCCTGCTTGCAGTTGCAGCGGCACTCTTATACTGGTTGTGGATAAAGATCAAACACAAAGCTGAAGATACATTTTGAGGAAAGATATTGAAATACCAGAAGTAGAAGAGGTATACCTCGCGGCGGTCTATGTATTGAACGAACAATTCGAGTCCTACGAATGGAATGCTTATTTAATCAATGCATCTTCGGAAGCTTTGGAAATGGCGCTTATTGTATCAAGAGGTTTTGACAAGAAGAAGGAAACTTCTACTATGCGACATAAGATTGAAGTACTGCCGGCAAAGAATTTCGCCAAGATCGAATTTCTTCAGGAAGATGTTCTAAAGCTGAACAATGAGTTTAAGGTGACATTCTTCAAGAATAATAAGATGTACGAGAAGACTTTTGTTTTTAAGGCGAATAGCATTCGGGAAAATGCACGGGTGCAGATCCCGGTAATACCGGAAAAAGGAATTCTTGCAATATGATTACTTGATTATAGCACATAAAAAAAAGCCTCCATTTGGAGGCTTTTTTAGTTCTGTATATTAATATGATTCTTATTAAAATCTGTCATTAAGATCTTCAAATTCCCCTTCAAGAGCACCACCATCATGAACTTTTACAGTTCCTCCAACATATATTTTTGAACCTTCTCCAACGAATTCCAGTTTCCCGTTACTCTGGATATTCAGGTCTCCGTGAATTTCAACCAGTCCGTTTACTCTAAGTGTACTTCCAGATGTGATCGTAAGATTTTCAGCAGATCTGTTATTACCAAGATACATAGCTCCTGAAACATTCATTTCTCCGCCACTGGAAAGATTTGCGCTTTTCTCAATCATTAGGGTTCCGCAGAAATTAAGCGTTCCATTTACATTAAGATTCTTCACATTCATTACCCCGGAGTAAGACTCAGTAGTAGAAGGTGTAATCGTAAGATTCTTATTACCATCGAACGCCGCAAAATCTGAGCAATTTAGAAATTCTTCCGGACTATTATTTGGGGCGTCTTCCACAGAAATAATTCGAAGAATTTTCAAACCTTTTCCAGAAGCAACGTAGATATATTCTCCTTTAGCCTGTACAAAGTTTGCACTACCTTCAATTTCCGCGATACCTTCAGCAAGTGGAGTAAGATCCTCGTCAAGCTTTAAGATATCAAGTCCTGCACCTCCATTAGCCATATATACATAATTCCCATCAGTAGAAACTGCGTTAGTCACAGCATCTTGAGTAGAGATAGTTGCAGCATCGGGATGCATTTTAAGTGGCAGACTGCTTACTTTAGAATTATTTTCAAAACTATAGATCCCGGCACCTTCTGTACCTTCAGAAACAAGAATATTATCACCATACCAGGCAATTGTTCTTTTTGATTCTGCAGTTAATGCAGCAGTGCTAATTTGAGATGTAAGATTTAAACCATCGGTCAAATCAAAATTCATAAGTCCGTCTACACCACTTAAAACGGCAAGGGTATTATTTTGAATTGCAGCATATCTAAGATCTCCAATTTCTTCTGTAGAGATTTGATCAAAAGCAGCAATCATTCCAGGATATTCAAATCTTGTGATCGCACCTCTATCTCCGCTAATTGCAATAGCTTCGCCGTCTATAGGCAATATATGAACACCGGCATTTCCAGTATTTCCAAAATCCAGATTATAGTTAACTTCTACTCGAATGTCATCTACTTCCTGAACGAGAGTAGTAGGCAAATTACCGTTTTCAAGATTGAAATAAGCCATCATGGTGCGCTTGCCCGTTCCGCGGTTTTCTTTTGCTGAAGCCCCGGTGAGTACAAGCACATCATCGCTATCTACAAACAAAGAATTAATATCTGCAACTGTAGTGGTCATTCTATTTACTAAAACAGGATTGTATTTATCCTGAATGTCAATTACATCGACAGCTCCAAGATATGTGGCGCCTTCTTTGTTGTAAGAAACATAAGCGAAATCACCTTTTACATCTACATGTGTAGCTCTTAGTTTTACACCATCAACTTCAGGAGCTTCAAGCGAAGCGATCTGCTCAATACCAAATACTGTAGAAGCATCTGAATTTCTATTGTTGCTAATTGATGCAAAACCAATAACACCAGTTTCGTTAAAATCGATCGCAGAGGAAAGTTCTGAAGCATCTGCAATAGTGAAATCAGATTCCTGAGAAGGTTCGTCTGAAATACTGTTCTTTTCGCAGGATGCGAATAATAGCATCGCACTTAGGCTGAATCCGAATAATCTTTTATTCATGGTAAATAGGTTAGTTAAAGTATTTGGGCAGGTAAAAATAGCAATTAATCTCTATGTTCAAAATGAAACTGGGTGAATGACAGGCTTTTTCGATTAAGTGTAAGAAACTACCGATAAGAAAATACTGAAAACGAAAAAAGCCGGGAATATGCCGGCTTTTTAAGTATAACGAAATAATGAATTTTCTAGTGTTCGTGACCGTCGTGGTCATGATCTTCCTCGCCTTCATAGGTGTTGTACATACCGTAAACAAAAGAATAATCGGCAGTTCTAATATCTCCCATTACCCATAACCAGTTGTTTTCAAGGTCATCATTTAGGAACTGTAGGGTAGCTCCAGTGTTTAGGATCAAATCTCCAGTTACGATCAGGACTCCGTTGATATTGAAGTGACCACCGTAATTGATGATTAGGTCTTTAGGTTCTTCCTCAGAGCCTATAATTGCCAGACCTACCGTAGTCATCTCACCGTTACGTCTAATAACCGTATTTTTTTCTGTCTCGATCTCACCACAAATATTCAGTTCACCAGCAACACGCAGGTTTTCCAGATGAGTATGCTCACTAAAGTCCATAGCTTCACCTTTACCAACATTCAGGTCCTTAGGACCATCATAGACAGGAAAAATATCGCAATCTTCGAATCCGTTCTTTAAGAATACCGGTTCGTGGATTCCCTGTAGAAATACAGGTTCATGGATCTTCGTCGCAGAATTTTTAGATTCTTTTACTACTGATGAAGTTTCTGCCGTAATATCTTCAGAAACAGTATCAGTCTCACACCCGGTTAGGAATAGGCCAAGTCCTAAGCCGAGAAAAAGTAATTTTTTGTTCATGATAATTTTTGGTTTAAAATGATTTGGTAGGGTAAAAGTACTATATATGATGTTAACAGTACAAATAAATCGCTGAAAAGTTTGTCTAACAGCGATTTATAAGATATTTAGTAAGAAAAAACTTATATTTCAATCTAATTTGTCGACGAGCTTATTAAAAACTTTTTTGGGATTTTTTCCTTCATATAGTATAGCATACACTGCATTGATAATCGGTGTTTTAGCTCCCTTTTCCTGGTTGATCTTATAAGCACTTTCGGTAGCGTAATAACCTTCGGCAACCATGCTCATCTCCATTTGAGCGCTTTTAACTGTATATCCTTTTCCTATCATATTCCCGAACATTCGGTTACGACTAAATACAGAGTAACCGGTAACCAAAAGGTCTCCCAGATAGGCGCTATCGTTGATGTTACGCTTCATTTTGTGTACTTTCTTGATGAACTTCTTCATTTCCCTGATAGCATTACTCATAAGTACACTTTGGAAATTATCACCATAGCCCAAACCATGAGCAATTCCTGCTGCGATCGCATATATGTTCTTCAAAACGGCTGCATATTCAGTACCAATAACATCATCTGTAGTTTTGCAGGTGATATAATCGCTACCAAGATAGCCTGCAACCAGCTGAGCCTTTTGTTCATCCTGGCAGGCAACTGTTAAATAGGAAAGTCTCTCTAATGCAACTTCTTCAGCATGACATGGTCCGGTTAATACTCCAATGCATTCCATGGGAACATCGAAGTACTGGTTAAAATGTTCTCCAACAATAAGGCTTGTTTCCGGAACGATTCCTTTAATTGCTGAGAAAACAACTTTATCATGTAGTGGAACTTTAAGTGCATCCAGTTCCCTCTTTAGAAATGCTGAAGGAATCGCAAAAATGATGAATTCTGAAGTCTCTACAACCTCATTAATATCGTTGCTTAGTGTAAGCTGATCATTATCAAATTCAACTGAACTTAAATAATTGGGATTATGATCCTGTTTTTTAATGTGTTCCACAGCATATACACTGCGCATATACCAGTTCACATTATCAAGATTTTCACATAGCATTTTTACGATAGCTGTTGCCCAGCTACCTCCACCAATGACACCAAAACTCGGAGCTTTATCCATATAAATACATTCTCTTCTTCAAAAATAGTCAATTTTAGAGGTATTGAAAGAATTGTTCGGCATTTCAGTATAATTATTGAGAATCCTGTAATCCTACTGCACAAAAGATTAACAATTAAAATTCGGCAGCTGTACAATTTGATAAATCTGTTGTCGTTCTAATACTATGCTTTACATATAGTTTTGTAAAGTGTACATTCTTAGTTTTTTTGGTTGGTTATTTAGTTGAAAAAAACCGTTTCGCAAGGATCGGTTTTTTTTATGCTTTTAATTTTGAGAAAACTTTAGGATGCACAAGAGGAGCGAATCTGGAAGGCTTTTGTACATTTAAATAACTAACTATAAATCAAAATAATGGGATTATTTTCGTTCATTAAGAATGCAGGAAAAAAGATCTTTGGCGTAGATAAGCCGAAGGACAATGAAGTAAGTACAACAGATAATCAGTTGAAAGAGAAGAAGGAAAATGAAAGAGTATCCAGAAATCTGGAAGAGACTATTCGGGACCTGAACCTAAAAGCTGATAATCTTCATATTAATATCGAACATGATATGGCTACCATCACAGGAACCGCTTTAGATCAGGCAACCCGTGAAAAGATCGTACTGGTTGTAGGTAATTCTGAAGGAATTGCGCAGGTAGACGATAGAATGGATGTTGAAAATAAAGAGCCTGAAGCTGTATTCCATACTGTAGAAAGAGGCGATACTTTGAGTAAGATATCTAAAAAGCATTATGCGGATCCAAACCAGTATCCATTGATCTTCGAAGCAAATAAACCTATGCTGGATGATCCAGATAAAATTTATCCCGGGCAGGTTCTAAGAATACCTCCAATGGATAGTAAAAGATAGATTCCAAAGACTGTTTAAGAGTCCTGAGAATATTAAATTGAGAGCAGTCGACGTTCTTATGCTTGTAGTTCCACAATGAAAAAAGTAGGTTCAATCAGCAAACTTGAATATTCAAAAACGGATTTTTAAACAGTCTTTACTTATTTATAAAAATTCATTTCATCAATATACTTCCAGACATCATCTGGCAATAAAGGTGTTACGTTCTTTCCTTCGGAAATAGATTTTCTTATAAAGGTTGCTGAGATCTCTATGATTGGAGCTTCAACTCTGGTTATTTTTGAATGATTTCTAAATCTTTCAACCACCATACCTTCAGCTATTCGAGGATAAACATACAACTGATGATTTTCAAGTATAACCTCATAATTCTTCCAGCGGTGCAAGCTCTTTAAATTATCTTCACCCATAATTAGACAGAACTCATTCGTAGGAAACTTTTCTTGTAAGTGTGCAAGCGAATTTACGGTATAATTTGGTTGCTCCAGACCAAATTCAATATTACTGGGTTTGAGGTTTTCGAAATGTTCACAAGCCCTATACACCATTTCGAGTCTGTGATGATTATCAAGTAAGCTGCTTTTCTTTTTGTGCGGATTGTGCGGAGTCACGACGAGCCAGACCTCATCAAGATCTGAATGTTCTACCATATGATTGGCAATGATCAAATGACCTATATGGATAGGATTAAAAGACCCAAAGAATAAACCTACTTTCCTGTTCATTCTTTTATGTTATCTGCGCCAACATAATTGGAAACCAAATTATAAGCTTCCTTTAAAGCAGTTCCCAGGTGATTGTTCTCGATAATAAAATCAAATTGAGGTGCGGTTGCAAGTTCAATGGAAGCTTTTGCTACACGCATATTTATTTTATCATCACTTTCAGTCTTACGCTTTTTTAACCTGATCTTTAATTCTTCGATACTTGGAGGTTTCACGAATACTGCGAGCGTTCTGTCTGGATAAATATGTTTGATATCCAATCCACCAACCACGTCAATATCAAAAATGACGTGCTTTCCTTTTGCCCAGATTCGTTCCACTTCGCTTTTTAAGGTTCCGTAGAAATTATCGCGATAGACTTCTTCCCATTCCAGGAATTCGTCGTTTTTAATTTTTTGTTTAAAATCTGATAGAGAAAGGAAATAATAGTCCTGCCCATGTTTTTCTTCACCTCTGGCTTCTCTCGAGGTAGCTGAAATTGAAAAATCAAGTTTCAATTCCTCATGTTTCAATAAATGTCTAACTATGGTAGTTTTACCTGATCCTGAAGGAGCTGAAAATACGATCAATTTACCGTCGTCCATTACAATACGTTTAAGATCTGTTCTTTAATCTTTTCAAGTTCATCCTTCATTTGCACCACCATTTGTTGCATTGGTGCATAATTGGATTTGCTACCTATGGTATTGATCTCTCTTCCTATTTCCTGGGAGATGAACGCAAGCTTACGTCCATTGGAATCTGAAGAATCCAGCGTCTTCTGAAAATAATCAAGATGGTTATCCAGTCTTACCTTCTCTTCAGTAATGTCAAATTTTTCGATATAGTATACGATCTCCTGCTCAAAACGATTTTCATCTGCCTGCTCCTTTATATCTTCTATACCCTTCCGAAGTCTTTCTCTAACGGCTTCCACACGGTCTGGATCGATCCTGATCACATCTTCCAGTAAGGATTTTATATTATTGATACGAAGTTGAAGATCCTTTTCGAGCGCTTCACCTTCATCTGTTCTAAAATTATTGATCTCTTTTAAAGCATCTTTTACTGCAGTTTCGATCACAATGAATTCCTCTTCATCGATCTCCTCACGTTCAGTTTTAAGGGCATCCGGCATTTTTACTGCCATCTTCAAGAGCTCAATTTCACTGGCATCTACAATCTTCCGAAGTTGATCCATGTAGATCTTCACTGCTTCAGTATTGACATTTGTAGAAGTTTGTTCTGCGGTAGATTCCACATAAATGGAAAGGTCTACTTTACCGCGTCCAAGAGAATCGGAGATAATATTTCGAAGTTCCAGTTCCTTTTCACGGTATTGCGACGGAATGCGGGCATTCAGGTCAAAATTCTTACTGTTGAGAGATTTGAGTTCAACAGTGATTTTCTTGGTGGGAATTTGTGTAACGCTCTTCCCAAAGCCTGTCATCGATTGGATCATGCCTGAATTTTAAAAGCTTGCGCAAAGATAATCAATTCTATAGCATGAACAATTGTATGCCCGGTAGATGCAGTCTAATCTAAAAGGGAATTAATAAATTCGGTGATCCTTTTTTCATGATAATAAACATTAGACCTGGTTACAAAGCCTACATGGCCCCCGAAGGCAGGCATCTCGAGATGTATATTTTCTGAATTTTCTGCGACTTCTTCAGGATAACAACCTGGAGATAGAAAACTATCATTTTTAGCACTTATCAATAGGGTTGGGACTTCTATATTCTGAAGAAAATTCTGAGCACTCGCCTGAGCGTAGTAATCATCGGCATTTTTAAAACCATGAGCCCTGGAAGTATAGAGTTCATCGATATCCCGAAGAGAATTACAGGAAGCTATTTTATCTCTATCGAGTTGATCTGGAAAAAGTTCTGCACGTTTTATAAGATGCTGCTTCAAATTGATCTCAAATCTTTTACTATAGATGAAATTTCGCATTCTATTGATCGCTCCCAGTGATCCTGCCAGGTCACATGGAACAGAAACTCCCGCAGCTCCAATGATCTGCTTCGGCCTGCTACGTTGCTCCCCAAGATATTTCAGGAGAAGATTTCCACCAAGGCTAAATCCTACCAGAGCGATTTTCTTATATTTTTTCAGAGATAAAACATGGGTTATCACTTCCGCCAGATCATCGCTTGCACCGGCATGATAACTTTGAAAAAACCTGTTCATTTCTTCAGTACATCCTCTAAAGTTCATGGCTACGGCATCCCATTGCAGGTCACTGAAGGCAAGCGCCATACCTTGCATATAAGGTCTATCTGCACTACCTGCTAAACCATGAAGCAGAATCACCAGCATTTCTGAATCTTCTTTGCTTTTGCTCCAGTCCAGATCTATAAAATCTCCGTCACTAATAGTGATACGTTCCCTGGTATAGCTTAGATCTACCTTCCTGAGTTTGCCGGCATATATAGTTGAAGCGTCTGCATTCTTGAAAATTCCTGTAGGATGATAGTTGCTTGAGAGAAGCGGCATGTATCTATTTTAATATAAACTTAGGTAAAATTTGTTATGCACGCATACTATTTATTGGTAGTTTTGAATAAAAGTAAGATCATGTATACCAAGAAATTCGAGATACGATGGAGCGACCTTGATGCGAACAGGCATCTGGCCAATTCTGCCTATATAAATTTTATGAGCCATACAAGAATGGGCTTCTTGATGGAAAATGGTTTTGGGCAGAAGCAACTCGCTCATTACAATCTGGGACCTATCGTTTTTTATGAGCATATATATTATTTCAAAGAGATCTTTGCGGGTGAACCGGTAACAGTAAGTCTTGAATTAAATGGACTTTCTGAAGATGGTATGTACTTTGAATTTATTCATAAGATTTATGATCACAAGGGTAGGAATTGTGCAACTTGTGAGATGATGGGATCGTGGATAGACCTGGAAGAACGTAAACTTACCACCCTACCGGAAGAGCTTTTCAAGCAGTTGGACAGTACATCAAAAACCAAGGAATTTAGAATTCTAACCAAGGAAGATACCCGTAAATACGGGAAACGTCCAGATAATTTAAGCAGCGAAGAGCTGGCTAAACTATAAGCAGCATTAAGTTTTATAGAAAGGTCTGTATTGTAGATTTACTCTATAATATCAGGCCTTTACTTTTGTCTTTTTCATACTTACCATATACACACCGACAAATACTAGTGTAGCCGCAATTCCTTTAGTCCAGTTCAGGGAATCTGCCCCAACCATGATCGCAAATGTGATCGCGATAAGTGGTTGCAGGTATATAAATGCACTTATCGTTGATGCTGATAGTTGTTTCAGTGCATAAATATTCAGTAAATAGGTCATAAAAGTTGTTCCAAGAACCACGTAGCCCATTTTCCAGATTGCGTCAAATGGTAAATTACTCCAATCTACTGCAACAAATTCAGTATAAGTGATAGGGAGATTTATAAATACTGCAATTAAGAACAGCCACTTCATCAAAGTAATCGCATGATATTTCTTTGTAAGTGGTTTTACCAATATAAGATATAGGCCATAAGAGAAAGCGTTGACAATAAAAAGAACATTTCCCATAGGGATGTTCGGAGCATTCTGGTTCTGGTCTGAGCTAAAAAGCACCAACACCAGCGCACCTGCCATTCCTATAATGATCCCAATAGTTTTTAGTAAAGTGATGCGTTCTTTTATAAGGATAGATGCAAGGATCAAAACCATTACTGGCGATAATGTGATGATGACCGAACTATTGATAGGTGTTGAAAGACTGAGCCCTTTAAAAAAGAAAAGCATATTAATAACCATTCCAAAAATAGCACAGCCAATAATACGTGGCCAGTCGGAAGTAGCGATCTTTTCTCTTGGTGCAAAAATACTTATGGACCAGAAAAGGATTGTTGCACCGGTTACTCTTAGTAAAATAAAACCGAAAGGCTCGATATACAAAGGCATTAAACCTTTGGCAAGGGTATGATTGATCCCGTAAATGGTGCTCGCTCCAATGGCTGCCAGAATGGCTAATATTCTGGTATTATCCATGTACAGAACTTTTTGCAGCTTCCACGGTCTTTTTAGAATTACCAATAAAAATCTCGTCTCCGTTAATGATAACCGGTCGCTTCAGGAATGTATAATGCTCCAGAATAAGTTCCTTATAATCTGTTTCCTCTAGGGATTTATTTTTTAGATCACGCTCTTTATATAGTCTGGCTCTTTTACTGAAAAGACTCTCATAAGATCCAGCCAATTCATGCATTTGCTCTAATTGCTCCTTAGAAATAGCTTCGTTTTTGATGTCCTGAAGTTCAAAATCATCCGGAAGATCCAGCTCTTTCAAAATTCGTTTACAGGTGTCACAGGTGGAAAGATGGTAGACTTTTTTCATAACTGAGAGTTTTCGGAAAATGCAAAGAACGAATAATTTGTCGGGAAAACATATATTCTAAGCTATCCATAATCTTCAGAAAAAATAGAAACGTGATTGAGATTTCGAGGATTCACAGATTGAAATCATCGAAAAATCTTAATTTAAACCCCGAATTATCATTTAATAGAGTAAAAATTCATAAAGTTTGAAGACATCTACGATCTATAAACTCGCGACAGTATTATGCCTTTTTGGTTGCTTCGCGGTAATAGCAGCAGATATTATTGGCATAATTCTTCACGAAGAGCACAATCCTTTTAAGAACACCATAAGTATGCTGGCCATTGGTAAATACGGCTGGATCCAGGATCTGGGTCTGGACTTTCTTGCAATGGGTTATGTTGCACTGGCAATTGGACTTTTCACCTGGAAGAAGAATAATATAAGGTGGTTGATCGGTCTGGCGGTGCTGGTTCTTATAGGTGCAGACCTGGTAATGATCGCAGAACATAATCAATATGCGGGGCGTCCTGGTGAAAAGATCCATCGGAAACTGGTCTACATCCTTGCCGGACTATTTTTGATCCTTCATATTCTAGTTTATCCCTATCTAAAATTCTTAAAACCTTTTCTTGAAAAGTTCACGATATGGGTTGGAGGATTATGGCTCTTCCTGGCGCCACTTTTGCCATTGATGCCCGATAATATTAACGGAGCCTACGAGCGATTTATTTGTAGTCTACTGGTGATCTGGCCTGCGGTGGTTTCCTATTATTTATGGAAGTCTGCTAATTTAGAAAATGCGAGTCACGAGTAGTTTAAATTGGAGCTAATTCACTGAACTTGTATTTTACTCCACTACAGGTTCGTTAATTTTTAAGTATTCTAAAATTTCTGCTCTGGAATAGGTCATTCTGAAGCTTCCTGCGGAATAAGGAGCGATCTCATAAGCATTATAATGCAAAACGATCTTCCCTGGATAGATCCCGATATTGGCCGGAAGGTGGAACTTTTCATTCTCAAAAAAGAAACCGGTGTTATTAATACTCGCACCTTCAGGAATGTTCTGTTTAACGCGAAAATCCTGCTCTGCTTTTTCGGTAAATTCCGAAGAAAAGAGGTCTTCTACGACTAATAACTTGCCCGTTTCAGCATCGAAATTGAGGTAACTCACACTATTATAACCATGTGCTCCACCGGTAAACATATCTGTAGTAAATTCCATGGAAACCAGCTCTTCGTTCTGATGAATTACTTTTCCAAGGATTGTCGCTTCCCAAGGAAGTTCGTAATCGGGAAAGTCGGTCGCAGTTCTTTCATAATTCTGCAAAAATTGATCTACCAATTTACGGGGAGATTGTATACTATCAGCCTCTGTGAAATCTACAGTGTTTTGAAGAAAGCTTTCGATCTCTAAATTGATCTTTTTCGAGATCTTTCCAGTATTTTTTGCGACCGGGTAGCTGAGACTTATAAAAGTGCAATCTCCATTCTCAGGATCACAATCTTTATAACTGTTCTCAACGGTTTCCTGCTTAAATTCCAGCATTTCTATTTCGTCTTTTTTCTCCTCATCTGCACAGGAGAATAGAATCAGGATCATTAAAGCTGGAAGGATTGCTTTTTTCAAGGCTATAAGGTGTTAAATTAGAAGATAAAGGTAAATTGAATTTTGTGAATGCTCTACGAGCTGATTACATTTGTTTACTACGATTTTCATGCATGGGAAGGCTAATGTTCGAGAGCGAACTCAAGCCCTTCTCATAATTAAAATACCGCTAATTTGAAGTTCAATACCAAGACTATACATGGAGGACAGGACAATGTTGATCCAGCTTATGGATCTGTCATGCCACCTATCTACCAAAGCACGACCTATTCCCAAAGTTCACCCGGTGTACATCAGGGCTATGAATACTCCCGAAGTGCAAACCCAACCAGAACCGCACTGGAGAAATCACTCGCCAGTCTTGAAAATGGTAAATATGGATTGGCATTTGGTTCCGGGCTTGCAGCGATAGATGCAGTGCTTAAATTGTTTAAACCAGGTGATGAGATCATTTCCACAAATGATCTATACGGGGGTTCCTACCGCTTATTTACAAAGATTTTTGAAGGTCTTGGAATCAAATTCAAATTTGTGGGAATGCAAGATCCAGGAGATATTGAGCAGCATATCAATGAAAAAACAAAGCTCATTTGGGTAGAAACTCCTACCAATCCAATGATGAACATTATTGATATCGAGGCAGTTTCAAAAGTTGCGAAGCAGCACGAACTGCTTTTAGCTGTTGATAATACGTTTGCCACGCCTTATTTGCAAAGGCCTTTGGAACTCGGAGCCGATATCGTAATGCACAGTGCTACCAAATATCTGGGAGGTCACAGTGATGTAGTGATGGGTGGGTTGGTTGTAAAGGATAAGGAACTCGCCAGTAAACTCTATTTCATCCAGAATGCGAGTGGTGCGATTTGCGGTCCACAGGATAGTTTCCTTGTTTTGCGAGGAATCAAAACCCTGCATATCAGGATGCAGAGACACTGCGAGAATGGTCGAGCAATTGCAGGTTTTCTAAAGTCCCATGACAAAGTGAAAGACGTCTATTGGCCAGGTTTTGAAGAGCATCCCAATCACGAGATCGCAAAAAGGCAAATGTCTGGTTTTGGAGGAATGATCTCCTTTAATACAAAAGAAAACACGCTGGAAAGCGCCCGTAAGATCGTCGAAAAATTGAAAGTTTTCACACTGGCTGAATCTCTGGGTGGTGTAGAATCGCTTGCAGGACATCCCGCCAGTATGACCCATGCCTCAATTCCGAAGGAAGAAAGAGAAAAAACCGGTGTGGTGGATTCACTTATTAGACTCAGCGTGGGAATCGAAGATGAAGAAGACTTAATCGAAGATCTTCGACAGGCTATTGGATAAATAATATTAATTTTAATTTCTGAAATCCCAATTATACGGGTCACTTTATATATAAAACGATGATTAAAACTTCAATTTTCTCACTCTTACTCCTGCTAGTTTCAGGCTTAACTATTGCCCAGAATCTAAGTTCTCCAAATGCTGAACTTGAGATGAACTTCAGCCTGACCGATGCAGGTGAACCAACTTACGAATTGACTTATAAAGGTAAGTCTGTGATCAAACAAAGTAAGCTCGGCCTGGCTTTGAAAGATTCAGAAGATCTGCTTGAGAATTTTGAAGTAGAGAATAGTAGTAAGACCAGTTTCGACAATACCTGGAATCCAGTTTGGGGAGAAACTAAAGAAATAAGAAATAACTATAATGAACTTCAGGTTGAACTAATTCAGAAAGGCACAGATCGTAAATTGATCCTTAACTTCAGACTTTTCAATGAAGGTCTGGGGTTTAGATATGAATTTCCGGAGCAAAAGAATCTAACCTATTTTGTTATTGAAGAAGAGCATTCTCAATTTGCGATGGCCGGAGATCATACCGCTTTCTGGCTCCCCGGCGATTATGATTCTCAGGAGTATGATTATACCACATCAAAACTTTCAGAGATCAGTTCAAAATTTGATACTGCGGTTACCGGGAACGCTTCCCAGGAACAGTTCTCTAACACCGGAGTGCAGACTTCTCTTATGATGAAATCTAAGGACGGTTTATATATTAATCTGCACGAAGCTGCGCTGGTAGATTATTCGCTAATGAACCTGAATCTTGATGAAGAAACTTTAGTTTTTGAATCCTGGTTAACTCCAGATGCCGTTGGTAATAAAGGATATATCCAGACTCCGGCCGTTTCACCATGGAGAACGATTATGGTAAGTGACGAGGCTACAGAGATTTTGGCTTCCAATATGAACCTGAACCTTAATGAACCAAATAAGCTGGAAGATACCAGCTGGATCAAGCCTGTTAAATACATTGGGGTATGGTGGGAAATGATCACAGGTAAAAGCTCCTGGGCTTATACAGATGAGCTACCTTCAGTACAACTCGGGAAAACCGACTATTCTAAAACAACTCCAAATGGTAAACATGCTGCCAATACAGAGCATGTAAAGGAATATATAGACTTCGCCGCCGAGCATGGTTTTGACGCCGTTCTTGTGGAGGGCTGGAACGAAGGTTGGGAAGACTGGTTCGGGAAATCAAAAGATTATGTATTTGATTTTGTGACTCCGTATCCAGATTTCGATGTGGAAGCAATTCATGAGTACGCACAAAGTAAAGGTGTGAAAATGATGATGCACCATGAGACTTCCGGAGCGATCAGGAATTATGAACGTCATATGGATACTGCCTACCAGTTCATGAATAAGTATGATTACCCTGCTGTAAAAAGCGGTTATGTTGGAGATATAATTCCGCGTGGTGAACACCACTACGGGCAGTGGGCGATCAACCATTTTTTATATGCTGTAACCAAAGCTGCAGATTATAAGATCATGGTAAATGCTCATGAAGCGGTTAGACCAACTGGATTGAGAAGAACCTATCCAAACCTTATAGGTAACGAATCTGCTCGTGGAACCGAATTCCAGGCTTTTGGAGGTTCTAAACCAAATCATGTGACCGTATTACCATTTACAAGACTCATTGGCGGACCTATGGATTATACTCCCGGAATCTTTGAGATGGATATTTCTAAGCTGAATCCAGATAACAATTCCCATGTAAATAGTACGCTGTCTAATCAACTGGCAATGTATGTGACGATGTATAGCCCTTTGCAAATGGCTGCTGATCTTCCGGAAAATTACATGAGATTCCCGGATGCTTTTCAGTTCATTAAAGATGTAGCACTGGATTGGGATGAGAGTGAATACCTGGAAGCAGAACCTGGCGAATATATCACTGTAGCAAGAAAAGCAAAGGGAACGAATAACTGGTTTGTTGGGAACGTGAACGGAGAAGAAACGCGGACTTCAAAAATTGAATTTGACTTCCTGGATAAGGGTAAAACGTACATTGCAACGATCTATGCTGATGCCGAAGATGCTCATTATAAAACGAATCCTCAGGCTTATGAAATTAAAAAGTACAGAGTAAATAGTAAATCCAGGTTATCACAAGAATCTGCTCCGGGTGGTGGTTTTGCCATTAGCATTATGGAAGCCGAAAAATCTGAGGTAAAAGATCTTAAAAAGCTATAATTTCAAATGGCCGGGAATTTTGTAGAAAAGTTCCCGGTCATTAAATTTTCATAGGTGAAAAAACTTTTAGTAATAGTTCTGCTATTTATCGCGGTTAAGTCATTCAGCCAGAGATACCGGGATTTTGAGGTTGGTCCAAGCATTAGTTATGCCCATACTTCCTTATATCTTTCTCAGGATGTTTTTGGTAGCGGGGAGAGCGACAGTTTTACCAATTCAGGCTTTGAGCCTAATTACGCGGTGGGAATCTACGCGATCTACTACCTGTTGCCTAAAGCGGGTTTTGGAGCCGAGCTATACTGGCAGCGAACTTCAGCTTCAGATCTTAGTGATAATGAACATTACAACTCGTTGACATTTATGCCTTATGTTAATTTCGACCCCTTCAACCAGATCGAAAATGTACTTTTTGGTGCGGGGATTGGAGCTTCGTTTATTCAAAATTCTCCAGATTACGGTAATGTGCTGGAAGAGGACATTCGGGTGATCACAATCCCGGCAAAATTATCTGTATCATACCGGGTTCGTAATCAATTTACTTTCGAAATCTCCGCACAGGCAGAGGTACTGGAAGTAGTTCGGGATCAGGTGCGTAGAAATTCCATTTTACTGGGCTTCAAAATACCTTTTAATCGTGTCTTCGGAAATTACCGTTAAGACTTAAAAATCGTTTTAAAAACTTCTATCAGTTTATCAACTTCTTCCAGGGTATTATAATGAACCAGGCTTACTCTTACCACGCCGTTCTTATCTTCCAGCTGAAGGTCATGAATTAATTTTTTAGCATAGAAATCGCCAAATCTGATGCCAATATTATGAGGATCTACTGCTTCAACAATATCATTGCTTCGGAAGTTTTGGTGGACAAATGAAATAGTAGGAACTCTTTTTTCAGCAGCAGCACTTGTTTGCCCGATGATCTTTATTTCTGAAATTGAATTCAAATAATCCAGAAGTCTTGTGGCCAGTTTTTCTTCATGGGCAGAAATAAGCTCGTAGGTTTTATTCAATTTTTCCTTAAACTGAAGATCTTTTCCGTCGAAATGATGATCGTGCAATTCAGTATAATAATCGGTAATTCCGGAAACCGCATAGGTAAGTTCGAAATTGAAATTTCCGGGTTGCAGTTTATATGGAACAGCATCTTTGTCTATAAAATAATGGTTGATACTTTCCAGCTCTCTCAATAGATCATATTTACCATACATCATGGCCAGGTGTGGTCCATAAGTCTTGTACCAGCTAAACGTATAGAAGTCGGCATCCAGGTCCTGAACGTCCACTTTTCTATGCGGTGCATAGGCGACACCATCTACACAGATCAAAGCACCTGCTTTATGTACTATTTCAGCGTATTGCTTAACAGGATTGATCGTTCCCAGCACGTTCGATGCGTGAGTAACGGCAACGAGTTTCGTCTTTTCTGTCAATAAATGTTCAAGATCTTTAGTGTCAAGTTCCAGAGATTCTGGATTTACATGCCATATCTTAACTTTAAACCCAGACTTTTCAAGATCTGTCCATGGAGAAACATTTGCCTCATGGTCTGTATTGGTAACAATGATCTCATCTCCTTTTTCCCAGTTCTTACTAATGCTCAGGCTAAGAATTCGCATAAGCATGGTCGTACTGGAGCCAATCACGATCTCTTCAGGTCTGGAAGCATTGATAAGCTCTGAAACAACTTCCGTAGAGCTTTTTAGTCTATCTCCGGCTTCCTGGGAAACAGCGTAGGAAGCACCAAGTTGTACATTGGAGTGAAGCAGGTAATCTGTGATCTTGTTAGTGACCTGCTTTAAAACCTGTGATCCTCCGGCATTATCCATAAAAACGAAATCCCGTTCAAGAGCAGGAAATTGTTCTCTTACAAAATTGATATCCATCATTTTTCCAATAGGTTTTCATTAAATAATTCCAGTATTCTTCGATATTCATCTGTCCAGCTACTAGGCTCCACGAATCCGTGATCTTCCACTGGATAAACGGCAAGCTCCCAATTCTCTTTTCCTAATTCAATCAAACGCTGACTTAGTCTAACCACATCTTGAAAATGCACGTTTACATCTACCATTCCGTGGGCGATCAACAAATCACCTTCAAGGCCTTCAGCAAAATAAATGGGTGATGAGCGTTTGTAAGCAATTGGATCCTGGGAAGGTTCGTTAAGAATATTGCTGGTGTATCCATGGTTGTAGTGTGCCCAGTCTGTTACAGACCTTAAAGCAGCTCCAGCCTGGAAAGTATCAGCTTCAGTAAATAAGGCCATCAAGGTGATAAATCCGCCATAACTACCACCATAAATTCCCACTTTTTCAGGATTGATATCATGTTCATCCACAAGATATTTCACGCCGTCTACCTGGTCACTTAGGTCTTTCCCGCCCATATGTCTGTAAATACCAGTTCTCCAATCCCTTCCATAACCGGCGCTACCACGATAATCGATATCGATCACGGTGTAACCAAGATCAGTTAAAAGGTTATGGAACATGTACTCGCGAAAATAACTTGACCACCATTTGTGAGCATTTTGCAAATAACCAGCGCCATGAACAAATACGATTGCGGCATCATTTTTCACATCCTCCTCAGGAAGGTATAGTCTGGCTGGAACTTTCGCTCCATCCTGCGCCGTGAATTTAATAAGTTGAGGTTCACGCCAGTCGTAAGCTTTAAAGGCTTCAGATCTGCCATCGGTTACCTGGATCGTTTGAGCTTTAGATGAGGTTTCTTTTAGAAATAGTTCTTCCGGTTTGTTCATATAGGAATAGGTGATCGCCATTTGCGATTCATCTGGAGATAATCGTACATCGTTGTTCCCGGTCATGGAAGTAAGTTGCTCCATATCTCCGCCCATTAATGGCATTTTATAGAAATGTCTTTCCCCGGCATGTACTTTCGAAGAAGTGAAATACCAGTGCTTCCCATCGTTTGAGATCATAGGATCAAAAACTTCATAATTCCCGGGAGTAAGATCTTTCTTTTTTCCTGTTTTTGTATTCAGGATCACTAAATGAGAATAGCCTGATTCTTCAGTCTGAAAATAAATATGCTTGTTGTCTGGCAACCATCCCATAGTTTCATAACCATAATAAGTATAGCCAATTCCTGGTCCTGCGAGCCATGCTTCATCGCGTTGATGGTCGAGCGATTCAAATTCTCCGGTTTCAAGATCTACAGCAACGATCCAGCGGTCCTTGTTATCTGTAGAGCGTATGTTTACTACAGCTTTGTCTCCTTCAGGACTAAATTTCATGGAGGATGGAATTACCGGTCGCGGCTCTTCTTTCCATTCTTTTTCAGGATAATCTGCAGTATAATCAGGCAGTTTCGAAATTCCTGGTAGACTGGTAAAATCAAACTTTAGTACCGTATCCTTTTCAATTTGATAAAGTGCCAGTTCTGCAGAATATTTTAGATCTCCAACCTTGCTTCTGGCAGAAAGATCTTCGGTATACCCACTTTCATCCACATAATTAGGAACGCCTGTGTTTTTTCCGCTTTCCCGATCGATAAGGCTGAATGCAGCATATTTAGCATTTGGCGAGATAACGAAATTGCTCATGCTCTTGTTGTCCAGGTAAAATATAAACTCTTCCGGCTCGCTGGTGGATTCACGGTACTTTTTAGATGCTTCCCTGTTCTCCTTTCTTTCTCTCACAACCTGTAAAAGATCAAGATTTTCATCCTGAAGCCATTGATCCTTTTCGTTTAGTTTTTTATCTGCGGAAGCTTTTTTTGTTCCAGATTTGATATTGGTAAGTTGCTGAAGCGTTCCGTTTTCAAGATGATAGATGAATGCATTGTCTTCAGCCTGGAATAGGATCTCATCTTCTGAAGCTGAAAATTCAGGATTACTTATTCTGAAGGGTAAACTGATCAATTCCTTTTTTGATCGATCATTCATATCATAGATAGTAAGTCTTCCGTCATCTGTATACAGCATTTTCTTTCGATCACTACTGAAGTCGCCATACGTTGGGATCATTGCTTTCGATTCTTCCGCAGAAACTTTTAGGATCTTTTGAGGATCATTTACAGCGATTTTATAAAGACTGTCTGCGGGATTCCCTTCAGGATTATACTGAAAATAGACATTTTCACTGTGTATTCCCCAGCGAACTCTATCTGGAAAATTACCCATCCATTGTGGATCCTGCATGATCTTCTGGACACTAAGTTCTGAAGTCTGGGCATTTAGCTGTAAAAAGGGTAGGCATAGGATGGCGAGAAACGCGAATCTTTGAAGCATTGGTGAAAATTTACGATTTTGGAACGCCAATATAGCTAAATTTTAACTCCGTATTAAACGTTTTCGTACCACTGCGGTCTAATTTCAGAGCAATTGTTCTAAAAAGAACGATATTGTAAAACACATCAACCAATCTTTACATTATGACAAAAAAATTATCCTTAGCCTTTTTATTTTTTATCTCCTTTTCGGCTGCTTTTGCGCAAAGCACCCAGGAAATGGTGGAGAAGATCGTAAAAGAAGCAGAAGGCAATTCTGAACTTGAAAATCTTGCGCATGAATTACTGGACGTTGTAGGTCCAAGACTTGTTGGGACGCCTCAAATGAAACAGGCTAACGACTGGGCGGTAAATAAGTATAAAAGCTGGGATATTGATGCCAGAAACGAAGAATGGGGTAAATGGAAAGGCTGGGAACGCGGTATCACACATGTTGATCTTATCTCTCCAAGGATTCAGAGCCTTGAAGCACGACAGCTGGCCTGGAGTCCATCTACCGGGAAAAAAGGAGTGCAGGCTGAAGTAATCATCCTTCCGGCAGCAAAAGACTCGATGGACTTCGTAAATAAATTGAAGTCGGTTAAAGGAAAATTTGTGATGATCTCAATGCCACAGCCAACGGGAAGACCAGATGATAACTGGGAAGAATGGGCTACAGAAGAGTCATTTGAAAAGATGAAAAAGGATCGTGATAGTTTAAGTGAAGTTTGGAGAGAACGTACTTCAGCTAGCGGATTATCCAGAAGAGAATTACCGCAGGCACTGGAAAAAGCAGGAGCAGCCGGAATCATTTCATCGTACTGGTCTCGAGGATTTGGCGTAAACAAAGTGTTTTCTTCATATACCGAAGAAATTCCAACCATCGATATTTCACTGGAGGATTATGGGATGCTATACCGACTTGCAGAATATGGTGATAAACCCGAACTAAAAGTAGTAGCTGAATCTCAGGAGCTGGGAGAAGTTTCAACTTTCAATACAATTGCAGAGATCAAAGGTTCAGAAAAACCTGAAGAATATGTAATTCTTTCAGCACACTTTGATAGCTGGGATGGTGCTACAGGTGCAACTGATAATGGAACAGGAACTATCGTAATGATGGAAGCGATGAGAATTCTTAAAAAGTTGTATCCTAACCCAAAAAGAACAATTCTGGTAGGGCACTGGGGTAGTGAAGAACAGGGATTGAATGGATCCAGAGCATTCGTAAAAGATCATCCAGAAATCGTTGAAAATACACAGGCATTATTTAACCAGGATAACGGAACTGGAAGGGTAGTGAATATTTCTGGAAATGGATTCCTGCATGCATATGACTATTTAGGGCGTTGGTTGTACGAAGTACCAGAAAACGTTACTACACATATTGAAACCAATTTCCCTGGATCTCCAGGAAGAGGAGGATCTGATTATGCTTCTTTTGTAGCGGCTGGAGCACCAGCATTCAACCTAAGTTCATTGAGCTGGGATTACTGGAATTACACATGGCATACCAACAGGGATACTTATGATAAGATCGTTTTCGATGATGTTAGAAACAACGTGATCCTTACAGCGGTACTTGCTTATATGGCTAGTGAAGATCCTGAAAAGACATCCAGAGAACAGATTAGCTTACCAAAAAGTCGTAGAACCGGAGAGCAGATGACCTGGCCAGAGCCACGCGATGCAACTCGTAGAGGAGGTCTGGACGAAGATTAAAAATTAAATAATTATGGAAGCGGTCAATTTGCCAATTTCTTTTTGAGCACATTGGCCGCTTTTGTATATCCGCCATTTCCACCATCTATAAAGTGGATATGTTCATCTGTCTTCATGTTTCGAACATAGCAGGACATGATACTTTCTTCACTAATATGAAAACCATATTTGATGAGGCCTTGATCTTCAATACTATCTAAGTATTTGAAAAGTTCTTTTCTTTGGTCTGCGCTTCCGGTGATCACTGTATTAATTCTGCCATCGAGACTTAGATTATCAGATAATTCGACCATTCGTTTTAGATATGTTTTACCAAGATTGGTGTTTCTAAGATAAAATTCACCGAACAGGCTAATCAATACTCCTTTCAGAAATTCCGGAATATTAGTATCACCCCACTTCATCTTTACGTCATTGCTAATACGGTCAAAACTGGTGGACATTTTAAGCTTGTCTGTAGAGATTGGTCTTCTGCGTTGCGTGGAACCGTAGATCTCGTTGAGTTTTTCGAGAATATCTGAGTAAACTTCAGGATAGTTAGCATCGCCGCATCCGGCTATAAGCAGGCTTAACACTTCCTGGTTTTCCAAGGGTGGTTTGATTTTGTCCCATTTACAATCCATCCCGGAAAGATTAACCGGCACTTCATCGATCTCGATAGGTAAACTGTTAGGTGTTTCTTTGATAAGCTTTTCAGCAATTAGTAATCCCTGACCCATGATAACTGGGATCACCAGAGATTCTGTAGTACTTACGCGGGCTATATTTAATTCGATCCCATCCTTATAAAGATCCCTTACGGGATAGGTTCCCAATGAAAGTTCGAATTTAAAATTCTTCTGAACGTTCCTGTTGTGTTTTTCGAGTACAGATAAAGCTTTGGTAGTTAAACTATCAGGTATTAAAAATGTAGCTCCATCGCCTCCAAAAAAGAAAGGAACAGTGATCCCTTCAGAAATGGACAAATTAAGTATCGCGATCACACAGCCGGTAGCTACCAGGTTCACTTCTTCATGCCTGCCATCGTTGACTGCTTGGGTAGAATCCCGAATATCCGCAACCAGGACATGCCATGTTGGTGGAACCTCCTGAAAATTATTTCTATCCCGAAAAAGTTCATGAATAGCCAGATCACTAATTGGGACTTGGGTATAGAAATTACGATGCTTGTCCATCATAGAACTTCTGTCGAAATGGATATATAAAAATTTCGGATTTTAATGCTAATTGAGCTCAGCACCCACAGCTACTGAACAGTCATGCCCAAGTTGCCCGTGTGGAGGATTAATCGTTGGAGTGGCGCTCTGCATTCTAACAGGACTCGTGGTCATAGGTTGAGCCGCGGTATTTCCCTCACTTCTAAGAGGAGCTCCTACCGGTAGTTCACAACGATGTCCTTCTACGCCATGAGCAGGATTATATTTTAGCTCACTATCTGCTTCCATATTCGTTTTCATCGAATTCGCAGTGCTTACGGTTTCTTTTTCTTCGGAAGTTTTCTCTTCTTCTTTTTTAGTTTCTTCACAAGCAATGAATGCTATGACCAGAAGGCTTAAAAAACTAATTTTCATCAATTTCATCATATGGCTATCTTATTTAGTAAGGGTCTCTAATTCTTCTTCTGAAATATTCAGTAGTCCTGATGCAGGCAACCTTGTGGTCATTTCTTTCCAGTTTTCATCTGCAGCAAAAACTTTTTTGAAAATTGGTCTAGCTTCATCCATTCTCCCACTATTGGCAAGAGCTACAGCTTTCCAGTATTTCATTTCCAGGTTTTCAGGAAACATTTTTTCTGCAGCACCATATTCCTGAAGTGCTTTTTCCATGTCGTTTGCTTCCACAGCAAGATCTCCTTTATTCATATGCTCGTAAGCACGATGCACCTTCAGTAATCTTCCAAGTTCCTTGATTGGATTTTCGTGATCATCCACTCTAAGATCCACCTTTTTATCTTCCCAGCTTTTTTCGGTTTTTTCAGGACCTACGACAATAAGAGCAGCAGATTGTTTTCCTCGTATATCACCACCGGCTTCCTGTGCGGCCAGCATCACAGCAACCACTCTTTCAGCTAAAGGAAGATCTGAATTCGTAGCATAGGCATTCGCCATGGCAGGAACTACATTCTCATTTAACATCATATTTGCCTGTACAGAAAAATTATTACCCTGTATATCTTCCGCAGCCTGAACGCATTTATCACCTGTATAGGCAGAAACGTTACCGTTTACATCCAGAAAAGCAACCTGACGGAAAGCACGGCCTTCATCTTCATCTACCATTTTAGCCAGCGCAATATCGGCAGGCATTCCATTTTCCATTAATTCAAGACCTTGAGGACCGTATGCCGGATTTACGAAAGATTGAGTAGCAACCACTCCTACACCAGATTTTCCCCAGGAAACGATGGAACCCACCGAAAACCAGTGACTTTGAACTCCTACAGCCATTTCACCGGTCACTGTATCTCTGGCAACAATTGAAAAGGTATGTGCAAATGCGCTCTTTTCATGTCCAATATTCTGTGCGTGAGTGCTGAATATTGATAAACAGAAAACTGCTAAAACTAATTTTTTCATACTTAACGAACTTAAAGTCTAAAGATATAGAATAAGACTGTAAATTTTAGAATTATGTAGTATCGAAGTCTACACCGATTTTTATAAATTCGTCCAACGGCCTCATAGTTCAATGGATAGAATAGAAGTTTCCTAAACTTTAGATCCAGGTTCGATTCCTGGTGAGGCTACAATTTCTCCTCATAATAGGATTCAATTGTTATGAAATTCATTAATTAAGTTATTTCATTGCGAAGTCGCACTTCTTAATCTTATGTTTGAAAACAGGATACTGTTTGATGATTTATGTTCCTCTAATTACCTGGCTACTAGTGTATTTGATCGGTCTAATTTGCACTTAATCGATTTGCCCGTAAAGTGTTAAATTGTTTATAAGTCGGTTTAATGCAGTAAACATCAGCAATTTGGAGTTTTCTACCTGTTGATATCCTATTTATTTTAATTGATAAAAGACTTGCAGTCAGTTAATTAGATTCCTATCTTAAATTATCAAAATTAACCCTACCTGGAAAGAACTTATTATTAACCTGTAGTGCCCTATCTGCTACATAGTATTTATGCTATGAAACCAACCATAGTTGCAAGTCTTCAGGACGAAGTTAAAATCGATAGACAGGTTCGGTATTTATCTGTTCTCACTAAAGCTCTATTTCTACTCGCTATCAGTCTTCTTGTATTTTTAATTACTTCCAGTACCTATTCAGATTCAGTTACCATAATTGAGGAAGAGGAATTCACGGGAGAGCAGTTGAGTAATACTTCGGCTTTGAATCCTCCAGCACCTTATTAGTTAGAACTCTTCAGCTTTATTGTTACCGGGTCTAACTATCGGGATTAAGATTTGTAATTTTATCTAAAAAACGAAATGAAATCTACTCCTAAAGTACTCATCTTCGATGTGAACGAAACTCTTCTCGATCTGTCTCCGCTGAAGGAAAGCATCAATAAAACCCTGGGTAAGGAATATGCAGCTGATATCTGGTTTGCCGAACTTTTACAATATTCCCTTGTAGAATCTGTAAGTGATTCCTATCACAACTTTAGTCAAATAGCGCAGGAGGTACTAAGAATGAATGCTCTGAAATATGATTTAGAACTTTCCGAAGAAGAATTACAAGAAACTTTGAAACCAATCACCAGTCTAGAAGCGTATCCAGATGTGATGCCAGGTTTAAAACGTTTGAAAAATTCAGGGTTCAAATTGATAGCTTACAGTAACGGTAAGCCAGATGTACTTCAAAAACAATTGGAATTTGCTGAAATTGATCATTTCTTCGATCATATTGTAAGCGTTGAGAACGTGAAGAAATACAAACCTCATCTTGATAGTTATAAATACATTGTAGATGCTTCCGAAGTAAATAAAAGCGATTGTATGATGGTTGCAGCTCATGGATGGGATATAACCGGAGCAGGAAGGGCTGGAATGCAAACAGCTTTTGTACGCAGACCGGGAAAATTTCCGTTTCGATTGGCGAAAGAACCCGATCTATTGGTAGAATCTATAGAAGAACTGGCAAAAGAATTATAACCAAAAAAGCCACACTGTAAGGTGTGGCTTAAATTTATAGTATCGAGAACTAGAAGTCAAAGTTGACGGTGAAGTTCAAACGACCTCCTTCGTCCCCAACATAGTATCCAATGTTTCCGGTAAAGGCTTTGAACGCGTTGATAAAGATCGATCCACCCACGTTGGAATGCCATTCGTTACTATCATCATCATCTACCCAAACTCTACCGTAGTCATAACCAATGCTGGCTCCCATACGAATTGGGATAAAATTAGTTCTGAATTGAGCGATCCCACTTCGAATATCAATATTCTGATAGAATGCGTATTTGCCATTAAAACGTTCATTACGATAACCTCTAAGCGTATTTCTATTTCCGCCGCCAAGTGTTGCCGCATGATAGAATTCGTACTCATCTCCCAGGATCGCTTCACCACCTATTTTTGTCGCAATAGCCGCAAAACCACTTTCGTGTAATGGATAATTTAAAGAAAGCATAGGTCTTACGTAAGCGAATTTATTGTCAAACTCATCAATATTGCTTTTATAACCCGCGGTTAGATCCACTTCAATCCCTCTTGATGGAAATGCAACTCTATCCTTATTATAATAGTTGTAATTCACCTCTGCACCAGCGTATAGTTGTTCTTCAAAAACATCATTATCCTGATCAAAAGTTTCGGCTACAATTCTATTTGCATCGTAAGAAACCTGCTTCGATTCGATCATTGGTTTAATACTGAAGAATACATTATTGTTCTTTCTATATATAAGTGAAGGTGCAATTCTCCATTGTTCAATTTTCACCCTGTTGAAATCCCTGGAAACATCGTCGTCATCATACTCTGTATCATTTCCTGTTCCAAAATAGTTAATCACAAAATTCGGACTTGAATAATAGGCATCTACTCCTAAATTCCATTTATAGAATACGTTTGCGAATTCGCCATAGTAGCCAACATCAAATCCTTGGGTCGCAAAATAGTAGTTTGCAGAGAGATTATGTTGAGATGTAAATGGATTACGAACCAAACCATAGGTAGTAAATGTATTTTTAACCCCTAAGCTGAATCCCTGGTCTGAGTTAAAGTCGGCACTAGGAAAAAAGGTGAATTGGTTACTTTTTCTCTTTTTAGGATCGTAGTTATTGATATCGTAAGAGTCTACAAGCATTTTATTTGCACCTGAAGTTTTTATGGTGTTATCCTTACTCTTGTAATCGTAAAGTTTTGCCTTTTTTGTATTCTGAAAGTCATAAATATCATTCTCTTCGCCACCAATAACTTTTAGTTTTACTAGAGAAGAACCTTCACCTACGATCTTAAATTCATCATCACCATCAAGTCCATAGATCCATACTTCTTTGGTCTCCTCACTATCGTAAGTTTTTTGAGCAACTACTTTTCCATCTTCATTGGTTAGCTCTATTTGCGTAATTCCGTCAGGTTTATGAGTGATAAGAAAAGCATCATCATCTTCGGTTCCAAGGAAGATATCAAATTTCACCAGGTAATCGTAGTATTCACGTGCGATCTCCATCATGTTCCCTCGTCTTACCTTAAGAGTGCTTTTGATGTCCTTTACGTATTCATCATCTGCTATATCTGCAGGTAATACATCGAAAGCTTCCTGAATAACTTCATCTGTAAGAGTATTCTGAAGATATTCAGCCTGTTCCTTCCAGGTATTCCAGTTGTTGTCTCGAATTACTGCTTTGTCTAATGGATATCCAGCATGGTTGAACCATTTTGGTCTTTTTACAGTTTCTGTAAATGGTTCCATCGCTCTAATTTGAGGGAAACCTACACGAAGTAAGGATAGTATAAAACCATCAGTTTTAGAAAATACCTGGTCACGGTCTTTTGCAATGGGCACATATCTTTTCATACCTTCTTCGTCCTCGAATTCTGCCCATTCGTATTGTCCTTCATGTCTATCCCAGTCACCCAGGAACATGTCGAGAAGCCTTGCTCTAATGTAGATCTCTTCATCTACATAAGCATCTTTTGATTCCTGCATTTCCAGAAGTAGATCTGATGAGTTCAGGATATCTTCAGCTCCATCAAAAATTGGTAGATCTTTGTTTTCTCCTCCAATATGTGCTTCGAACATATATAGTTCGTCACCATATTCCTCATTATAAACCCCTAATGCTTCCTGTTTAGGAACATAGTAAAGTTCAGAATTCGGGTGGAAAATATTAAGTTCGTCCATAAATTTTCCTGCCGGGAAAGTACCGTAAGGAAAAGCTGTAGTGTAAAAATCCTGTACATATCGTTCAGCTACCGTGTTTTCTAAATAATCTTCAACATAGTGATTTGTGATCACGGTAGTCTGCAAAAACTGAAGTGCACTTTTCTTCAAAGCTCTCAAAGTATATTCGTGTCCATCGTCATCAATGAATCCCAGCGATCTTGATTGATGTCCACCTCCGGCACCCAGTACTTTCATATTCCCCGGAATAGTGTCTAAATAAAGAACAGGGAATTCAAATTTTTTACTGTATAGAGATCTGTAATGTTCTCCCCACAGTGCTTTGTAAAGTCCGTCCTTATTGGTTTCTTCTTCAGTGTAAACAGAAGTGGTAGTAGTTTTACCTAATTTGGTATCTGGCCATTCTACTTCGTCTAGAGTTGGTCGTTCCCTCGCCATTTCGTAACTGTAGATCTGTTTTTCACCTTCTGGGGAAACCGAGAAATATTCTACGTTTGATGCCCCGTTCTTGTAGATATTGATCTTGGCATAACCGAGTTCATAACTTACAAAATCACCTTCTTCTTTATCTGGTCTCGCCTTCTCAATTTCTTTAGTGACCCCAGTAATGATCTGTTCGATCCCGTCATCATGTACGAACTGAAGATTTTTATCTTTACCTGAAAGGAAAATGACATCATTATATTGTCTGGCAAGCGCTTCGAGACTACCCATCAGTTTTTTTAGCTGCGGATTGCGACTTGTTTGGGTACCATGACCTAACATCTTTTCTAAAAATCCAATTTTGGTTTGCGTCATCGCAGGATGATGAACAGCTACAAGAACTGTTTTTCTCTGGCTATCCTCTAATTCATCATTAAATTCATCCAGAAACTGAAGCCTTGTTTTGATCTCACATTTGTTATTGATATAAGGATGATCATCCCAGTTTTCGATATACCATTGAGAATCTATCATTATAAGCTGCACATCGTCACTAAGGCTTTCACTCTCAATTGGGCAACCATCATTTGGCCAGAAATCAGATTCCAGGGTATCCTGTAAGAAGGATTCCAGGTCATCGATGTTATCTGGAGCGTCTTCCTGCCATTCATTATAGCCAGGGGTATAAATGATCTTTCCGTTAAAATCTTTAATCTTATCCAGCAGATTTTTCTTTAAATCTGTTTCCACCTGAGAACGTCCGTTATCCTTATCTGGAAACCCGCTTTGTGGTACGATATTCCCGACCATCACCAAACTGTTAGATTCACCTGCCTGGGAGGACTTTACGATTTGATCGAGTATTTGCTTATTATCTTCATTAGAACGAAGTCCTGTATTGGAAGTGACATAAACAGAATGCACGACCTCTTTCGAATTCGTTTGAGAATATCCGGTCATATTTCCAAGAAATGCGAATAGAATTCCAAGAAATAAAGTTTTGCTGCCGACTTGTGTTTGTAGGGTTAGTTTAGTAATTATGCTCATTGAAGGTAGGAGTTTGATTGAATTCAGTATAGTAGTAGTATTCTGCTAATAACCTTCAAAAAAATTCATTTAATTTAGGATGTCATAGCTCTTTATAATACTTTAACAACCACTCCTAAAATTTTTACTAATTAAGGTTTATCTGCAATTGTTCAGGATTCAGTTTAAGTTTAATGTTTTTGAGATCCAGCATTCAAGAATGCTGTTCATGCTTATTCTTAGCGGACTTTTAGTATGTGATCTGCAAACATATGCGCAGGAACTCCCTCCGGTTACCAATTTCAGCCCCAATGACTATTCCGCAGGCAATCAGAACTGGATGATTTCCCAGGCTGATAACAAGAACCTGTATTTCGCAAATAGCACAGGTTTGCTTGAATATAATGGCGAGCGTTGGAGATTATACCCGGTACCCAATAAATCTATAGTTAGATCTGTAAAAGTTGTAAAAGAAAAAATCTTCACGGGAGCTTACATGGAAGCGGGATATTGGACTCCAAGAAATAATGGAGAGCTGGTTTTTCAAAGTCTTATCTCAAAGTTCCCTGATCTTAATGATGGCGAACAATTCTGGGATATTGAATATATAGATGGACAGGTTGTTTTTAGAAGTTTTGCAGGCATATATCTATACGACCTGGAACGTGATAAGGTTACGAAAATGGCTAATCCAACAGGGAAACCTGTTTCCAATATTTTCAATTTTGAAGATGAACTTTACTTTCAGCTTGTTGGCGAAGGATTGTACAAATTTGAAAAAGGCCAGCCCAGGCAAATCATTAGCGGGGAGCAATTAGGAGATATTGCGATCATGCATTTATACGATCTCGACGAGGATGGGCTTTCCATGATTACCGGGAATTCAGAATTTTATAAAATGCGATCAGGTTTGCTGGAACAGTTTTATGGACAGCTTAGTGATAATATTGGAAAACCAAATGCGCTCGATGCACTGGATCTTGATAATGGAAATCTAGTACTGGGAACAGTAGGAAGTGGTGTGATTGAGATCGCTCAGGATGGCAGGATCATTGGTAGATTTGATCAGAATAATATTTTGCAAAATAATACAACCCTGGATTTGCACCTTGATCAGTCTGGCAATGTATGGACAGGACTAGATTACGGAATTAGCGTTATTGACCTTGGGTCTACATTTAGATCTTTTCAGGATAACAGGGGTAAAATTGGCTCAGTCTACGATTCATATAAAAAAGACGATTTGTTATACCTGGGCACAAACCAGGGACTATATGTCAAAGAGGATGATTCCGAAGAATTTCAGCTAATACCAGGAACTAATGGACAGGTCTGGTTTCTGGATGAGATCGACGGTAATCTGTTTTGTGGCCATAATAGTGGGACGTTCCTGATTGAAGGCGCCACTGCAGATAAGATCAGCGAGCGGCTAGGAACCTGGATCGTTAAGAAGTATAAGGAGGACCTCTATATACAGGGACATTATAATGGAATCAGTTTTCTACGGAAAGAGGATTCAGGGTTTGAAGATCTGCCTATGCTGAATAACTTTCCACATTCCTCCAAAAGTATTGTGGTTGATAAGAATCTCAGTATCTGGATAGGTAATGAGCATAAAGGAGTTTTTAATCTTCAGCTTAACGATTCGCTAAGCGCTGCTTCTAATACCATCAACTACAAGTTTGAAGAGGAATCTGGAATAACTTCCGGAGTATTTCATTTCAATGATAGTTTATATTATAGTAGCCTCGCCAATATTTACAAATTTGATCAGGTTGAAGATCGATTCGATCTGGATAATTCTTTAAATCATCTGGTAAGCGATGTGGAAAGGGTTTCCGGTAGAATGATCGTGGAGGAAGATGATGTTCTATGGGGGTTTTCCGAAGAAGGTATTTTTTCAATTGAGCCTGAGGGAATTGGCAGTGATTACCAGCTTGACTATATTTTTATTGACCAGGACTATAGGAATATTGCGGTAGGGTATGAGAACATTAATAAATTAAATAATGACAGGTATTTACTTGGAGTTGCCAATGGTTATGTAAGCTTTGATGATACAGCGGCAGATTTGGATTTTGAGGATTTCGAGATCAGCGTAGATCGAATTACAGCAAGCTCTGTAGATTCACTCGGAGTTTCTTTAAATTCTTCGGAAGAGATAGAACTTCCATTCCGTCGTAATAACCTCAAATTTGAGTTTAGCGCGCCGATCTTCAAAAAATACACCAACACCAAATACAGTTACCGTCTCGTTGGTCTTTCTTCAAACTGGAGTACATGGAGTGAAGAACATGAAGTGTCTTACGAAAATCTGAATTTCGAGGATTACATTTTTGAGGTTAAAGCCCGGGTTGGTAATTCTGAAACTGAACCTGCAATCATATCATTTACCGTAGAGAGACCTTTCTATTTAAGTACTGGCGCCATCATTTTACATGTCCTGATCTTTCTGCTTATTCTTTATGCGGTTCATTTAATGAACAGGAGACATCATCGAAAATACCTGGCAGAAAATGAACGCGCACTCAAACTGAAGAATCTTGAGGCCGAAAAGGAAATCATCAAGTTGCAAAATGAGAAACTGGAACAGGATATGGCAGGTAAAAACCGGGAACTTGCGGTAACTACCATGAGCCTGATCAAGAAGAACGAGTTTCTAACCAAGATTAAAGATCAACTGAAGGAATACGAAAAAACCGGAAAAGTACAATCGGTAATTAATACCATCGATAAGGACATTAGCGAAGAAGACAACTGGAAATTCTTCAAAAAAGCATTTAGCAATGCTGATAAAGACTTTTTCAAAAAGATTAAATCAAAACATCCGGAACTTACTTCCAACGATCTCAAATTATGTGCCTATTTGAGACTAAATCTTAGCTCTAAAGAAATTGCTCCTCTTTTAAATATTTCGGTGAAAAGTGTAGAAATTAAACGATATCGTTTGCGTAAGAAGATGGATCTTGACCGGGAAACAAATTTAACCGAATATATTCTTTCTCTATAACCTTTACAACTGTAGAAAATAACTCTACATTACCTCTACATTCGCTTAAATTCCTAAATTTTAACACCTTAGCTACTGTTCTTGAAAATGGCATCTAACGCCTATCCTTATTGCGATTTCTGTAATTTGAGGCGCTTAAAATTGATAAATCTATAATTGTAGATATTTTGTAAAGGTTGAAAATCCTCTCTACGCACTTCATGTTAATATATTGTAAAAGCAAATTTAATTTTAAAACACATGAGGAAATTTACCTGTCTTTTGATTGTATTTCTAAGCGGGTTTTTCGGTGCTTACGCGCAATCGTTTTCGGTTAGCGGAACTATCACCGATGAGAACAAAATGCCTTTACTGGGAGTAAATGTGATCGTAAAAAATGAGTCAAGAGGTACTACTACAGATTTTGACGGAAATTATACGGTACAGAATATCTCCTCTGGAGATGTACTTCAGTTCAGTTATTTAGGTTTTCAAACCCAGGAAATTACAGTGAATGATCAACAAACGATCAATGTAACGCTTCAAACAGATTCAGAAGCATTAAATGAAGTAGTAGTGATTGGGTATGGTACTCAGTCAAGAAAGGAAATAACCGGTGCGGTAAGTGTGGTAGGTTCAGAAACCATAGAGGATTTGAACCCGGCACGAGTTGAACAGGCCTTACAGGGTAGAGTAGCAGGGGTGAATATCACCTCTACTTCAGGTTCTCCAGGAAGTGCTTCCACAATTAATATTAGAGGTATAAGTACCAATGGTGATAACCGACCTCTGATCCTGGTTGATGGTAACGTGATCGAAGACCTTAGTGTTATTAACCCAAATGATATTGAAAGCATTAATGTGTTGAAAGATGCAACTGCTGGTATTTATGGTGTTAGAGCTGCCAACGGGGTAATTCTTATTACTACTAAAACAGGTTCATACAATGCAGATCTTCAGGTTGAATTTGATGCTTATACAGGTGTTCAGCAAACTACACGAAGATTACCTGCTTTGAATGCAACCGAATATGCAGTAATCGTTAACGAAGCTTACGCAGCCGCTGGTCAAAATCCTCCTTACCCAAATTATAGAAACCTTGGTGAAGGGACAGATTATCAGGATGAGGTTTTTACAACAGCGCCAATGTCTGATATGAACCTGAATATTTCTGGTGGTGGAGATCGATCAAAGTATTCTTTTGGAGCTTCCTACTTTAACCAGGATGGTATTGTTGGTGGAAGCAAGTCTAATTATGATCGTTTTACAGGGCGTGTAAATTATAATCTTGAAATCATAGATAACCTGAAACTTAATTTATCCGGGATCTATACTAATAGTAACCGTAAGACTTTAGCTGAAAATGCACTTGGGTCTGTACTTTTCAATGCGGTGAACATGAATCCGAATATTCCTGTGCGTGATGCTGATGGAAATTTCTCTCTGGCTGAAGGGCTTGGAAATGAAGTTGTCAATCCACTTGCTCAGATCAACAACGCTTTCAATGATACACGTGTAGATAAAATTAGTGGTGTTGGTGGACTGGAATATACTATTTGGGATAAATTAACTGCGAAGACTCAATTCCAGTTCAACTATTCTGAAGTTGATGGAAGATATTTCTCTCCAGAGGTTTTCTATGGTTCTGGAAAGGTTTTCAACGTAGACCGTAATAATGTAACAGAGAACTTTGAGATCTATAGAGATTATACCTGGGATAACTTCTTAACCTATAATGACAGCTTTGGTGATCATAATCTTAAGTGGTTATTGGGTATGTCTGTTTTTAAAACTACCGGAGATCTTGCCTCTTTAACAGGATTTGAACTTCCATCTAATGAATATGACGCGGCGAGAGTTTCAAATGCTGCGGAAGTTGTAGATAACTATCAGAATGGGGGAGATACTTTCGATACTAGATTATTGTCTTACTTCACACGTGTTCAATATGACTATGAGGGAAAATATTTATTCTCTGGTTTGATAAGACGTGATGGTTCGACTGCTTTTGGTCCTGAAAACAAATTTGGATGGTTCCCATCTGCCTCTGTAGGTTGGGTAATTTCAGATGAAGATTTTATTAATGACAACGGTACTTTAAATTTCTTAAAATTAAGAGGTAGTTACGGGATCATTGGAAATGATAGAATTCCTGCTTTTAGATATGCCTCTCTACTGAACGGTGAAGGTGCTTATGTATTTAATGATGAAATTATCTTCGGAAAGGCAAGTGGTGCTCTGGGAAACCCTGAAATTAAATGGGAAAAACAGAAGACACTTGATATTGGACTTGACGCCAGGTTCTTCAATTCCAGTATTGATGTTACTATCGATTATTTTAAAAAGAAAACCGAAGACCTTCTTGTGATTCCGCAGGTATCAGGAATTTTAGGAGTTGCTGCTCCTGGATCTTCTGCACCGTTTGTAAATGGTGGAGGAGTTGAAAACGAGGGACTTGAATTCTCTATTGGATATAACCAGGTTGTAAATGATAATTTTAAGTTTAATGTAAACTATAACCTTACAGCTCTTAGAAATGAAGTGCTTTACGTAAATAGTGAAAGTGGACTCATTCCCGGAGGAGTTTTTGGAATAGGACAGGAACCACCATCCAGAATGGAGCCAGGAAAACCTATTGGATATTTCTATGGATTAGAAACCAATGGAATTTTCCAGACGCAAGCAGAAGTTGATGCTGCTGCAACGCAAGCGAACGCTGCACCAGGAGATATTCGTTTTGTAGATCAAAACGGTGACGGAGTTATTGATAGTGATGATAGAACAGATATTGGAGATCCAATTCCAGACCTTACCATGGGTGCAAATATTGGGTTCACCTTCAAGAACTGGGATTTTAACGCATATGCTTTTGCTTCCCTCGGAAATGAGATCGTAAGAAACTTTGAAAGAAATCAGCCAAATACGAATAGAACTAATGCTTTCTTAGGTAGATGGACTGGACCAGGAACGACAGATAGCTTCCCAAGAGTGACCGTTGGTGCTACCAGCAACAACCAGTTTTCAGATTTCTTCGTAGAAGACGGTTCTTACCTGAGATTACAAAATGTACAGGTTGGGTACACACTGGATTCAGATCTTATTGCAAATACTGGTGTAGAGAAGTTTAGAGTATATGCTTCAGTAAATAATGCATTTACGCTTACAGAATACAGCGGGTATGATCCTTCAGCTTCTAATGGAGCTCCAATTGGTGGTGGTATAGACCAGGGATTCTATCCAGTGCCAAGAATTTATATGCTAGGAATTAATCTGAAATTTTAATTAGATGAGAACGAAATTATATACAATCAATTGGATACTCGCCTTCGCATTTCTGGCGCTATCTGGATGTAGTGATGACTTCGTGGATGTAGATAGCCAGGATGAAAATTCTGAGGATTTCTTTAATACACCCGAAGATTATGATCTTGCACTAGTAGGAGCTTATGACCTGCTTCAATCTACTTACCTTAATGTAATGCTGGGCGAGATCGCTTCAGACAATACCCTTGCGGGTGGTGAGAGTGCGAACGATACGCCTGGAATTCAGGAAATTGACAATATGGAGCATACTCCTGTAAACCAGCAATTAAGAGATATCTGGAGCTGGATGTTTGCGGGTGTAAATCGTGCAAACTATGTGCTTGAATTTCAGGACGCTCTGGATTTTGAAGGTAAGACTGAAATCATTGCCCAGGCAAGATTTCTAAGAGCTTATTATTATTTCGAACTGGTAAAATGGTTTGGAGATGTGCCATTAGCGGTAGACAATAGAATCCAGTTTGGAGAGCAATTCGATATTCCTAGAACTCCAAAGGCTGAAGTTTATGCTCAGATCGAGCAGGATCTTATGTTCGCTGCGGCAAACCTTCCGGCTGTCCAAAGCGTAAAAGGTCGTGTAACTTCGGGAGCAGCTCAGGCTTTGCTTGGAAAAGCTTATTTGTTTCAGAATAAATTTGCAGAAGCGGCTACTGCTTTCGAACCTGTAATTAGCGGACCTTACTCCCTCGTGCAGGATTATAACTTCATATTTGAACCAGAAGGCGAAAATAATGCGGAGGCAGTTTTCGAAGTTCAGTATACAGATAAAGAAGGTGCTGGTTTTGGGTGTCTTCAATGTTCAGAAGGAAATGTGGCTGTTGGATTTAATGGTGTAAGAAACATTTCTTATCCAAATCCAGAAAATGCTGTATTTGATTCTGGATTTAGTTTCAATGTTCCGGTACAGGAAGTAGTCGATGAGTTTTCAGACGATGATATTCGTAAAGACGTAGCTATTCTTGATATCGAAGCACATGCTGCTGCAACCGGAGCGAGCTATGCTGTAGGTTATGAGCATACTGGATATTATAACAGAAAATATATCGCAAGAGCTGGGGATTTGAATACCGGTGATCAAAACCTTACAAATCCAAATAACTACCGCGCAATTCGTTTCGCAGATGTGCTACTAATGGCTTCGGAAGCTAATTTCAAATCTGGTAATGAAGATCGTGCCAGAACTTATTTGAACAGAGTAAGAGACAGAGCCGGACTGGAAGATGTATCATTTTCTGGTAATAATCTGCTAAATCAGATTTATGAAGATCGCAGACTGGAACTTGTAGGAGAAGGGCATCGTTTCTTCGACTTGGTAAGAACAGGAAGAGCAGCAGATGAAATCGACGGTTTCGTTACAGGAAAACACGAATTATTCCCTATCCCGGCTATCGAAATTGAGCTTGCAGGAAACAATTGGGAGCAAAATCCAGGATACTAAAAACTACCATTAAAACGAATAAAAATGAAAATATTCAGAATTTTAGCAATGCTTACCATCTCGCTTCTGCTTTTTACAGGATGTGAAGATGATGAAATTACGAACTACGCGTTCCAGGAAATCTCTGCTCCAACAGATGTAACAGCAGACTTTGATATTAGCCAGGATGATACTGGAACAGTAACAATTACTCCAAGCGGTGTTGGTGCTCAGACTTTTCAAATTGATCTTGGAAATGGTGAGACTACCGAAATCGCAAATGGTGAGTCGGTTACTACCATTTATGATGAAGGAGAATATATGGTGGAAATTGTAGCAGTTGGCTCTACGGGCCTAACCAGCGAATACAATCAAATGCTGAATATCTCATTTAAAGCTCCTGAAAACTTGGTGATCAACGTAGATCAACCGGACACTGATCCAAAAACGATTACGGTTTCTGCTACTGCAGATAATGCTACGGTTTTCGATGTTTATTTTGGTGACATGGATGATGAGGAACCTACGCAACTTATGCCAGGAGAATCTATCGAACATACTTACGAACCTGGAGTATATGAATTGACAGTTATTGCACGTGGAGCTGGTGCGGCTACTTTGGAAGAAGATGAAATCATCATTGTTCCAGAAGCAACAGATCCTTTAAAGCTTCCTATTACATTTGATATGGGAACAGTAAACTATGCTGCCGGAACATTTAATGGTACTAGTTATGAAGTTGTTGTTAATCCTGATCTTTCAGGTGCCAATACTTCAGAAACTAATGTTGCTGCCGTAACAAATTCTGGAGCGCAGTTCGAGGGTATTGCCTATACTCTTGGTGAACCAGTAGATTTTAGTGCAGATTCTAAAACTATTACTATGAAGGTTTGGTCTGATGTGGCTTTACCGGTACTTCTAAAATTTGAAGGTGGTGTTAATGGTGAAAGACAAACGGAAGTTTCCGCAGATCACGGTGGTACAGGATGGGAAGTATTGAGTTTCGATTTTGCTACAGACGCGATTAAAAGCTTTATCGATGGATCTCAAGGTGTTGGTGAGCCATTTGTTCCAACTGGTCAATATTCAACAATCGTAATTTTCATCGATGGTCCTGGCACTACTGCTGGTACTTTTTACATAGATGATATCAAAAAAGGAGAAGAGGCACAAAAGGATCCTACTGTAGCACCTGATGCACCAACAGCCGCTCAGGAAAATGTATTCTCTATTTTCAGCGATGTTTATACAGATCCTGCAAATATTAACTATTTCCCAAATTGGGGTCAGTCTACTACTTACGAGATGATCTCCTTGGATGGAGACAACGTTATTAAATACGATAACGCAAATTACCAGGGAATTGATATTGGAGAAAGTGTTGATGCTACAGCTTTTGAATTCGTAAATATTGCTGTATGGTCTGGAGATTATACTTCAATTCCTTTCTTTCTAATTTCTTCTACAGGTGAGAATGCGGTTAATCTAGAGGTTATGCCAAACCAGTGGAATATTATACAAATCCCATTATCAGAATTTACAAGTCAGGGATTAGATATTAGCGATGTATTCCAATTCAAGTTTGACGTACAGCCAGATAATGGAGGAAGCTTCTATATAGATAACCTGTATTTTTCTAATGAAGTACTTGTACCGCCAACAGAACCTGTTTCTGCAGCAGCAACACCTACAGAACCTGAAGCAAATGTAATTTCACTTTTTAGTGATGCATACACAAATGTAACTGTAGATACCTGGAGAACAGATTGGTCTGATGCTGTTTACTCTGAAACTACGGTAGAAGGGAATAATATAAAATTGTATGACCAACTTAATTTTGTGGGTATTGAAACGGTTGCCAATCAGGTGGATGCGTCGGAAATGACTCACTTTCATGTAGATTATTGGACCGGAAATGCTACTGCGTTCAGGGTTAAACTGGTTGATTTTGGTCCTGATGCCGCTTTTGATGGTGGGGATGATACCGAACACGAGATAGAGTTTACAGTAACTCCTAATACCTGGGTGAAGCTTGATATTCCACTTTCAGATTTTACAGGCTTAAGTAATACATCAAATATTGCACAGTACATATTCTCTGCAAACCCTACAGCTGAAGCTACTGTGTACATAGACAATGTGTATTTCCACAATTAGAAAAAAGAAAAACTATGAGATATATTAAATTAATAAGCTTCCTGTTTGCAACTCTCTTTATGATGAGTTGCCAGGAAGATGATCTCACCCTCGATACGATCGTAGTTCCTACAGATCTTCAGGTGAGTACAAATATTAGTGACGATGGCTCTGGAATGGTAGAATTTAATGCTACCGCCAACGATGCTATTACTTACGAGTATAACTTTAGCGATGGCTCCTCTGCTGTTGCTCCAAGTGGAAACTATACGAAACGTTTCACCAGAACAGGACTCAATACGTACCTCGTAACCGTAGTAGCCTATGGAAAAGGTGGTGTTAGTAGCTCGATGTCTCTGGAAGTCGAAGTTGAGAGTGATTTCAATGATCCTGAAACTAAGCAATTTCTTACTGGAGGAAGTTCTAAAACTTGGTATGTTGCAGCAGTTGAAGCTGGACATCTTGGAGTAGGACCTAATTTCGTAGCAGACGGAGTTGCAAGTGCTTTTCCAGAATATTATCAAGCAGCACCTTTTGAAAAAGCAGGTGATGAAATATCTTCATGTTTTTACACAGATGAGCTGACTTTTACTGAAAGTGGGGAGAACATCACCTACAATCAGGATAATATGGGTCGAACATTCTTTAATGTAGACTATGTTGCTGAATTTGGTGGTGGCGGTGGCCAGGATGAATGTATCGATTACGATACTTCTGGCGATAAGTCGGTTACTTTGGCTCCTGCAGAAAATGGAGTTCCTGCAGATGCTACGACCGGAACTGAAATCCAGTTAGGTGGCGGTGGTTTTATGAGCTACTATATTGGAGCCAGCAATTACGAGGTTCTTAGTATTACTGAAAATACCATGTATGTAAGAGCAATTCCAGGAAGCAATCCTGATCTTGCCTGGTACTTGAAATTCACCACAACTCCCTTTGAGCAGCAACAAGCTGGTACAGGTGGAGAAGAAGAGGAAGAGGAAGAAGAAGCATTTGTTTCTCAATTCACTGAAATCTTCTGGAGTGATGAATTCGACGGAGATGCCCTCGATACCGATATCTGGAACTACGAAACAGGAAACGGAACTAATGGCTGGGGTAATGGAGAATTACAGTATTATACTGAAGATAATGTGTCTGTAGCAGACGGTAGTCTTATCATAACAGCCAGAAGAGAGGCAGAAAGTGGATTTGATTTCACTTCTGCAAGAATTACTACTATGGACAAGTTTGAAGTAACTTATGGTAGAGTAGAAGCTCGTGCCAAGATGCCTCAAGGTGGAGGAACGTGGCCAGCGATCTGGATGCTTGGAGCCGATTTTGATGTCGTTGGATGGCCTGCTACCGGTGAGATCGACATCATGGAATTTGTAGGTAACAAACCAAATGAAGTTTCTTCAGCATTACATTTCCCTGGAAATTCAGGTGGAAATGCAATTTTTGAAGCAACCAATATTCAAAATGCAGCTACAGAGTGGCATACATATGCCGTAGAATGGACAGCAGATGAAATAACCTTTCTGGTAGATAATGAGGTGAACTTCACCTTTTCCAATGAATCTTCTTTACCATTCAACAAGGATTTCTTCCTTATCATGAATGTAGCAATGGGAGGCGCACTTGGCGGAGATATCCCTGCAGAATTTAGCGAAGCTTCTATGGAAGTGGATTACATCAGAGTATATAAATAGTTTGTTTAGCTAACAACTCCCGGGATCTTTCAGGTTCCGGGATTTATTTTTAGAGATTATGAGAAAGTTATTCTTAAGTACCCTTTCACTCGTGGTCGGGACCATAGGACTGCATGCGCAGGAAACAGGTCTCAAAAGTTCAGTAAAGAATGTCGAAGCCAAGGTAGATTCGGTTTTAAACATCATGACCCTGGAAGAGAAAGTAGGCCAGATGATCCAGTACAACGGGAGTTGGGATCTTACTGGACCCGCTTCTGAAACCGGTAATAAACAAAAAGAAGACAGGCTAAAGAAAGGTCTGGTTGGATCTATGCTAAATGTGCTTTCCGTAGAAGCGACCGAAAAAGCACAAAAGCTCAACATGGAAAATTCACGCATCAAGATTCCGATTATTTTTGGATATGATGTAATTCATGGATATAAAACAATTTTTCCAGTGCCGTTGGCAGAAACTGCTAGCTGGGATATGGAAGCTGCAGAGGAGTCGGCTAGAATTGCCGCTTTAGAATCTGTAGCAGAAGGTGTGAACTGGACGTTTTCTCCGATGATCGATGTTTCACGCGATGCTCGCTGGGGACGGATTATGGAAGGCTCCGGGGAAGACCCCTATTTAACTTCTCAGGTTGCGGTGGCAAAAGTAAATGGATACCAAGGAGATGACCTTGCAGATCCTAATACGATCGCAGCAACCGCTAAGCATTTTGCCGGATATGGTTTTGCTGAAGGTGGAAAGGATTATAACACAGTGAATATTGGTAAGAACGAACTTCATAATGTCATTTTGCCACCGTTTAAAGCTGCGGCAGATGCTGGAGCTGCTACTTTTATGAATGCCTTCAACACAATTGATGGTATTCCTGCGACCGGTAGTGAAAGCCTTCAGCGTGAGTTATTAAAAACTGAATGGGGCTGGGATGGATTTATAGTGTCAGATTGGGGTTCTATTTCAGAAATGATACCTCATGGATTTGCCCGTGATAAAGTGCATGCTGCTGAAATCGCTGTAAAGGCTGGTAGCGACATGGATATGGAAGGCGGAGCTTACCAGGCCGGACTCGAGCAATTGGTTGCTGAAGGAAAAGTTGATGAAGAGCTTATCAATGATGCAGTTCGCAGAATCCTGAGAGTGAAATTTATGATGGGGCTTTTCGATGATCCTTATCGTTATATCAATGCTGAAGTAAAAAATGAAGTGCCTTATGAGCAACATCTTGAAACAGCACGTGATATTGCCAGAAAATCTATTGTTCTTCTGAAGAATGAAAATGATCTTTTACCAATGTCGGCTTCCGCAGGAAAGATCGCAGTGATTGGTCCGCTTGCTAATGACAAGGACACGCCAATTGGAAACTGGAGAGCCCAGGGTAAAGCGAACTCTGCCGTATCTGTTGTAGAAGGTTTAAAAAATCAATTACCAGACTCTGAAATTGTTTATTCTGAAGGAGTAAAGTTAGGGATGGGAGAACGTAGCTTTTTAATGCCGCTTAAAATCAACAAAACCGATACTACAGGAATGGGTGAGGCCGTTAAGAATGCCAGAGACGCTGAAGTGGTGGTTATGGTTCTTGGTGAAGATGCATTTCAATCTGGGGAAGGTAGAAGTCAGGCAAATATTGGTTTCGCCGGACTGCAACTAGAGCTTTTGAAAAAAGTTTACGCTGTAAATAAGAATATCGTTCTGGTACTTATAAATGGAAGACCAATGGAATTAAGCTGGTCTGCTGAAAATATTCCTACTATCGTTGAAGCCTGGCAGCTTGGTTCTGAAAGTGGAAATGCTATCGCAGATGTGCTTCTTGGAAAGTACAATCCTTCCGGCAAATTACCGGTTTCTTTTCCTAGAGCTGTGGGACAGGAGCCATTATATTATAACTATAAAAACACTGGGAGACCATACAGCGAACAGCATGTGACCTACTCGCATTATACAGATATCGAAAACGGACCTTTATTTCCATTCGGTTACGGGCTTAGTTACACAACTTTCGATTACGCTAAACCAACTTTGAGCTCAGCTACGTTAACTTCAGGTGAAACTGCGACCTTGAGTGTTGCAGTCACAAATTCTGGGGATACCAAAGGGAAAGAAGTTGTGCAACTATATCTACGTGATATGGTGGCTAGCACGAGCAGACCTGTAAAAGGATTGAAAGGTTTTGAGCTGATCGAACTGGAAGCGGGTGAAACTAAAACTGTAGAGTTTGAAATTTCAGAAGAGATGCTTCAGTTTTATACCGCTAATGAAAAGTGGGAAGCTGAAGAAGGAGAATTCAGGTTGATGGTTGGAACCAATTCAGAAAAATTGCAAACAGTGACACTTAATTTTCAGAAATGATGAAGAGACCCTACTCATATTTGATCCTGTGCCTGGTCCTGGTTTCTACGGCCAGTGCACAGGAAAAAATAATTTTCGAAGAGGATTTCAACGCAGATACTCTAAATATGGAGGTCTGGAATTATGAAGAAGGGGACGGTTGTCCTGATCTTTGTGGTTGGGGGAACAACGAAAAGCAGATCTATAATCGCGATTATGTTGCCCTGGAAGATGGTAAACTGGTGATCACTGCGGAAAAAAAAGGTGATACCTATTATTCAGGAAAGATTAATTCCAAGGATAATGTGGAGTTTACTTACGGTGTGATTGAAGTAAAAGCAAAACTTGCTACGGGCAAAGGTCTCTGGCCAGCTATCTGGATGTTGGGTGCAGACATTAGTGAGGTTGGATGGCCTGCCAGTGGTGAGATCGATATTCTGGAATATATTGGCAGAGAGCCGGGCATCGTTTTTACTTCCCTGCATACCCCGGCGAGTCACGGGAACACGATCAATACTAAGAAAACGAAAATTGCAGATATTGAAGAAGGTTATCACACTTACAAAGCTGTGTGGACGCCGGATTATATTGAATTTTTTGTAGACGGGAATCAGTTATACCGCTTTACTCCGGAAAACTATAACGAGGAAGAGTATCCTTTTAAGAAGGATTTCTATTTTCTAATCAATATGGCCGTTGGAGGAAATCTTGGAGGTGCTGAAATAGATGAGTCGGCATTGCCAGACAGATTCTATGTAGATCATATCAAGGTAACTGAACTACCTGAAGAATATTAAAGTAAAAGGCCCCATATTGGGGCTTTTTTAATTCAGATTTCTTTTTTCTATAAAGAAACGCTTCAGTAAAGTGGAAGCTTCTTCTTCAAGAATCCCTGAAGCTACCTTAGTCTTGGGATGAAGCTGGACTCCATTCTTTCTATAACCTCTTGTGCTATCTTCCGCAGCAAAAACAATTTTTGAGATCTGACTCCAATAGAGGGCACCGGCACACATCTGGCAGGGTTCCAGGGTGATGTACATAGTACAATCCTTAAGATATTTACCCCCCAGAAAGCTTGCAGCGGCTGTGATAGCCTGCATTTCGGCATGAGCAGTTACATCGTTCAGCGTTTCTGTAAGATTATGTCCTCTTGCGATGATCCTGTCGTTGATGACTACAACCACTCCAACGGGAATTTCCCCTTTTTCATAAGCAGTTTCCGCTTCTTCCAGCGCTTTCCGCATAAAATAAGTGTCATCGTATGGATTGATCATTCCCAGGTTTTTGTGCAAGATATCATTTTTGAAAATTCCGTTTTCGTTTCAGGTTAATAATTCAGTTTGCATGATGTAACTTTGTTGCAAATGACCAGAGAATTATTAGATACCATCAACTTTCCGCAAGATCTGCGAAAGCTTCCGGAAGCCAGCTTACAGGATCTAGCCAGGGAACTTAGAGAATTTATCATCGAAATCGTAGCAACCAAGGAAGGTCATCTGGGGGCAAGTCTTGGTGTTGTAGAACTTACCATCGCATTACATTATATTTTTAATACCCCTGAAGATCTGCTGGTCTGGGATGTTGGTCACCAGGCTTATGGTCATAAAATATTAACTGGCAGAAAAAGTACTTTTCATACCAACCGACAGCTTAATGGAATTAGCGGATTCCCAAAAAGAACTGAAAGTGGGTTCGATACCTTTGGCGTAGGGCATTCATCTACTTCCATCTCAGCAGCGCTTGGGATGGCGATCGCTTCCCGACTTAAAGGCAATTATCAAAAACAACATATCGCCGTGATTGGAGATGCTTCCATCGCCAGCGGAATGGCTTTCGAAGGTTTAAATCATGCCGGAGTAACCAAAGCGAACTTGCTGGTTATATTGAATGATAACGCGATTGGTATCGATCCCAGCGTTGGGGCCTTAAAAGAATATCTAACCAAAGCAAGAGTTGGACATAAACCTGCCAGCGATAATATCATTGAAGCGCTCAATTTTCAATATTTCGGGCCTGTAGATGGTCATGATCTACCTGAATTACTGAAGGTTTTACAGGAAATGAAGGAAATCAGCGGACCTAAATTTCTACATGTCATTACCAAAAAAGGGAAAGGTTTAAAAAAAGCTGAAGAAGACCAGGTAAAATATCATGCACCCGGTAAGTTTGAACCTGCAACTGGTGAATTGCTGAAGTATGAAACCGAAGGTTTACCCATAAAGTTTCAGGATGTTTTCGGTCTAACGCTAGTAGAACTGGCGGAAAAAAATGACAAAATTATTGGGATCACCCCAGCGATGCCTACAGGTAGTTCGCTCAAATATATGATGGATGCTTTTCCAGACAGGGCGTTTGATGTAGGTATCGCAGAGCAGCATGCTGTGACTTTATCTGCCGGAATGGCCACCCAGGGATTTACTGTTTTTTGTGCTATTTATTCTACTTTCCTTCAACGTGCATACGATCAGTTAATTCACGATGTTGCCTTGCAAAAACTGCCGGTGATATTTTGCCTGGATCGTGCTGGCTTGGTAGGAGAAGACGGAGCTACGCATCACGGTGTTTTTGATATTGCCTACTGCAGACTTATTCCAGATCTTATGATCGCAGCTCCAAGAAATGAAACCGAGCTTAGAAACCTTCTCTACACGGCCCAGCTTGGTTTAGACAAACCATTAGTAATTCGCTATCCCCGCGGAAGAGGATCTCAGATTGATTGGAAAAAACCTTTTCAAAAGACTGTTATTGGTAAAGCTGAGTGCCTTCAGCAAGGAACTGATATCGCCGTTCTAACGATCGGAAATATGGCTGCAAACGCTTCCGAAGCAATTAAAAGTTATAAAGGGTTAGGGAGTATTGCGCACTACGACATGAAATTTGTAAAACCGCTAGATAAAGATCTGCTAAAAGAGATCTTCGAAAAATTTGATAAAATTATCACTATTGAAGATGGCGTAATCTCCGGAGGTTTTGGAAGTGCGATCCTGGAGCTTGCTATGCATCTTGATTATAAGGGTAAAATTGAGATCATGGGGGTGCCCGATAATTTTATAGAACATGGAAATATCGATCAATTACAAGAAATTGCGGGAATTAACGTTGAAGGAATACGGCAAAAGCTGGAAACTTTGAACTGATTTTATATTTTTGCGATTCTGTAATCCCTACCTGATGAAATTTTACCTACTAAGCTTCCTTTTTATATTTACTTCATTCTATAGTTCAGCTGCTCATATTAAACATGTTAGGGTGAATGATACTACAGCAACGGCGGCTAAGGATACTACTGCTTCAGATTCCATGTTGATCTACTGGACCGAGAAGAACACCTTCGGAATGAATCTAAGTGAAGTGGCTTTCGTAAACTGGAATGCTGGGGGAAACAACTCAATTTCGGCTTTATTTTATGCTGGTTTTGAGCGGGATTTTGAAAAAGACTATACTATTTGGAAGAATTCGGCAAAGTTGAGGTATGGAATTAATGCGCAGGAAGGCAGGGAAATTAGAAAGACAGAAGATGAATTAAGATTGAGTTCCTCCTTTGGTTTTAGAACCGACAGTACGTCGAACTGGTATTATTCAGGTAAATTTAGTTTCAACACGCAATTCACCAACGGTTACAAATATCCTGATACCGAAGTACCAATTTCGAAATTAATGGCTCCTGGCTATACCTTTCTTGGTGCAGGAACAGAATTTTCTCATCCTGTAGAGGATCTTACCATATACCTTTCTCCTATAACCGTGAAATCAACTTTCGTACTAGATCAAAGACTTGCCAACGAAGGGATGTTTGGTGTGGAACCTGCAGTGACCGATGAACTTGGGAATATTATCAAAGAAGGTGAGATGCTTAGAACAGAATTCGGTTTTCTCTTTACCAGTGAATATAACAAGGAAGTTTTTGAGAATATTGATCTTAGTAATCAATTGAGCCTGTATTCAGATTACCTCAATAACTTCGGAAATGTGGATGTAGACTGGCAACTGGCAGTAAATATGAAGGTCAATGACTTCGTAAAGGCCAATGTTGGAACCCATATTCGTTATGATGATGATGTAAAGTTTAAGGAAGATACCAATGGCGATGGTAAACTGGAAACTTCCGGTGCCAGAATTCAGCTAAAGCAAATGCTTGGTGTTGGAGTTGTTTATGAGTTTTAGACCAGGTTCAGTCTTGTGCGTGTTTTACCGGGTTGATTCGCTTTGTTGGAAATCCTGATCTTAAATTCTGTTCCTTTATCTTTTTCGCTGGTGAGTTCAACCGCACCGCCGTGCGCTTCAGCAACCATTTTAACCAGTGTGAGTCCTATGCCCCAGCTTTTGAGTTTAGGGTTGTTATTTTGTTTTCCGTATTGTAGAAAATCGAAGATCGCCTTTTGTTTCTCCTTCGGAATAGGATTTCCAAGATTATGGACAGAAAGCAATAAGTAGTCGTCCCCATCTTTTTCAATTTTTAGCGTGATCGGGGTATCTTTATCTCCATATTTAATTGCATTGGTAATTAGATTTTCGAGCATTCTGCGTACTGCTACAGCGTCATAAATCCCATAAAGATCCTTGTCCGCACAATCTAATATGATCTCTTCAGAATAGATCTCTGAAGCTTCCTGGTAAATAGATTCTATATCGTTATACAGATCTGTTTGAGCATAAGTAAGCATCATCCCTTCACCGGCCTTTACAGTAATACTATCCAGTAATCCTTCCAGCATTTCCAGTGCTTTATTCACACTATTCATGGTCATTTTCTTGACCCTGATACTGCGATCCTGATCTATATCCTCTGTATTTAGCATTTCGATTCCCAATCTCGCGGCAGAGAGTGGATTTCTAATATCGTGAGCAAGCGTAGCAACTAGTTTACTTTGCATCTCTTGGATCGACTTTGTGTAGGCCTCCAGGCTTTTCAGCATAGATTTATCAACACAGCACTTTAAAATATTGTATGCATTATGATCTGTAATTCCATTTATGTTGAGCACCCTAAGAATCACATTATGAAAGATGATATATTCGTGAAGAATTTCATCTGCAGAAAAGCTTCCGGAACTGGCGCGATGTCTCCCATGCTCAATGCTATTACTCTCGATCAATGCAATTTTAGGATCCTCAAGATTCCAGTCAATGATATCATATTGTTCCATGATACCAATAATGTCATTCAGGATGTTAGGAACATGATCGCGAAGTGCGATTCTATTGGCAGAAGTAGAGGATTTTACGAGTTCGAGAACCTGTCGTTCCCAGTCCTCGATGATAAGCTGAGAATTATTCTCTAAAATTTGAGTAACCTTTTTCATAACACTAACTATATAAGTGCCTGATGCTTAAATATTGAAGTGTCAGAAGCTTAAGTCGTGAAATTACTTTAGACTAGAAAGAATAATTAATACTAAACGTTAATTTTTTAACGTTTTAAGCATCCAGACCCTGAAATCGTTTAAAGGAAGCCACGGTTAGACCATCGGTTAGCGAAGCTATATATGAACAGATTGCGATCAACGTATCATAAACTGAATGTTCGTCATTCAAATAGTTTAGCTGTGGAACAGATTTTTTTACCAGTTTTGTGAAGTTGGAATCTTCATTTTCAGCATCTGCAAGGAAAGCCTGGGTATATATATCCAGCAAATAAGTGAGCATTTTAAAGCCGGCAATTTCCTTCCCGATCACCTCTTCGCTTTGATAGATCTTCTCCACACTTATCTTAATAATATCCCGAATCTGAGCCTCGTATTTACTTTTATCGAATAAAGCTTCATGAAATTCTCCTATCAGAATGGCATCTTCATTTTTTAGAAAGATCTCTGCGGCTTCTGTAATTAGTGTGTTAATAGCTAGAGCACGCAAATACGCCAGCCTGTCTGAAGTGGTTTGAAGTTCATGATATTTGGAAGTATTGATGCTGTCCTTTACAAGTTTGATGAGGTATTCCAGAGCGTAATCTTCATCGATGAGTCCAAGATTAATTCCATCTTCAAAATCAATGATCGTATAGCAAATATCATCTGCGGCCTCAACCAAGAAGGCCAGAGGATGCCGTGCATATCCAATGTGTTTGCCTTCGCGCGTCATTTTTAATCCTAATTCTTCAGCGATATCTTCAAAGGTTTCTTTTTCACTCTGGAAAAATCCAAACTTTTTATCTTCGATCTTTGAACTTGGCTTATGCGGAAGGGATTCTTTCGGATATTTTGTGAATGCTCCTAAAGTAGCATAGGACAATCGTAGGCCACCGCTAATTCCTGGTCTGTTTTCTGTAAGTATTCTGAAACCATTGGCATTTCCTTCAAATTTTACCAGATCTTGGTATTCTGCTTCTGAAAGAGATTCTTTGAACCTTTTACCGTTTCCATGACTGAAGTATTCTCCAATCGCTTTCTCTCCGGAATGTCCAAAAGGCGGATTTCCAATATCATGAGCAAGAGCAGCCGCTGCGACAATAGCCCCAAAATCATTCATCTGGTAACCTGAAGAATCCTTTAAATGTGGATGTTTCTGCAACAACTTCTGTCCCGTTAACCTTCCCAGCGACCTTCCAACGACTGAAACCTCGAGGCTATGCGTTAGCCTGGTATGCACAAAATCTGTCTTGGAAAGTGGAATCACCTGCGTTTTGTCCTGCAAGCTTCTAAATGCTGAAGAAAATATGATACGATCATAATCTACTTCAAAACCTAAACGTGTTTCATTCTGCTCTATACGCAGTCGTTTGTTCTTGTCTCCGAAACGTTTAAGTGATAAGAGTTGATCCCAGGTCATGATTTTCCAGTTGTTGAGCTTCAAAAATATAAAAAAGGGAAGCAATAACTGCCTCCCTTTCAACATTCAAATTTGAATTAGCCAAAATTCTTAAGATCCGCACATCAGGCAGTCGTCACCTTCAGCTTCTTTGGATTGTGCAATGAGTGCTTTAAGTTCTTCCGGGGACAGCGCTCCTTCAGTTTCTGTTTTTTCTGAAACTACAGGCTGTGTATTTTCCTGAAGCTTTTCAGCAGCTCGCATAGGAGCTTCCGAAGTAATCGCAACCGGTTCCTGCTTTTTCTCTTTCTCAAGCGTAAACTTAATAGCGTCTACCGCCGATTTCGTTCTCAGGTAATACATGCCAGTTTTGAGTCCGCTTTTCCAGGCGTAGAAATGCATGGAGGTAAGCTTGCTGTAATTCGCGTTTTCCATAAATAGATTCAGCGATTGAGACTGATCAATGAAATAACCACGATGTCTTGACATATCTATAATATCTTTCATGCTCATTTCCCAGACCGTTTTATAAAGTTCTTTAAGGTCCTGCGGGATCACATCGATATCCTGAACAGAACCGTTGTTTCTCATAATAGCATTTTTCACATCTTCTGTCCACAAATCCCGGGTAACAAGGTCCTCCAGTAAATGCTTGTTCACCACGATAAACTCTCCGGAAAGTACTCTTCTTGTATATATATTGGAGGTATAAGGTTCAAAAGCTTCGTTATTTCCTAATATTTGGGAAGTGGAAGCGGTTGGCATTGGTGCCAATAGTAAGGAGTTTCGAACCCCATTTTCTTCAATCTGCTTTCTAAGTTTACCCCAATCCCAGCGACCGCTTAGTTCTTCATCTTTAATTCCCCACATATTAAACTGGAATTCTCCCTGGCTAATCGGCGAACCTTCATACGTAGAGTATGGACCTTCTATTTTTGCAAGTTCCATAGATGCCGTAACCGCAGCGAAATAAAGAGTTTCAAAGATCTCCTGGTTCAGTTTTTTTGCCTCGTCACTTGTAAAAGGCAATCGTAGTTTAATAAAAGTATCTGCAAGTCCCTGAACTCCCAGACCAACCGGGCGATGACGCATATTGGAATTTTCAGCTTCCTTAACCGGGTAGTAATTCCTGTCGATCACCTTATTCAGGTTCTTGATCACTCTTTTCGTGATCTTAAAAAGTTCCTTGTGATCAAATTCATTGTTCTTAATGAACATCGGCAAGGCGATAGATGCAAGGTTGCAAACGGCGACTTCATCCTTACTGGTATATTCAATAATTTCTGTACAAAGATTGGAAGAGCGAATCGTTCCCAAGTTTTTTTGATTAGACTTTCTATTAGCGGCATCTTTGTAAAGCATATATGGAGTTCCAGTTTCTATTTGAGACTCCATGATCTTTTCCCACAACTCTCTGGCTTTAATAGTTCTTCGACCTTTATTTTCAGCTTCATACTTTTCGTAAAGCGCTTCGAAATTATCTCCGTAAGTATCAAAAAGGCCAGGACATTCATGGGGACACATAAGCGTCCAGCTACCATTTTCCTGCACCCTTTTCATAAAAAGATCTGGGATCCACATGGCATAAAAGAGGTCACGAGCACGCATTTCTTCTTTTCCGTGGTTCTTTTTAAGATCCAGAAAATCAAAGATATCAGCATGCCATGGTTCCACATACATCGCAAAAGATCCTTTTCTTTTTCCACCACCCTGATCCACGTATCTGGCGGTATCATTAAATACCCTAAGCATCGGCACAATTCCATTGGAAGTACCATTGGTTCCTGAAATATAAGAACCAGTGGCTCTCACATTATGGATAGAGAGACCTATACCTCCAGCCGATTGAGAGATTTTTGCAGTCTGCTTCAGTGTATCGTAAATTCCATCAATGCTGTCGTCTATCATACTAAGTAGAAAACAGGAAGACATTTGGGGTTTTGGTGTTCCGGAGTTAAAAAGTGTTGGGGTAGCATGTGTAAAGTACTTTTTAGACATAAGTTCATAGGTCTCTATTGCACTATCAAGATCATCAGGATGAATCCCTATAGAAACACGCATAAGCATATGCTGAGGTCTTTCCACGATCTTACCATCCAGTTTTAAAAGATAGGATCTTTCCAAAGTTTTAAAGCCGAAATAATCATAATTGAAATCCCGGTTGTAAATAATAGTGGAGTCTAGTTTTTCTTTATTCTCCAGGATCACCTCATATACTTCTTCTGAAAGTAGGGCTGCCTTTTCACTGGTACGCGGATTCACATACTCATAAAGATCTGTCATCACTTCAGAAAAACTCTTTTTCGTGTTTTTGTGAAGATTTGAAACCGAGATCCTGGCAGCGAGTTTCGCATAATCTGGATGAGAAGTAGTCATCGTCGCGGCAATTTCAGCAGCGAGATTATCGAGTTCACTGGTAGATACATTATCGTACAGACCTTCGATCACACGCATAGCAACTTTAACAGGATCTACAAGTTCATTTAGACCATAGCAAAGTTTCTTGACCCTGGCGGTGATCTTATCAAACATTACAGGTTCTTTATGGCCGTCTCTTTTTACAACATACATAAGCTGGAATTGTTTTTTGGGAGCTTAAGTCTGAACAAAGGCATCCCTGCCCGGTTATGTAACCGGATTAATAATTTTAGATCTTAAATGGTATTCTTAGAAAAGCTCAACAAGCGCTGCATTGGGGGGCGCAGCGCAGTTGGACTTTAGAAATCGGCGTCAAAGCTGATTTCATCTGATTCTTTATCCTTATTCATCACTCCTGCTTTCTGGTATTCGCTCACTCTTTTCTCAAAAAAGTTCGTTTTTCCCTGCAGGTTGATCATATCCATAAAATCGAATGGATTTGTAACATTAAATTCTTTTTCACATTCGAGTTCTACCAGAAGTCGGTCTGTGACGAATTCAAGATATTGGGTCATTAATTTCGCATTCATCCCAATCAGGCTCACGGGAAGTGATTCAGTCACAAATTCTCGTTCGATGTTAAGAGCATCGATAATGATCTTGCGTATTTTTTCCTTCGGAACTTTATTTATAAGGTGATTGTTATGCAGATGTACCGCGAAATCACAATGCATTCCTTCATCTCTGGAGATCAATTCGTTGGAGAACGTAAGGCCGGGCATGAGTCCGCGTTTCTTCAACCAGAATATAGAGCAGAAGGCTCCGCTAAAGAAGATACCTTCTACCGCCGCAAAAGCGATCAGTCTTTCAGCAAAAGAATCTGATTCAATCCAGTTTAGTGCCCAGTCTGCTTTTTTCTTGATAGCCGGGAAAACTTCGATAGCTTTAAATAGCTGATTCTTTTCCTTTTCATCTTTAACGTAGGTATCAATCAAAAGGGAATAGGTCTCAGAATGAATGTTTTCCATCATGATCTGGAAACCGTAGAAAAACTTGGCTTCCGAATATTGTACTTCGTTCACGAAATTTTCAGCAAGGTTTTCATTCACAATACCATCTGAAGCAGCAAAGAAGGCGAGGATATGTTTTATAAAGTAACGCTCATCTGCGTTCAATTTATTTGACCAGTCGGTAAGGTCTTGGTGAAGATCAATTTCTTCCGCAGTCCAGAAGCAAGCTTCCATTTTTTTATACCAGTCCCAAATATCATTATGTTTGATTGGAAAGATCACAAATCGATCTTTATTTTCCTGCAAAATTGGTTCTATTTGAGACATAAATGGGAGGTTTTAAGTATATCGGTAATTTTTGTTCTTTCGTTCTCTAACAAAGATTTAAAAATCAGACATATAAAAGAGGAAACAGGGTAGAACCTTTTCAACAAAGTTTTCAACAATGAAAATAGCTATTATTCTTAGATTTATGTTAAATCACCCATCTAAGCTATTGAATTACAGAACAGTAATACATGTTAAGGGTTTTAGAAGAAAACCATCAAAAATTAGGGGTTTTAGGGCCTTTGTTTAATGTTTTTGACCGGTAGAAACTGATAGGAATTGGCCATAAATTCACTTGATTTAAGGTGTAATCAGGTTCTAATGATCTATTTCTGAAAAAGATTCGGCGTAAAACATTAAACAAAATAGAGATTTGTTAACAGCGGAATTAAATTTCAGAAATGCTAAAAGTGGTATGCGGCGATCTATTTTTTCTGAATCTCATCTGCAATAACAGTTAATTCCTGATACCATTCTTCACCAAACTTTCTAACCAGTGCCTCCTTTACAAATTTGTAAATGGGCACCTGTAGTTCTGCCCCAAGACTACAGGCATCATCACAAATTTCCCAGCGATGATAGTTCACTGCAGAAAATGAAGTGTATTCCTGGATTCTAACAGGGTATAAATGGCAGCTTACAGGTTTTTTCCAGTCGATATCGCCCTGGTTGTAAGCTTCTTCAATTCCGCAGAGTGCTGTACCTTTTTCGTCAAAAGTTACGTAAGCACAATCTGCATTGTTGATTAGCGGAGTTTCAATTTCACCATTTTCGCGGGTGATATAAACACCCTGGCGTTCGATAGCTTCTATACCTTCAGGACGAAGATATTGTTTCACTTTAGGGTAGATTCTTTCCATGATCTCACGTTCTTCTGGCTCTACCGGAGCACCGGCCTCACCATCTATACAGCATGCGCCTTTACACGCAGAAAGATTGCACAAAAAATCATTCTTGATGATCTCTTCAGAAACTAAAGTCTTACCTAATTGAAACATGCTGCAAAGATAAATCTATCCTTTTACAGACCTAAAGAAATGGCCTCCAAAATTTATGGAAATTTAATAATCTCATCGATTGTCAATCAGAAATCTTGAATTACTTTTGCCGCTTATTTTTAAAGGTTTAGGTTATGTTTAAAGTATTGGACTTCAAGCAAATATTCACCGCTGGAATGATTCTTTTTGCGGTAATAGACATCGTAGGAAGTATTCCTATTATTATAGATCTGCGAAAAAAGGTTGGTCATATACAGAGTGAAAAAGCGTCGATCGTTGCCGGTTGTCTTATGGTGGTCTTTCTCTTCCTGGGAAAAGAGATCCTGAATCTAATTGGAATTGATGTAAACTCATTTGCTGTCGCCGGTTCCTTTATCTTATTTTTCCTGGCCCTGGAAATGATCCTGGGAATTAGTCTTTATAAAGATGATGCTCCCGAATCTGCGTCTATAGTGCCTTTGGCATTCCCATTAGTTGCAGGAGCTGGTACGATGACTACTTTGGTCTCGTTGCAGGCAGAATATGAAACAATAAATATCATTGTCGCTATCATATTCAATATTATATTTGTATACCTGGTTCTTAAATCTTCCGGACGTATCGAGAAGATTCTTGGATCTCAGGGTATTAATGTAATTAGAAAAGTCTTTGGTGTGATCTTACTTGCTATCGCCGTGAAGCTTTTCGCCGCAAATATTCAGAATTTATTCTAATGAAGTATTTTATTTATTTCATCATTTTCCTAGCTGTTGTTTTTATTGGAGTGAGCGTAAGTTCACTTGATCTCAATGCTCTTCTTGAAGGTGATAGTGCAAATGCGCTTATCGTTATTCTTGCAAGTCTTTGTGTGATCATTTTAATGTCGATCCTTCTGGTTTCCAGAACGATTTCAAGAAAACATGGGTAATTTCCATTATGATGTACTAATTGTTGGGGCTGGAGTAGCAGGAATTTCCTGTGCACTTGTGCTTGGTTCTGCTCTCGAGAAGCCTTACGCTTTAAATCGAAAAGTAGGTATTTTGTTACATCACAGGAACTCTCACTTAAACTCAGCTTTGCTCAATAATGCCTTCGGAATAGCTCCCGGAACCAATGGTAAGGAGCTCCTTGAGAAAAGTATTCTGCATTTAGAAGAACTTTATACAGATATAGAACTTATTCCGAAGGAGAAAGCGAAAGAAATTTTTTCTCTATCTGAAGGATTCCAGTTAACTACAAACAAGAATGTGTATACTTCAGAAAGACTTGTTATTGCTACTGTACACGAGTCCAATGCGAATTAAAGGTTTGGAGGAGTATGTGATTCCGCATAAAAAAGCAAAAACAGAGAAAAATCGAATTCAATTACAGAATGAAGATCACTTTGTAACTAAGGGTCTCTATGTAGCTGGAACTTTAGCAGGCTGGGGTAGTCAGTATTCAATAGCTGCGGGCAGTGGTGCAGCAGTTGCAACCGATATTCTAACTGAGTGGAATAACGGTGAGCATAGCAAAATCCATGATAAGTTAGCGTAGAAAGAACAGGATCAAACTTATTGGAAGTGTAATTGCGGCAAGGATCATAAGCCCGTGATGCAGATTCCTAAAGATAAGTGCGGTTTTAAGTTTGCTCTTAAAGCGTTCATCCTCATTATGTTTCATGGCGTCACGCATTAATCCTCTTGAAACATTGGAATGATTCACAAGAATATCTTTTTGTAGAAATAGAGAAGTGCTGTTATCTAATAGTCGGAAAGTTACTGCAAGTATAAATAGCAGTAACGGGGTAAGCGGCCAGATCGCTGAAAGGTATTCCAGGAATTCATTCATGAGCATCCTAAAATATTATTTTTCCATCGACAACTGGATTATTTTCTCGATTAATCGATCATCTTCATTTAAATACCGTTCAAATACATTAGTGCCAAATAGTTGCTGTGCAATTTCAGCCTTTAAATATTTCTTTAAAATAGGCTTACGCTCTTCACTAACATTTCCTAAACCAATGTTTTGATATTTTAAATAGCGATTAAAATCATAAATCATCTTATCTGTAATTTCGATCTTCTCGCGGTAATTTTTCCTGGTAATACTGTTGTAAAATGTCCGGTCCTTTTCCAGAAGATCAAATATAAATCGGCTCATATAACCACCTCTTAGAAGCAAGGTGAGCTTTTCCTTTTCCAGATTGGTATCCTTTGGAACAAAAATATCCGGGATGATTCCGCCGCCGCCATATACGACTTTTCCACCGGGAGTGATATAACGAAGACTGTCATTGGTGACAATCGAATCCCGACTGCTTAATTCCCCATTTTCATATCTTTCCATATAATCATTGAAGTAGGACTCATTGCCATTATCATATGGTTTCTGAATAGATCTTCCCGTAGGAGTATAATATCTCGCTATGGTAAGTCTTACCGCGCTACCGTCACCCAGTTCCATTTCGCGTTGTACCAAACCTTTTCCATAGGAGCGACGCCCAACGATAGTTCCTACATCATTATCCTGTAAAGCTCCGGCTACCACTTCACTGGCGGAAGCGGAATTTTCATTAATCAGAACAAAAACTTTCCCGTTTTCAAATTCACCTTCCCTCTGAGCAAAGGTTTCTTCAATGGAACCACTTTTATTTTTGGTGAACAGAATTAGTTTGTCGTCCTTGATAAATTCGTCGGCTATATTGATCGCTTCAGAAAGGTATCCTCCAGGGTTGTCCCTTAGATCCAAAGCGATTTGTGACGCGCCACTGGCTTTTAGTTCCTGTATGGCTTCACTAAATTCTTCATAGGTAGTTTCAGAAAAACGATCGATCTTTATATAGCCCAGCTCTTTGGTAAGCATATAGCTGGCATCAACGCTTTTTATGGGGACAACACCTCTTCTTACATTGAATGTAAGTAACTCGTCTCTTCCCTTCCGAAGAACTTTTAAAGAAACTTTTGAGTTTTCCTTTCCCTTAAGTTGTGCAATGACGGAGTCTTCCGTTACATCGCTTTTGAAAAGAGCTTTCCCGTTAGCATATAATATCCTGTCTCCGCCGCGAATCCCAATCTTTGCACTAGGTCCACCTTCAAGAGCCTGTATGACGACGATAGTATCGTTCACCTGGTAAAAGCTTACGCCAATTCCAACGAAATCGCCTTTCATGTTTTCGCTGACTTTCGCATACTCATCCTTCGGAATATAAACCGAATGTGGATCCAGGTTTTCAAGAATTTTATTAACAGTAATATCTACGATGCTATCTGTATTTACATCATCAACATATTCATAATCTATATAGTCGATAAGGCGATTTAATTTCTGCTTTTTTGGATTGGCAGAGAATAATTCATCACCGGTATCAAAATTAAGTCTCGCACCCAGGACCAATCCCGCAGCACATGCGATACTTAAAAGTAAAGGGGTATATATTTTATTTCTTTTTTTCAATTTTCTTCCAGTTCAGTGATCTGCTCCAGCTCAACGCCAGCTTTCCGAAGAAAGTCCAGCCCGGCATTGTCCTTATAATCAATCTGATAAACCAGGCGTTTAATCCCCGATTGATGAATAAGCTTACTACAGTCCTTGCAAGGTGACATTGTAATGTATAAAGTAGCATCTTTACAACTCTGCGTAGAACCAGCTACCTTAAGGATCGCGTTTGCTTCAGCGTGCAGGACATACCACTTCGTGTAGCCTTCATCATCTTCACAGAAGTTCTCAAATCCACTTGGGGTACCGTTGTAGCCATCAGAAATGATCATTCTGTCCTTAACTATTAACGCGCCAACCTGTTTTCTATTACAATGTGATAATTTGCTCCATTCCCGGGCGATACGAAGATATGCCCGATCAAATTTGAGTTGTTTTTGCTGATTCATAAGAATTCAATAGCTCTTTGCAATGCATTATTAATTACCTGCAAATTAAAAGATTATTGCGAAACTTTATGATTCGTAGTGTTTAAATCTACAATGCCAGATAGGTTTCCTGCAGAATTGGTAGAATGACTCCAATTACGATAGAAGCAGTCACAATGATCCAGTCCCTTTTGGAGACCTTTAATAGATTCTGACAAACAAATCCTATGATCATCACCGCTAACACTACGAGTATTTGTGCAGCTTCGATCCCGAGAGCGAACTCCACCAGAGGCCAGAACTTATTGCTGGTCCCGGAAGCGATCATTTTAAAATAGGAAGAAAAACCAAGTCCGTGAACGAGTCCGAAAAAGGCAGTTGTAAAATAGAGGAGGTTATAATTTGTATTCCGAACTTTTTTACCGGCAGTGGCAATATCGAAAATTGCCGTAGCGAGTATCGTAACCGGAATTAAAAATTCTACATAATTGGGATCTACTTTAAGGATTTTGTAAACCGAAAGAAACAACGCGAGGGTATGACCCACTGTAAATAAAGTTACCAGGCCAAGCACTCTTTTCCAGGTCGTGAAACCATAAGAAGCTACCAGGACAACTATAAAAAGAACATGGTCATAAGCCTGCCAATCTAAAACGTGATCTAAACCAAGCTCGAAATAAACCCAAAATTGTGACATAAAACGAAGTTATAGGGCCTCGAAAGTACGACTTATTCATAAAATTGCAAAGATGAACCTAAGCCTTTCTGGGATGATCCTAGGACTGGAAATATCATCCTTAAGTCTTAGTCGGCTTATGCTAGCTTCTTAATATAACTTCTGAAAGAGTTTATAGCAATACAATGTTCAGGGTTGAATATGATGAAAGCTCTTAATCATCTCAGAAAATAGAAAAGTCTGATTTTAATCTGAAATTCAGGAAGTGTTGAAAAATAAAAAAGCCCTGTAAACAGGGCTCTAATCTTAGGAAGTAATATTCTTAGATTTGTGGAACTTCAGAAGTTGCTTCAGGAGTTACAGTAGTATCCATCGCAGTTTCAGAGCTCATCATTTCAGATGTAGTCTCAGAATCCTGATCTAGAGAAGCTTCAGCATCTACCGGAGTTGCTACCGGAGAGATAGGAGTTTCAGTAGAATCTTCTTTCTTGTCTGTACAAGAGATGGTTGCAACCATAAGAGCAAGTGCTAAAGCACCAAAAAATTGTTTTTTCATTTTATGTGATATAATTTAAAATCGGGCGAATGTATGTCAAAATTCAATTGCTTTTACATCGGTGATAAAATTTTTCTACATTTTACAAAACACTAGTATTTAGTTAGTTAAGAGGTCGATAAAACTGATTGAGTTTTAGGTTGAGTACGGAAGTGTCTTTCCCTATATTTTCTGCAAATTATAAGTTGCGGTTACATTTTTTTTATATTTTTGCCGTCCACAAGCTCGAGTGGCGGAATTGGTAGACGCGCTGGATTCAAAATCCAGTTCTTTCGGGAGTGCGGGTTCGATTCCCGCCTCGAGTACTTGAAAACCCTTACAGAAATCTGTGAGGGTTTTTCTTTGCAATCATTCGACATTAAATTGCAGAATTCAGCTCACTTCCTGCTATCAGTATTCTAAGAGCAGCATTTTTCACTTCAGAAAATTGGCATTGAACCTCCTTTGGGTTTGAACACTGTAAGGTTTTGGATAGAGTTGAGACGAAATCCCGGCCTGTAGAGATACAGGTTTCAAATTTTAAATTTATGACCAAACATATAAATTACTCTATTCTGGATCTTGCAGTTGTAGGTCAGGATATTTCACATTCTCAGGTTTTCAAAAATACCGTAGACCTTGCTCAGCAGGGAGAAAAACTAGGGTATAAAAGACTCTGGCTCGCAGAGCACCATAATATGGTGAGTATCGCGAGCTCTGCGACGACTGTTCTGATGAGTCATGTCGCGGCTAAAACAGATAGTATTCGTATTGGAAGTGGCGGTATTATGCTACCAAATCACTCTCCGTTAATTGTTGCTGAACAGTTTGGAACTTTAGGGTCTCTATATCCAGACAGGATCGATATGGGACTTGGCCGGGCTCCGGGAACAGACCAGGTAACTGCGCACGCGATTCGAAGTGATCGCATGAATTCTGTTTTTAAATTCCCGCATGAGATCGATGAAATTCAGCGATACTTTAAGAATAGCTTAAAATCTACAAAAGTAAGAGCTACTGTTGCTGAAGGGGTTAACGTGCCTATGTACGTTTTAGGTTCGAGCACTGATAGTGCTCATGTGGCTGCAGAAAAGGGGCTTCCCTATGTTTTTGCCAGTCATTTTGCACCTGGACAGTTATTTGAAGCTATGGAAATTTATTACAGAGAATTCCAGCCTTCAGCATATCTTGAAAAACCTTATACTATTGCAGGGATCAATGTGACCGCCGCAGAGACCAACGAAGAAGCCGAAAAACTTTCCACCAGCTCACTTAGAATGATGGTGGGTGTCCTTACTGGGAATCTGGACTATTTGCAAAAGCCCGTCGAAATGGATGCTGAATTACGTGAAGTTCGCGATAATCCCGCTTTACAGCGAATGCTGAAATATTCGTTCGTAGGAGACAAACAGCACATCAAAAACAAAACTGAAGAATTTCTGAAGGATACCGGGGTTGATGAGGTCATTGTTGCTTCTCATATCTACCATCAGGAAGATAGACTTAGGTCGTACCGCATTTTTTCAGAAGTGATGCAGGAAATTAATTCCTAAACTTCCTTAAATGCAGAAGCACAGTCGTTAAGTATGGTTAAATTACTGCATACAGTAGCAAACGTATTTGACTCAAGCACTCATTTCCTTTATCTTGAAAATAAAAAAAATTATGGAAAAGGTAGTGAAGATCAAATCGATTGGGCAGGTAACGCACGATGTGAAGCAATTCATTGTTGAGAAACCTGAAGGCTATGAGTTTACACCGGGACATGCCACAGAAATTTCGATCAACCAGGAAGAGTGGAAAGATGAAAAAAGACCTTTTACTTTCACCAGTTTAAACGAAGACGTTCATCTCGAGTTTACTATCAAGATCTATCCAGATCATGATGGAGTAACGGAGCAATTATCTAAACTCAAGGAAGGTGACGAATTAATTGTAAGAGATACCTGGGGAGCAATAGAGTATAAAGGTCCTGGGTATATTATTGCCGGAGGAGCCGGGATCACACCATATATTTCGATGCTTCGGGATCTTAAGAAGAAAAATAAACTGGATGGTATGAATTTATTCTTCAGTAATAAGACCGATAAGGACATTATTCTGAAAGAGGAGCTGGATAGCATGCTTGGTGAAAATGCTACTTATGTAATTACAGATCAGAAAGACACTAAGCATACAAATGCTTATTTGAACGAGGAATTTCTGAAAAGCAACGTATCTGATCTTAGTAAACAATTTTATATATGCGGACCACCTGAAATGACAGAAGATATCAACAAAACTTTGAAAAATATGGGAGCAGATACCGATGCTGTTCAGCTGGATGATCAATAGTTCTTCTCATATATAACAAAAAAAAGGCCGGAATTTTTTCCGGCCTTTTTTCGTTATGATTGCTCTTCAGTATAAGCTTTAAAACTTTGAAGAATAGATTTCCAGCCTTGCTCTTGCTGATCCACCGGATTATCATCTTCTGTATCCAGGATTTCTTTGATCATTACGTTCCCATCTTCTTCTGAAAATGTTACTTCAGCATTCCTGCCATCTTCAAGTTCATAAGTGAGTTTCTCTTTTTCTCTGACCTCTTTATAAGTTCCGGCGAAGTCAAAACCGACTTTTCCATCTTCAGATTCCATTCGATATTTAAACTTTCCGCCCTCCTTAAGATCATTTTCGGCGTTGGGACATAACCAATCTTTACTGGCTTTATTCCATTTGGTAATATGCTCTGGTTTAGTCCAGTATTCCCAAACCCGGTCTAGTTCTGCATTTATTTTACTCTCAATTTCGATCTTTCCTTCTGAAGCCATAATTATTCTTTTTATTTAAATATATCAAAAATTGAAAGGGCAGTGAGGTCATTTAGCAGACTTATCGGTTTTGTTTAACATTTTCACTTTAGAATCTCCATAGAATGTAAAAAGGTAGTATCCGAAGATCAAGTACATCATTTCTACGGAATCTCTCATAGAATCCTTACTTTCAAAAATCAAGTCTAATGCAAGCTCAATGATTGTAATGCCAGATCCAAATATCAATGCACGTACTAAGTAAGTTTTACGTTTGCGAACAATTTCAGGAGTTTCGTTCCTCATCCGGCTGAAGCTAACGAAAGTTAAAGCTAGAAGACAAATGAGCTTATTCGTTGTAAGGATCCAGTTGTACTCTGTTTCATCTATGCCCAGTACTAGAAATAATATTAGAACGATAATACTTATGACTAAAAGGATCCAACCAGTAATTTTGAAATAACTAGGTAGAAGTTTTATTTCAGTATTCATGATCAAAAATTTACTGAGTAGTAAGTACAGCTGCTACAATAAGCGGTACTGTAATTAAAGCTGATACTAACGCTGGTTTTGTCCAGCTTTTCCGGATGAATTCTTTTTCCATTCCTATATACCTGTTCCAGAAGTATTCTGTGAGAATTAAAGCGCCACCTAAATTCAGCATTAAGCCAATATAAGTAGTGGAGAAATTAAATACGGTATAGGCATGACCAGCAGTATATAAAAGTGCAAAGAGCAGTACCTGCCATTTTCCTTTATTCTCCTTAACGCTGTTCAGGTTGCTCATAAGAATAACTGCCCCAAAGATCGTGGAGAAGAGCAGGCAGAACATGAAAATAACTCTTTTCGAATATAGTGCAGGAATGAGTTCTGTTATTTCATTGTCTTCAAATTCATCGTGGTTATGATCTGTTTCAGGATTGGGGTTTTCAGACCTGTGTGTCATATAGGTTCAGCAAGATTTTTATAATTCAAAATCGAATTTCAGAAAAAGCAATCTATCAAATTTAAATGATGTCATGACCAAAATCTACGATAGAATTCCATTCAGAAATAATAACACTCGCAATAATAGCAAGTACAATTAAAAACAGGATCAGGAGCCAGTCTATAGATTTGAGCAACTTCATCATTATTTAGATATAAGATACAGTGCAGTGTAGGGCCTCTAAATATTCAGTTTTTTATTAAATTAAGGCTTAAAATTAATATTAAAAATTAAACTTTTCACGGTTAGGTTTGAAAACTTTAATTGTATAAATTACAGCAATTCGGTAGCGAGCTATTTAATATAACTATCATTATATAAAAACTATAGATAAAAATTATCGAATACCTTTTCGTAAATTCGAACTCTAATCCAATTTATTAATCTAATATTTTAACAAAATGGGAAAAAATCATTCTGGAAGCGACGATAATCACAAGGTTTGGGAAGTCAATGAATCCAGTAAATGTCCATTTATGGGCGGAGCTATTAAGAACTCTGCTGGTAACGGGACCTCTAACAGAGACTGGTGGCCAAATCAGCTAAACCTTAATATATTAAAACAGCATTCTTCATTAACCGATCCTATGGACGATGACTTTAATTATGCTGAAGAATTTAAGAGCCTTGATCTGGCTGCAGTAAAGCAGGATCTTTATGATCTTATGACCGACTCACAGGACTGGTGGCCTGCAGATTATGGCCATTATGGACCTTTCTTTATACGTATGGCCTGGCATAGTGCCGGTACTTACAGGATTGGAGATGGTCGTGGAGGAGCTGGTTCTGCACAACAGAGATTTGCTCCGCTAAATAGCTGGCCGGATAACGCGAATCTAGATAAGGCGAGATTACTCTTATGGCCTATCAAAAAGAAATATGGTAGAAAATTGTCCTGGGCAGATCTACTGGTACTTGCAGGAAACTGTGCTCATGAATCTATGGGCTTGCCAATGTTTGGTTTTGCCGGTGGTCGTGAAGATGTATGGGAACCAGAGAACGACGTTTACTGGGGATCTGAAAGCGAGTGGCTTGATAATGAGGAAAGATATGCTAAAGGTGAACTTGAGAGTCCGCTAGGAGCAGCACATATGGGATTGATCTATGTGAATCCTGAAGGACATAATGGGAATCCAGATCCGGTAGAATCAGCTACTTATATTCGAGACACCTTCGGAAGAATGGCGATGAACGATTATGAAACCGTTGCTTTGATCGCGGGGGGTCATACATTTGGGAAGACTCACGGTGCTGCAGATCCTGAGAAATATGTGGAAGCTGAACCAGCTGCTGCAGGGATTGAAATGCAGAGTATGGGATGGCAGAATACCTATGGAACCGGAAAGGGAGCTGATACGATCACTAGTGGAATTGAAGGCGCTTGGACAGACACTCCAACAAAATGGAGTAATACTTATTTCGAAAATCTATTTAAGTACGACTGGGAATGTATTAAAGGCCCAGGCGGAGCATACCAATGGCAGCCAAAGGATAATGCCGGAGCGGGAACTGTTCCAGATGCGCATGATCCAGATAAAAAACATGCACCGTTTATGTTAACGACAGATCTTTCTTTAAAGATGGATCCAGAATATGAAAAGATCTCCAGACATTTCCTTGAAAACCCTGAAGAGTTTGCAGATGCCTATTCCCGTGCCTGGTTTAAACTAACACACCGTGATATGGGACCTATCGAAAGATATTTAGGGCCGGAAGTTCCACAGGAGGAACTGCTATGGCAGGATCCAATTCCAAAAGTAGAGCATGAAATCATTAACGATCAGGATATTGAAAACTTAAAATCTAAAATTCTCGATAGCGGACTTTCTACTGCGGCGCTGGTTTCAGCTGCATGGGCTTCGGCTTCAACTTTTAGAGGTTCCGATAAACGTGGTGGTGCCAATGGTGCACGTGTACGCTTAGCACCTCAGAAGGGATGGGAAGTGAACAACCCGCCACAATTAGGAAAAGTGATCCAGACGTTGGAAGGAATTCAGTCAGATTTCAACGATTCACAGGATTCTAAAAAAGTTTCTATTGCAGATCTTATAGTCCTGGCCGGTTGTGCAGCAGTTGAAAAAGCAGCTAAAGAGGCTGGGCATGATGTAAAAGTGCCTTTTACTCCGGGACGTGCAGATGCTACCCAGGAAAAGACCGATGTGGAAGCGTTTGAACCACTGGAGCCTAATGCAGATGGTTTTAGAAACTACTTCGGAAACAGGGATAATATCTCAGCTTCAGCTGAAGCATTATTGATCGATAGAGCACAATTGCTAACTCTAACTGCTCCTGAAATGACGGTTCTGGTAGGAGGAATGAGATCTCTTGGTGCTAATTATGACGGTTCTAAGCATGGAGTTTTCACAGACAGACCAGGACAGTTGACCAACGATTTCTTCAAGAATATTCTTGACTTCGGAGTGACCTGGAAGGCAACTTCAGAAGATGATCAATTTTTTGAAGGAAGAGATAGAAGAACCGGAGAAGTGAAATATACCGGAAGCAGGGTAGATCTTATATTTGGATCAAATTCTGAATTGAGAGCACTGGCTGAGGTGTATGCTACTGATGATGTTGAAGCGAAATTCGTAAAAGATTTCGTAAAAGCCTGGGACAAGGTGATGAATCTTGATCGCTACGATCTTAAGGTTTAAATTAAATTAACATAACATGAAAAGGGTGGCATTTGGCCGCCCTTTTTTATTTTAGGTCAAGCCACGAAATACTGGACAGATTTAAGAAGGAGGCTTACTACAAAAATCACAAATACAGCAAGAATTATAAAGCTAACCAGGTTAAGCACTATACGACTACCTGCAAGGTCATACCTGTTATTGAACTTTTCACTCAGTAGAGATTTTGCTGTTTTTTCTGAATGCAGGGAATGTAGATACAACCATCCTATAGGTTTATAGATTAAATTATGTCCAAATGGCCGTTCTTGCATATTCAAAACTGTCTGTGGTATTCAGGTATTGGAAACCTGTTCTTTTACGTTTAGGTCTGCAAAATATAAAAAATCAGGGAGTTTTTATGTTTTCAGGTAGCCCTCGGTAAGCAGATCTGCTTCAGAAGAAATACTTACTAAATTCCCATTTTTCAGAAGAAAATTTTTAGAGGCAACATTCAGAACATCCTGGTAATAATGATCTGTGATGATAATACCTTTTCTAGCTTTCAGGTTAGTAATGAACTCAATAATGCACTCTTTGTAAAGAGGTTCAACCATAGAAAAAGGTTCGTCCAGTAGTAAAAATGGATGGTCAAGATTGCCCACGAGAAGTAATTCCAGATACCTCCGCTGGCCAATGGCTAGTTCTTTGATCTTTCTCGAAGCAAAATTCCCGACTCCTTTAGCATAGAATATGCGATCCTGAGCTTCTCCGTCTGGATGGAAAAAAGGAATAATATCCTGTACAGTTGAATTCTTCGGAAGAAAACTATCCTGTGGTAAGCAGCCGATTAATTTTTCTGAAATGATGGAGGATGATGTCAGTTCCCGTTCATCAAGATAAATGCTGCCCTGGTCGGGTTTTATTTTTCCGAAAAGAATTTTTAGAAGCGTAGATTTTCCGGATCCATTCCTACCAAAGATTCCGATCATTTCACCTGTTTTACATTGAAAATTCAGATCATTCAGAATATTATCTGCATAGCTCTTTTGAATATTTCGGGCCTGAAGAATTCTCAAAATAGCAACAGGATTATTCCGCAGATAACAGTAATGAGAATATTAAGAAGAAAAACACGACTTAGCAGGAATGATTTGCTAAATCCCAGGTTCTCATACATATAGTATTGATGCTTTTTGAAATAATCAAATGCAAGCATACCTGTAAAAACACCAAAACTGCTAAAAATAAGCAGGGCATACAGGGGTCCGGCAGCGATCCCAATGATGATCGCCAGCGGAACATTGTATGTATTGATCTCTTTGAAATACCTGAAAACAGCATGAGTAAACATCGAATTAGAACGTTTAAATAGGTCTCAAGGTATATATTTCAGTTCACTATTCTATTCTGAATAGGCGCCAGATGAATAAGTGAGTTCATAACTATGCGTATAAATTTCAAATACAATTCCAAAAGGATCTTCAACATAACACATTTTAAAAGGTTTTTCTTCCGGGTAATATTCTCTAATGGGCATTCGCTGTTTCCCACCATTGGCGACAATTTTTTCAATTAGACCTTCAATGTCAGGATCCTGTACACAGAAATGAAACAATCCTGTGTTAAATGGGTTGAATGCTGGCGCTTCTTTTTTGCCCTTAGAAAATGAAAACAACTCGATACCCACACCATCTGAAGTAGACATATGTGCGATCTCAAATTCTTCCCAGTCGTTTCCAAATACATCGATACACATCTGTCCAATGGCAGTATCAGGGTCTTTCTCTACCTTCGCCGGCTTCATGATCGTGTACCACCCCATTACTTCAGAATAAAAATCTACAGCTTTCTGGAGGTCTGGAACAGTAATTCCAATATGTGAAAATGATCTTGGATAAGCGTTTTCTTTTTTCATAACCTTATTGTTTAGAGCTTCAAAATTACGGTATATTAGCCTCGTAAACAATAAGTTACCTAAAAGTGGTATAGGTTATAAAAAGAGTAAATAGAACATAATCAGAGGTTTATGTCGAGAATTATATCTAAGAATATTTGTCCTTTAAATGCGACCATGAACCTTATTGGTACAAAATGGAAACCTTTGGTACTTTTTCATTTACTGGATGGTCCGGAAAGATCTGGTATTCTGAAATCCAGAATTCCAGAGATCAGTAATAAAATGTTCACGCAAACAGTTCGTGAATTGGAGAAAGACTTACTGGTTTTACGCAAGGTTTACCCGGTGGTTCCTCCCAAAGTTGAATATCAACTTACTGAAAAAGGGAAATCTTTGGAGCATATTCTGCGTGAATTGGATGAATGGGGAATGCAGCTGTAGTCATAGATCTAACTCATTAAACAGGGGAACTGTAATTTTTAAAATTCCGTTAGCAAATTATGCCCGGTTCGCGCGGAAGTTTTTCTAAATTTACGGCACAATAACAAACACAACTAAACAACACAACAAATGCCGACTACGGAAGCTAAAATCTTTAACTGTACACAAAGCCAGGAGCTGGCCGAGAAAATCGCCGATCATTACGGCACTCATCTTGGGAATGTGATCACTTCCACGTATAGTGATGGTGAATTTCAGCCATCCTTCGAGGAGTCTGTAAGAGGAAGCAGGGTTTTTATCATTGGTTCTACCCATCCCGGTAGTGACCACCTGATGGAAATGCTTCTAATGCTTGATGCTGCAAAACGTGCGTCAGCAAGACATATTACTGCGGTGATGCCTTATTTTGGCTGGGCAAGACAGGATCGTAAGGATAAACCTCGTGTGCCCATTGCAGCTAAAATGATCGCAAGTATTCTCGAAACTGCTGGTGCAACCAGGATCATCACAATGGATCTTCATGCCGACCAGATCCAGGGATTTTTCGAAAAACCTGTGGATCACCTTTACGCCAGTACTGTTTTTCTTCCATACTTAAAGAATCTTGGACTTGATAACCTGACCATCGCTTCTCCAGATATGGGTGGTTCTAAAAGAGCTTATGCATATTCCAAAGCATTAGAAACCGATGTGGTGATTTGCTACAAGCAAAGAGCGAAAGCAAATGTGATCTCCCATATGGAGCTAATTGGAGATGTTACCGGGAAAAATGTAGTCCTGGTAGATGATATGGTTGACACCGCAGGAACTCTAACCAAAGCAGCAGACCTTATGATGGAACGCGGAGCTTTAAGCGTTCGTGCCATCTGTACGCATCCTGTACTTTCTGGTGAAGCTTATGAGCGTGTAGAAAAATCTAAACTTGAGGAATTAATCGTTACCGATTCCATTCCACTAAGAAAGGAAAGCAAGAAAATCAAGGTGGTGAGCTGTGCAAATCTTTTTGCAGATGTGATGAAGAGTGTAAATGATAATCGCTCCATTAGTGAAAAGTTCATCATGTAACTTCAGTATTTGATACAACATTAAAAAAAGCCGGTTCTAAACCGGCTTTTTTATGCTTGATTCTGTTTGTTTTGTTTTTCTATCGTGATGATCTCGATCTCTTTTCCAGTAATATCCTTAAGGAGATCTGCCTTGCGTAAACCTCCCCAGACTTCCAGTTCCGGATCCCCGAGCGTTGTTATTTGCAACCTGATCTTCTCTGAAGATCTAATGATCTCCAATTCCTGAACGTTCTGGTAGTGACTGCGATCCAGGCCATCGGCAAGACGTAGTAATGCGGCTAGCTTTTCGATCCTTTTGCGTAGTTTCTTGGATAACTGCTTATAAAGATAATGTCTCTTTTTTGGAATAGTTCTTCGGTGATAACGAGCGGTATGCGCCATGATATTGATCTCATCTTCGTTGAAACCACGTAGATCTGCATGTCTTATTATATACAGTGTATGTTTGTGATGTTTACGATAGTTGATATAATAACCAATATCATGCATTAAGGCTGCGTATTCCAGTAGCTCGCGATCTGCTTCTTCCAGTTTAAGATCTTTTTGAAAAGCATCGAATAATTGCAGGCTCATCGCAGCCACATGCCGGGAGTGATCTTCCATCCAGTGACATTTCCGTAAGAGTTCATGGACACTACGCTTACGTGGTTCAGGATAATTAGCGACCAGATCAAGTTTTGGACGTTCCTTTTTGATAAAATCGAGGATCATCCCATCTCGAAGCGCAGCTTCAGAAATTTTGATTTCTTCGATATTAAATTCCTTGATAAGATATTTCACCAGCACCATTCCCGGATTGATGATATCTATTCTTTTTTCATCCAGCTCACTAATATCCTCACGTTCTTGGCGATCAAGCTGAATAAAATCCTTGTAAAGTTTTTTAAATTCTGAAACATCAAAAACCAGTTCGTTCAGGCTCATATTGACCGTATGAGAGTTTCTGTTGGCGATCATGGCTCCTATATTCTCCATGGTTCCGGAACTTCCAATAATGGTTCTAACTTTATGTTTTGCTAGTATTTCTGAAAGTTCACCAAGTTCTTTTTTATAATGTTTTTTTAAGGATTTGATCTCTTCTTTACTAATAGGGTCATTAGAAACAAATTTTGCCGCCATGCGGGCAACGCCGAGTTTCAAACTCTGAGAATAGAGAAACTTCTCATTATTACCCAGAATAAATTCCACGCTACCTCCTCCAATATCTACCATCAAGACCAGTTCTTCGGAAAGAGCTATACTATGCTGAACCGCCAGCCCTATTAATGCTGCTTCCTTACTGCCCGAGATTGCTCTGACTTTGATGCCAGATTCCGCTTTCATTCGTTGAATAAAATCTCCTCCATTGGTGGCTTCCCGTATGGCTGAAGTGGCGAAGGCGATGATTTCTTCCACGTGCATGCTATCGCATAGAAACTTAATTCTTTTCATAGCGTTAAGGCCACGTTGCATGGCTTCTTCACTTAATTTATTATCCATTCCTTTTTCGGCAAGAATAACCATTTCCTTCAGTTTGTCTACCGTTCTAAAACTTCCATCAGGATAAATATCTACCAGTACGGCATGAAAAGAATTTGTGCCAAGATCGATCGCGGCTATTCGCTTGTTGGCATTTACAGTTTCAGATGGGTTCTCCATGTACTTCAGAATTAAATAAGCTTCAATTTATACAAATAATAGATGAACTTCCAGTGAGAGATACCAAAATCATGATCTCTGTAATTCATCTGAACTTTTTAAGGATCAGTATTTTATAGATTCAGAAAAAGCTTTACTTTTGCAACCTCAAAATTTTGGCAAATGAAGGCAGTCCAAAGCGGACCCGACGACATTTGTTATAACTTTAAATTACAACAATGAAATCAATTACGATCAACGGATCTAAAAGAGAAAGCGTAGGCAAGAAGGCAACGAAGGCACTACGTAATGCTGGACAGGTTCCTTGCGTATTGTACGGCGTAGAAGGTGATCCACTACACTTTGCAGCAGAGGAAATCTCATTCAAAGACCTTGTGTACACTCCAGATGTACATACAGTTAAAATTAAATTGAAAGATGGAAAATCTTTTGATGCAATTCTTCAGGATATTCAATTTCACCCAGTGAATGATTCTATCCTTCACATCGATTTCTACCAGATCTTCGATGATAAGCCAATTACAATGGAAATTCCTGTTCACACTGAAGGTGTTGCAAGAGGAGTTAAGAACGGTGGTGTACTAAGATACAACCTTCGTCGTCTTAAGGTAAGAGGTTTACCTGGAGATCTTCCTGATTACATCGTTGCAGATGTATCTAAACTTAAAATCGGTCAGAAGCTTTATGTAACTGGTGTTGCTAGTGAGGATTATGTGATCCAGCATCCAGATAACACAGTAATCTGTCAGGTAAGAACTTCTCGTAACATTGTTGCTCTTGACGATGATGATGACGAAGATGAAGTTGCTCCAGACGAAGTACCAGCTACTGAGACTGATGATGTGGCAGCAGTAAAAGAAGGAGAAGACAACTAGTCTTAGTCTTTAATTCATATAGAAAAGCATTCCACTTCGGAATGCTTTTTTTATTAGCAGAATTTTATCATTCGGTTTTTAGTAATCTAATTTCAAAGTAGCTGATAAATTTTATCTTTACGAAAACTAAATTGGATGCTTTCATTCTTCGGAAGGATATTACGTAAGAAAGAGACCGGGAAGCAAATAGATCCCATGAAGAAATTTTTGATCGTAGGCTTAGGAAACATTGGCCCGAAATACGAAAATACCAGGCATAATATAGGATTTAAGATCCTTGATGAACTTGCCAGAGAAAAAGAGGTGAGCTTTGAAACCCAGAAACTGGGCGACGTTGCCAGCTTTAAATTTAAAGGAAGAACATTTGTGCTTCTCAAGCCCAGCACGTATATGAATCTTAGCGGGAAGGCAGTAAATTACTGGATGCAGAAGGAAAAAATCAACCTGGAAAATTTACTAATAGTGACAGATGATCTCAACCTTTCCTTTGGAACTTTGAGACTCAAAACCAAAGGTAGCGACGGTGGTCATAATGGACTCAAAGATATACAGGCACAATTAAATACCACGAAATACAATCGCTTTAGATTCGGGATCAGTGATGAGTTCGCCAAAGGACAACAAATAGATTATGTACTTGGTGAATGGGAAGGTGATGAACTTAAGAAGATGCCGGAACGTTTGAAAACTTCCGCAGAATTAATATTGAGCTTTGGAACAGCTGGAGTTTCCAATACCATGAATTCATATAACGGAAAATAACAGGATTTGGAAGAGCATAAAGGTGCAAACTCATTTAGTAGTGAACGTCAAACTGTAGTGACCATAGGGACTTTTGATGGTGTTCATGCAGGACATCGCAAGATCATAGATCGCCTTGTGAACTCTGCCAACGCCAACAACCTGGACGCGGTAGTGCTAACCTTTTTTCCTCATCCAAGAATGGTATTGCAGAAGGAAAGCGATATCAAGCTTATCAATACGATCGAGGAGCGCAAGCAATTATTAGATCAAACAGGGATAGATCACCTTGTGGTTCATCCTTTTACACATCAATTTTCGAGGTTAACGGCACTGGAATTCGTACGGGATATCCTTGTAAATAAACTCAGGGCAAAAAAGATCATTATTGGTTATGACCATAGATTCGGGCGTAATCGCACTGCAGATATCAATGATCTCAAGCAATTTGGAAAAGAATTTGGTTTCGAGGTAGAAGAGATCTCTCAGCAGGACGTGGAGCAAGTAGCTGTAAGTTCTACAAAGATTCGAAAAGCACTTCTGGAGGGGAGAGTGGAACAGGCCAATATTTACCTTCAAAGCGAATTTACTCTGAAGGGTACCGTGGTTAGAGGGAGAGGGATTGGCAAAGATCTTGGCTATCCCACCGCAAATATGGAGATTCCTGAAGATTATAAACTAATACCGAAGAATGGTGTTTACGTAGTAAGATCTGTGATGGATGGACAGAACATTTTTGGAATGATGAATATTGGAACAAATCCTACTGTTGGAGGGAAGGAGCAAACGATAGAAACTTACTTTTTTGATCTTGATAAAGATCTATACGGAAAAGAATTTACCATAGAAATGCTGGTAAGGATCCGCGATGAAAAGAAATTTAATTCAGTACAAGAATTAAAGATCGCCATGAAGCAGGATCAGGCATTTTCAAGTCAATATATCAAGGATAATTATGCTGAATAGGTGGTTATTCAAAGAAGTCGATAATTCAGCACTTGTTGTTTTTCGTGCGTTATTTGGATTATTGATCACCATTGAAGCATTTGGCGCTATTTTCACTGGTTGGATTCGCCGAACCATGATAGAACCAGAATTCACCTTCAATTTTATTGGATTCGAATTTCTACAACCGCTGCCTGGAAATGGGATGATCTGGTATTATGCGATCATGGGGGTTTTCGGAATTTTTGTTATGATGGGTTTCAAATATCGAATGTCCATGGTACTCTACGGGATCATGTGGGCTGGGGTGTATTTAATGCAGAAATCTTCTTATAATAATCATTACTACCTGCTCATGTTGTTATGTTTTATCATGAGCTTTCTGCCGGCACATCGTTGGTTTTCGATAGATGCGTGGAGAAAACCGGAAATAAGCAGAATTTCCATGCCCAGGTGGGTCTGGGTGGTAATCGTACTTCAGTTATGGATTGTATATACTTATGCTTCCGTAGCCAAATTTTACCCAGACTGGCTGGATGGTAGTTTTCCTGCGATGCTAATGGCTTCTAAGAAGGATTACTGGCTGGTTGGAGAGTTTCTTCAACAACCCTGGATTCGCTACGCGATTACTTATTTCGGACTCCTTTTTGATCTGCTGATTATCCCATTGCTACTTTGGAAAAGAACAAGATTAACAGCATTTATCGCTGCGATATTCTTCCATCTTTTCAATAGCTTTATCTTTCATATTGGCATTTTTCCCTATATGTCGCTCGCTTTCTGTATTTTCTTTTTTCCTTCGGAAACTATCAACAAGATATTCCTGCGTGGAAAGAAGAGATTTTACACTGGAAATGAGATCAATGTTCCTTCCTGGAATAAGATCTTTATTGGCGCTCTGGCAGTGTGGTTCGCTATACAGATCGCATTGCCTTTACGACATTGGTTTTTTCAGGATGATGTACTATGGACCGAAGAAGGACATCGCTTAAGCTGGCGAATGATGTTGCGAGGCAAAGGTGGTAGAATTACTTTCAAAGTAGTAGAAAAAGGAACCAGCGATACCATCATTGTTCAGAAAGAAGATTACCTGTCCCGAAAACAATTAAAAGCTATTCCAAGCAAACCGGACATGATCTGGCAATTTGCGCAAAGACTCGAGCAGGAATATGCTGAAAAAGGTATGGAAATAGAGGTTTATACTGAAGGAAAAATAAGGGTGAATCGTGGTCCCTATAAAACCCTTATTGATCCAAAGGTAGATCTGGCGGCTGAAGAATGGCAACATTTTCGTCATCATGACTGGATTTTACCTTCTACTGAAGACTAATTTTCTAGCCTGCTTTTGCTACATTTGCAGCTTATAAAAATTTCAACTTCATTTAAAATTTTCAGGCCTTATGTTACAGGTTTCCAAAATAGCAGAACATAAAGACGAATATATACAGGCACTCAAAAAGCGAAATTTTGAGGCTGAAGCTGTGTTCGATAAGATCCTCGAACTGGATGAGACCAGAAGGTCCACGCAGGCGCAATTAGATGATACCCTGGCGACATCCAATAAGCTTTCGAAAGAAATAGGGCTTATGTTCAAAAATGGGGAACACCAGAAGGCTAATGTTTTAAAGCAAAAAACCGGGAAATTAAAGGAAGATTCTAAAGATCTTTCAGAATTACTTAATAGCACCACAGCTCAATTGCAGGAGTTGCTATATACGATCCCAAATATTCCACATCCATCTGTTCCCGCCGGTAATAGCGAAGAGGACAATGAGGAGATATTTAAAGATGGTGATGTTCCGGTACTAGCCGAAGGATCTCAACCACACTGGGAACTGGCTAAGAAGTATGATATTATAGATTTTGAGCTAGGGAATAAGATCACTGGAGCAGGATTTCCGGTGTATAAAGGAAAAGGAGCGAGATTACAGCGTGCCTTAATTTCCTGGTTCCTGGATAAAGCAACCGAAGCTGGTTATACAGAATATCAATTGCCTCTTATGGTCAACGAAGCTTCAGGTTACGGAACAGGACAGTTGCCAGATAAAGAAGGGCAAATGTATCATGTTACCGAAGATGATCTTTACCTGATCCCAACGGCTGAGGTTCCTATGACGAACATGTTTCGTGATAATTTGATGACCGAAACAGATTTTCCAATTAAATGTACCGGTTATACTCCATGTTTTAGAAGAGAAGCTGGATCTTATGGAGCGCATGTAAGAGGATTGAATCGTTTACATCAATTTGATAAAGTGGAGATCGTACGAGTTGAAACTCAGGAAAACTCTTATGCAGCTTTAGATGGGATGGTAGATCACATTAAAAATCTGCTTAAAGAATTAAAACTGCCATACCGTATTTTGCGTCTATGCGGTGGTGATCTTGGATTTACAGCGGCGCTTACTTTCGATTTTGAAGTATTCTCTACTGCTCAGGATAGATGGCTGGAAATAAGTTCGGTTTCAAACTTCGAAACCTTTCAGGCAAACCGACTTAAATTACGATACAAGAATAAAGAAAATCAAAAGGAACTGGCCCATACTTTAAATGGTAGCGCCCTGGCTTTACCAAGAGTACTTGCCGGAATCCTTGAAAATTACCAGACTGAAGAAGGAATTAAAGTTCCTGAAGTTCTGGTTCCATATTGCGGTTTCGATCTTATCGATTAACCTGAGGTTCACCATTCTGGAACAGCGCAAATGTTTATATTTACATATGCGCTGTTTTTTATTTATGCTGATTTTCCTGCTCACCGGCTCTATAGCGGTTGCACAATCTGAGCAGCTTGCCAGGAATTTTTTCGATCAGGGAGAATACAAAAAAGCACTTAAGATCTACCAGGATATTTACGAGGATAATCCTTCCAATCCAATAATTTTTAACGGTCTCGTAAGTTCATATCAACAACTGGAGGATTTCAAAGCTGCGGAAGATCTTTTGCGGGAGCGTATGAGCGCTTCGGCAAATAATCCAGCTATCCTTATTGATATTGGTCATAACTACGAACTTCAGCAAAACCTGGAGCGGGCAGAACAGTTTTACCAGGAAGCTTTGCAGGCTGGAGAATCCCGACCTAATTATGCTTATTCTATTGCCCGAAGTTTTGAGAAATACAGTTTACTCGACTATGCAGTAAAAGCTTACGAGCGTGCAATGGAGATCAATCCCGCTCAGAACTTTAATTTACAACTTGCAAGAATCTACGGGGAACAGGGAAATACAGAAAAGATGTTCTCTAATTATCTCGATCTTATAGAAGATGATACAAAATTCTATAGCCTGGCAAACCGGGAATTTAGTCGTTATATCACTGATGATCCTGCTACGGAAGCCAATATCAATTTTAGAAAATTACTACTGAAGAGGTCACAGGAAGATCCAAGATTATTATATAATCAAATGCTAAGCTGGCTTTTTGTGCAGCAGCAGCAATACGATAAAGCTTTTACTCAGGAGCGCGCAATTTATAAAAGAGGAGAAAAGAACTTACAGGGGATTCTCAATCTTGCATTGCTCGCACGGGAAGCGAAGCAATTTGAGGTAGCACAGGAAATCCTGACCTATGCGATCGAAGAATCACCATCAACGGCCTTTAATTTACAGGCCAGACATCTATTGCTAAAACTCAGAACAGAAGCGGTAACTTCAGCAGGATTAAATGACCTTGAATTGGCATTTGAGCAATTGATTGGAGAATACGGAGTTAATAATGAAACGCTGGAACTTCAGATCGATCTGGCAAACTTTAGAGCTTTCCGAAGAGATAAAAAAGAAGCAGCGATCGCTTTGCTTGATAACGCTCAGGAACTACAATTATCAAATTTTGAAAAAGCGAAAGTAAAAATGGCGCTGGCAGATATCCTGGTGATGCAGGAAAAGTTCGACCAGGCATTGATCTATTATTCACAGGTGCAAAACCTGGTGAAAAACGATGTCATGGCGCAGGATGCCAGGTTGAAGGTTGCTAAGACTAGTTACTATAAGGGTGATTTTGAATGGGCGAAATCTCAGCTTGATATTCTTAAAAAATCTACTTCGCAATTGATCGCGAATGATGCCATGGAACTGAGTTTACTTATCAATGACAATAGCCAGGAAGATAGTACGCAAACTGCACTTAAAAAGTATGCAAGGGCAGACCTGCTGGCATTTCAGAAGCGAAATTCAGAAGCTATTTCCATGCTGGATACGATCCTGGAAACGCATAAGGGTGAAAGTATAGAGGATGAAGCTTTGTATGCGCAGGCAAAGCTTTTTGAATACGAAGCAAGTTATGATAGGGCTGAGAATAATTATTTACAAATCATCCAATCGTATGGTGATGATATCCTGGCAGATAACGCACATTTTTATCTTGCCGAACTTTACGTAAGCAAGCTGGAACATCCAGAGAAGGCAAAGACTCTTTACGAGCAAATTATCTTTAACTTTGCCAATAGTATTTATTTCACAGATGCCCGTAAAAAGTATCGTTTGCTTCGGGGAGACATTATAGAATAATCCCAAAATATTAGATTACAGGATTTTAGGTTTTTTCTTTCATACCTTTCCGTATGCTGTTATTCCTATATAATATGATCCAATGCTTAGAGCATTGGGTCATAAGTTTTAATCAAATTATCGATTAATCTGTAATGTTAATTGTTCCTGTCATTACTCCATGAAATTCACAATTATAGTAAAGCGTGTCTGGAGCATCTTCTGGTACAGTAAAAGTTATAGTTCCTGAAACAGCACCGTTATTTGTAACGCCTTCGTCATAAAGATTTGAAGTGCCAGTACCTTGAACAGTTTTTATTAAGAAAGGGTGTCCAGGAGCATCTAGATTGAAAGTATAGGTTTCACCTCTTCTCAGAGTAAGATTGGGATTTGAATTATTATTAAACTCCTCTCCGTTCCAAATATATGCAGTTGCACCATTATTTGTAACATCATATGTTTTAGAGTCTACAGTATCGATATTCTCATTATCCCCAATGTTCCCCTGGGCAATAATGGTTGATAAGTTATCATCACTCAAGTGTACGTTCACGTAAGCATTGCTGGAAAGAAATTCTTCGTATGTAATGGTGGCACCTCCTACTAAATTCTCAATCTGCGTTTTACTTATACCGGTTGCTCCGTCTACGGCATTTAGTCCAGCAATAATATCCCCCGTTGTAGCTACATCATTTTCGTGGATATGAGCTGGGTGCGTATTCCCTTCAATAGTTCCCTCTAAAGAAATAGTTACAAGTGTAGTCTTATTTACCCGCTCCGCAAATTCTATTGTACCACTTATCCCGGCGATGTCCTTTTCATTCAGTTCATAGGCTTTAAAATTACCAGTTAGTTCATTTTGTCCTATATCTCCCTGAGCAATCAAGGTAGAAAGTTCCGAACTACTAAAGTGTACATTAATATAGCCGTCAAAATCGATCAGTTCCTCATAAGTTATAGGCGTACCGTTGTCTAAAGAATTAAAAGTAACACTGCTTTCACCTGTATCTCCATTTACGCTGCCCAGGGTAATAGCTATGTCACCACCTTCTGCGGCTGTGTTGAAATGAATATGGGCTGGATGTTCTGAACCTTCAGAAGTATTTTCTAATGAGAGTTCAACAGTAATTGTAGCATCACTATTTTCAATAATTTTAGCCTTACCAGAAATTGAAGAATTAGATACAGAGCCTAGTTCATAAGTAACAGAATTAATTTGTGTAACGGGTGTTTCGACTGTATCGTCTATATTATCATCATCGCTACTACACGCTACGAAAATAACTGATAATAGAACTGAAAGAAATGTTAAATGGATAAAGCGTTTCATATTTAATAATTTAATTGTTAGACGAACTTAGGCTTTAACCATCGCCTTTTTATTAATAGTTTAAAATCGTGAGTAAACCTATGGTTAAAGCTACATGTTGTTATTCAGTAATTAGATGATAAATTATTGTTTTGTTCTAAACTACTGATTTCTCTCCCAAGCATGGATGAACTATAATATTTATATATAACGAAGTCTAAGCATCAAGAGTTTTAATAATTCTGCATATTTTGATTTGCCGGACCAAAAATCGGATATTTGACAATAAAAGATTGCAAATGATCATATACAATGTCACCGTTAATATTCAGGAAGAGATCCACGACCAATGGATGGAATGGATGCAAAAAGAACATATCCCGGAAATGTTGAAAACCGGAAAGTTCAGCAAAGCTTTGATGACCAAGGTGATGGTGCAGGAACCAATGGGTGGCATCACATATTCAGTCCAGTATACTACGGAAAGTAAGGAAGTACTGGAGCGATATTACCAGGAAGATGCCACTAAAATGCGGGCAAGTTCCAAAGCTTTCGAAGGTAAATTTGTAGCTTTTAGAACCGAACTTGAACTAATTGGTGAATATACTTCCCCAGAATAATTATCATGAAGAATAACAGGCCACCAAAACAGGACTCCAATACAGATGTTCGCGCAAAGAAACATTTGGGTCAGCATTTTTTGACCGATGAGAATATCGCCAGGAAAATCGCGGATACCCTCGATTATTCCGGATATAGGAAAACTTTGGAGATAGGTCCAGGGATGGGTGTGCTTACCAAGTATCTTCTTGAAAAAGATACTGAAGTTCACGTAATCGAGATCGATTCAGAAAGTGTGGAATATCTGGAAAGTCATTACCTGCATTTACGTGGTCGTATTCATGAAAAAGACTTCTTAAAACATGACCTTGGAAGTATCTTTAGAGAGGAACAGTTCGCCGTAATTGGTAATTTTCCCTATAATATTTCTACACAGATAGTTTTTAAGGTTTTGCAAATGCGTGACCAGATCCCAGAATTTTCTGGAATGTTTCAGAAAGAAGTGGCTAAACGAATTTGTGAAAAGGAAGGAAGTAAAGCTTACGGGATTTTGAGCGTACTTGTTCAGGCATTTTATGAAGCAGAATATCTGTTTACGGTGCCCCCAACAGTTTTCAATCCACCACCTAAAGTGGATAGCGGAGTTCTACGTTTAAAACGTAAGGAAAACTATAGTCTTCCCTGTAATGAAAAGCTGTTTTTCACCGTGGTGAAAACTTCTTTTAACCAACGTAGAAAAACACTTCGTAACTCTTTAAAAAGTCTTAATCTTCCAGATAATTTAAGGGAAGATACTATATTTGGATCTCGACCGGAACAACTCGGTTTCCAGCAGTTTATTGAACTGACGCAAAAAATAGAGCCGTATGCAGTTTCAAATAAGTGAAGAATTAATTGACAAGATCCAGTACCTCATCGAACAAGGAAACGATGAGGAATTGTTGTTGCACCTTGAAGACGTGCATCACGCTGATATTGCTGAAATTCTTACCGAAATAAACCTGGAAGAAGCCACGTATATCGTGAGGCTTCTGGATAGTGAGAAAACTGCTGAAGCTCTTATGGAGCTGGAAGAGAATGTTCGGGAACGTATTCTTGAAAATCTCTCTCCAAGCGAGATCGCTTCAGAGCTGAACGAAATGGATACCGATGATGCAGCAGATATTATTTCTGAACTGTCACCGGAACTTCAGCAAAATGTGATCGCTGAGATTGAAGATGAGGAGCATGCAGATCATATCGTGGAACTGCTTCGTTATGACGAAGATTCTGCCGGTGGTCTTATGGCAAAAGAGCTCGTGAAGGTTAATGAGAACTGGAGTGTTACCGGCTGTATGGCCGAGATGCGAAAGCAGGCTGAGAACGTGACCCGTGTTCATTCAATTTATGTAGTCGATTCCAAGAATAAACTAAAAGGAAGACTTTCCCTTAAAGATCTACTAACTGCTTCCAGCAATGCCAATATCAGCGATGTTTATATTCCGCAGGTGGACTATGTAAATGTGCACACTGAAGGTGATGAGGTAGCGAGGATCATGCAAAAGTATGACCTTGAAGCGATTCCCGTAGTGGATGAAATGAATCGCCTTGTAGGAAGAATTACCGTTGATGATATTCTTGATTTTGTAAGGGAAGAAGCTGAAAAGGATTACCAGATGGCCGCAGGTATCTCTGAAGATGTGGAGGCCGATGATAATATTTTCAAACAAACCAGGGCAAGATTACCCTGGCTAATGATCGGGATGTTCGGTGGTCTTGGAGCTGCCAGTATTATTTCTGGTTTTGAAACCATACTAACAACGTATCCAAACTTACTGGTATTTGTGCCGCTTATCCAGGCAACTGCCGGGAACGTTGGAGTACAGTCCAGCGCGATCATCGTACAAGGACTCGCGAATGATAGTCTTAGAGGGAATATTCTATCCAGATTACTAAAGGAATTTGGTCTCGCACTTATAAATGGAACTTCTATAGCCATTATAGTTTTCGCTATTAGTTCATATTTCTTCGGAACCACTATTCAGGAATCGATCAGTATTGGGGTGGCCTTGATCTCTGTGATTGTATTAGCCGCACTTATTGGTACTTTTATCCCCATTATTCTGAATAAAAATAATATTGATCCTGCTGTTGCTACCGGACCATTTATCACTACCAGTAACGATGTTTTCGGGATCCTTACTTACTTTCTAATCGCCAAGGCGATCTTAGGTTTCTAGGACTGTTCTACGGCTTCTGCCAAATCATTCTTAACTTTGCAGCAGGCATTTTCAGTAGATTACTGAAACTGTGAAAATTGCTAAATTCAAATAAGAAAGACATGATCATCCTACACGCAGATACCAACCATCCAATATTAATGCAAAAACTGGCTGAAGCTGGTCATCATAATGTGGAAGGCTTCGAACAAAGCCGTGAAGAAACCCTGCAAAATCAACATTTATATGATGGTATCGTCATAAGAAGCAGGTATAAGATTGATAAAGAATTTATTGATGCTGCGCCAAATTTGAAATTTATCGCCCGGGTTGGCGCCGGACTCGAAAGCATTGACGTGGAATATGCTCAGGAACGCGGAATCAAACTATTTTCTGCGCCGGAAGGAAATGCGAATGCCGTTGGGGAACATGCTCTTGGAATGCTCTTATCACTCTTTAACCGGCTCAACAAAGCAGATCGCGAGGTTCGCGAAGGATTATGGCATCGTGAAGAAAATCGTGGCGTGGAACTGGACGGGAAAACCGTTGGTTTAATAGGCTACGGAAATATGGGAAAGAGTTTTGCAAAAAAGCTTAGAGGTTTTGATGTTGATGTTATCTTTTATGATCTAAAAGATGGGATTGCAGATGAGAATGCAAGACAGGTTACCTACGATGAATTTTTTGAAAAGGCGGATGTCGTGAGTTTACATACTCCATTAACAGAGAAGACCCATCAAATGATCAATAAGGAATTTATTGCTAACTTTAAGAAACCTATCTGGTTCATCAATACCGCGAGAGGAAAAAGTGCGGTGACAGAAGATCTTGTTGGCGCATTAAAAGAGGGAAAGATCCTTGGAGCAGGACTGGATGTACTGGAATATGAAAAATCCAGTTTTGAAAGTCTTTTCGGGAATAAGAAGAATGTAAGCATAAGTGCGGCAGATTCTATTCCGGAGGCTTTAAGAGAACTAATGTTCATGCCACATACACTATTGAGTCCGCATGTTGCAGGCTGGACTAGAGAATCTCATGAAAAACTAGCCACGGTGATTGCAGATAAGATCATTGGAAGCTTTGGAGATGAGAAGAAATAGCAAGAGCTTCACTTTAGAACATTAAAGATCTCAATTCCCTTTAAACAAGTAATAGAACTTTAAATTCGAATCATTATGAAAAACAGGGTTACAGGTTTAGGCGGTTTCTTTTTCAAAGCGAAAGATCCTGATGCTACAAAAAGCTGGTACAATCAGCATCTAGGTTTGAATACTGATCAATACGGTTGTACTTTCTGGTGGAAGGATAAACAGGGAAATGATTGTTCAACGCAATGGAGCCCTATGGATCATAAAACTGAATATTTTCAACCTTCGGAAAAACAATTCATGATGAATTTCAGGGTAGAGAACCTGGAAGAATTACTGAAGGTTTTGAAAATTGAAGGAGTAGAAGTTGTAGGCGAAATGGAAAATTATGACTATGGTAAGTTTGGCTGGATCCTGGATCCTGAAGGAAACAAGATCGAATTATGGGAGCCTGTAGATCAGGTTTTCCTCGAAGAGAAAGAAAAAGACAACGAATAAAAAAAAGCCATGCATCGCATGGCTTTTTTCCTGATTTAATCTTTTATTTAAGCTTTAGTGGTAAGATCTAATAAAGCTTCTTTTATAGATTGCGTACCTTCAATTGCCTCAAAAGTCATATTCTTCACCAATGGATCTGCCAGTGACATTACCAGTAAAAATGCTACATCATCTCTGGAAATCTCTCCTCTTTTTCCAAGTGAACCTTCTGCAACTTCAACTTTAGCAAGGCCAAGATCATCGGTCAACGCACCTGGTCTAACGATCGTATAATTCAATCCACTTGCACGAAGATAGTCGTCAGCTTCTTTTTTCGCTTCTAGATAATGCTTAAGATCTTCATTTTTTGATGGTTCATCTGCTGCCATTGCGCTCAACATTACAAATTTCTGAACGTTGGAATTTTTCGCTGCATCAATAAGTTTTTTAGCACCTTCCTGGTCTACGGCAATGGTTTTTTCCTCACTGGTTCCTCCACCAGATCCTGCGGCGAAGATCACTTTATCAATTCCTTTCATGGTGTGACTTACATCTCCTTCAAGATCTCCCATCACAGCTTCTACGTCCATATCTTCAAACTGCTGTCTTTGCTCTTCTTTTCGAATAAGTGCCAGCGGATTGAAACTTTCAGAGTTGTTCAGGATTTCGATTACTCTTTTTCCTGTAGCACCGGTTGCACCGGCTATTAATATATTTTCCATGTTGTTAGCGTTTAGATTTGCAAGTTAAGAATCAGGCTTTCCAATGTCCAGTAAAAACATCAGAATAACAGTATCTTAACAGCAGCTTATTTATCTTTTGCAGTTGCCGCCGCCCGCTCTTCAAGTTCTTTCTGAAACTCTTCCATCACCGGTTTGACCGTGCTCTCCGGTAGATCAGCGATCCTTATATACATAAGTCCGTCTATCGCATCATTAAACAAAGGGTCTACGTTAAAAGCAACCACCTTAGCGTTTTGCTTGATATATTTTTTTATAAGCACCGGAAGTCTGAGGTTTTCTGGTTCCAGCTCATCAATGATGCGGTCAAATTTGTTAAGATCAGCTTCACTTTCATCGAAAACAAGATCTTTATCGGCATCGACAAGTTTTACTTTAAATTCTTTCTTGGGGTGAACATACTGGGCAACATATGGATCGTAATAATTGGACTTCATAAACTCGATCATGAGAGATTTTGAAAAATTACTGAATTTGTCACTTATGGTGACTCCGCCAATAAGATATTTATGTTCAGGAAACCTTAATGTACAATGCACAATTCCTTTCCATAATAAGAACAAAGGCATGGGCTTTAGCTGGTATTCTTTGATTATAAACGCCCGACCCATTTCGATGCTCTCGCTCATCATTTTGTAAAGTTCTGATTCAAAACCAAACAGGTCCTGCAGGTAGAAACCATCGATTCCATGAGCTGCAAAAATCTCATTTCCCATTCCCATTCTGTAAGCGCCGGCGATCTTTTCAGCTTCTCGATCCCATAGGAACAAATGGTGATAATGATCATCAAATTTGTCAAGGTCCACACTTTTGTTGGTGCCTTCTCCCACTTCCCGAAATGTGATCTCCCTTAATCTGCCAATTTCATTCAGGATGTTTGGGATCACTTCACGTTTTGCCAGAAACACCTCGTAGTTTTTACTTTGCAGTAGCCTTTTATCCATTCTTCTGCAATTCTCCACTTCAAGACTCATTAATTCTGAATTGGTTTCTTCAGCAACGTCTTTTGGAGATCTGGGAATCTTTAATGTTCTGGGAAGTTTAGACAGTAAATTTTTTTTCTCAAAAACATTGGCAAGCATATATGTTTTTCGTCGTATAAATGCAGTATACGCTTCCAGATTTGTGTGCTCTTTCTGATCTTCTACTGAAATTGGATGACCTATTCTAACCTTTATTTTTCTACGTTTCTGGGAAAGCATTTCACTGGGCAATTTTGCAGTACGCAGCACATCGCTCATACTAGCCAGGCGATAGAAAAATACGCTATTCTTAGCATGGAAATAGATAGGAAGCACTGGAACTTTCGATTTCTGAATAAGTTTCATGGCTGAAGGTTCCCAGGGTTTATCTACGATCAAATGCTTGTCCCTGCTTGTTGAAACTTCCCCGGCAGGAAAAATTCCGAGGGCATTCCCGGCTTTAAGATGTGCGATCGATCTTTTCATTCCTCCCAGACTGGACTTCGCATCCTTATGGTCTTCAAAAGGATTTACCGGCAGGATATAAGGTTTGAGCGGATCAAGACGGTGCAAAAGAAAGTTTGCAATGACCTTGTAATCGGGTCTTTTTTCCAGAACCAGCTTCATCAGGATCATTCCATCAATTCCTCCAAGAGGATGATTGGAAACGGTAATAAAAGCACCATCCTTTGGAATTCTTTTCAGGTCTTTTTCCGGAATATCAAAATCGATTTCAAATTCATTTAGAATAGAATCTATAAAATCAATCCCATTTAGGTTTTTGCGTTTATCGTATTCTCGATTAATGCGAGAAAGTTTCGTGGTTTTGAGGATCAACCAACCTATGCTGTTGCCAAGAAAACCAAATTTGCAAAGATTCATCACTTGGGCTACTTCTCTTGCACTTACAATTCCCATAATTGACTGGTTTGGTTAGTTTTTGACCTAGAATCAAACTTCAGCTACCAGTTGAACGGTGTTTTGGGTCAATTGTTTTAAAAGTACGTTTTTATCCTTTTCCAGGCTAGCGATCGCTTCAGCATTGAAATGCCTTATGGTATAAAGAGAAACACCGGTTTTGTAATCAACTTTAAATCGCGCCTTAAGATGTTGAATCAGTTTTTCAAGCTGGTTGAATTTATTATCTACACAAACTTTAAAACTAATAGCCGAATTCTGAATAAGATCCACCTTCATTTGATATTTGTGAAAAAGTCGGAATATTTCAGAAATATTCTTCTCCACCATAAAGCTGAAATCCAGTGATGACAATGAGATCAAAACCTGATTCTTTTTCACGATGAAGCAGGGTACTTCAGGAAAAATAGTCCTGCCTTTACTTACAGCAGTGCCTTCTTCCGCAGGATTAATAAAAGAGCGTACATAAAGCGGAATTTCCTTTCTTTGTAATGGCTGTAGTGTTTTTGGATGTATCACCGAAGCACCGTAAAACGCAAGTTCTATAGCCTCCTCGTAGGAGATCTGGTTGAGCAAATGAGTTTCGGTAAAGTGCCGTGGGTCTGCATTCAGAACTCCGGGAACATCTTTCCAGATCGTTACATTTTCCGCATTAAGACAATAGGCCAGGATCGCTGCTGAATAATCTGAACCTTCACGACCCAATGTCGTTGTAAAATTGTTCGCATCTGAAGCAATAAAACCCTGAGTGATATTAAGTTTTGAAGTGTCGATGTGGCTGAGTACGAGGTCCTGAGTTTTACTCCAGTTTACCTGAGCTTCCCGATTGGTACTATCGGTTTTAATAAATTGTCGTGCATCCAGCCATTTTGAGGTAATATTGTGACTATTAAGGTATTCGCTAACGATAGTGGTAGAAAGCAATTCACCAAAGCTCACCACCTGGTCGTAAACGAAATCGTATTGTATTGATTTATTATGGTCTAAAAAGTTTTCGAGTTCGGTGAAGAGCCTTTGAATTTTAGTAAAAACCTGTGCTCTTGTATCTGGAAAAAGCTCATGCATAATCTCCAGATGATAGGTTTTCACCTCCTCCAGCGTATTTGAAACTCTGGAATTTTGCAGGTATTCTTGAACAACAAACTCTAGAGCATTCGTTGTTTTACCCATCGCTGAAATTACGATCAGTTTTTCTGCAGTTCCTGTAACTTCAAGAACCTTTAAAAGGTTACGTACGCCCTCAGCATCTTTTACGGAAGCACCACCAAACTTAAATACTTTGATCACTACTTTTTCACATTTTTATGGATGCCACTTTCTTCCATATGTACGGTCTTCCAGCTCTCCTTTATCTGTGCACCTGTGTTTTCATAAAATTCGATCGCATTTCTATTTCCTTCTGAAACGACCCATTCTATACGTTTAACGCCATGTTCATGACCATATTTTACAACTTGCTGGTATAAAGCTCCGCCAAGACCTGTTCCACGCATACTCTCACGAACGATAAGATCTTCAAGGTGTACGGTTCTTCCTTTCCAGGTAGAAAACCTGAAGTATACCAGCGCCATTCCTTCAATATTTCCGGAAACATCGGCTACAAAACATTTAAAATTTTCATGTTCAAAACCTTCTTTTTCCAGTGCAGCAACGTCTACCTCTACATCATCGAGATGGTTTTCATGTGCGGCAAGTTCTTTTATAAGTTCCAGAACATCCCGCATATCTTCACGTCTGGCCTCTCTAATTGTATATTCCATAAGTCAAATTTTAACAAAAGTAGGGATTGTAGATGATAAGTCTATTAAAGCCATATTAAAGCATATTTTTATTTTGGAGATAGGCGTGCATGCCATCTGCATCCATTTGTACCGTATCCCAGTCCTGCATGACATTAGCGCCACTTCTGCGGTAAAAATCGGCAGCATTTTTATTCCAGTTTAGTACCACCCATTCTGTTCTTTTTACCTTTTCTTCGGAAGCAAATTTGATCACCCGGCTATAGAGAGCAGATCCCAGTCCTTTGCCTCTGTAGCTTTCCCGAACTACCAGATCCTCAAGATGAACAGTTTTTCCTTTCCATGTGGAATACCTGAAATATATAAGCGCCATTCCGTGGATCTTCCCTTCAACTTCAGCAACAAAACAGGTAAAAAGAGGATGCTCCCCAAAACCATCTCTTATAAGATTTTCTTCAGAAATAATCACCGCGTCTGGCTCTTTTTCGAAGATTGCGAGTTCTTTGATAAGGCCAAGCACGTCCTGCATGTCCCGGGCTTCCGCCTTTCTAATGTTAATTTCCATATAAATACTTTTCTACAAATTTAAACAATAGTAGTATTGCCAGCGAAATCGTTATAGTAAGATCAAAATTTAATACTTTAGCGGCCAGAAACCCAATTTCATGTCTAAGCCAAATCAAACTCTCGGAGAATTTATTATCGAAAACCAGTCAGATTTCCCGGGATCTTCCGGAGAATTATCCAGACTTATAAATTCTATTCGGCTAGCTGCCAAAGTAGTAAATCACGAGGTGAACAAAGCCGGACTAGTGGATATCATAGGCGCATATGGTGAGACTAATATTCAGGGTGAAGACCAGCAAAAGCTGGATGTCTATGCGAATAATAAATTCATTCAGACTTTGACAAATCGCGAAATCGTTTGTGGGATCGCTTCCGAAGAAAATGATGATTTTATCCGGATCGAAGGGCATAAACGCGATCATAAAAACAAATATGTCGTATTGATGGATCCTTTGGATGGCAGTTCGAATATAGACGTAAACGTGTCTGTTGGAACTATTTTCTCGATCTATCAAAGAGTCACACCTATTGGGACTCCGGTTCAGAAAGAAGATTTTCTTCAACCCGGAAATATGCAGGTTGCGGCAGGGTATATTATTTACGGAACTTCAACGATGCTGGTATATACCACAGGGCATGGTGTGAATGGATTTACATTAAATCCTGCTTTAGGATCCTGGTATCTTTCGCATCCAGATATGAAATTTCCTGAAGATGGAAGAATCTATTCAATTAATGAAGGGAATTACATACATTTCCCGCAGGGAGTAAAGGATTATATCAAATACTGCCAGGAAGAACAGGGAGATCGTCCTTATACTTCCAGGTATATTGGTTCGATGGTATCAGACATTCACCGGAATATGATCAAAGGTGGAATTTTTATGTACCCGAAGAGTTCCAAAGCCAATAATGGTAAATTGAGACTGCTTTATGAGTGCAATCCATTCGCATATTTAACAGAACAGGCGGGAGGTAAAGCCAGTGATGGTTTCCAGAGAATTATGGATATAAAACCTACTGAGCTTCACGAACGTGTTCCCTTCTTCTGCGGAAGCAGGAAAATGGTGGAAAAAGCTGAAGAATTTATGCGAAAAGCAGAAACTAAAGATCAGTCTCAGTCATTATCTTTTTCTAGCAAATAACGATAATCATCGAAATTTAACTGTCCGCTAAAGATCTGGATAGAACGCTCGATAATTCCTTCAGAAGCCTGGCTGGAAAAACCAAGGCCAATCGCGTAGCGCTTGATAAGTTCAGTTTCTTCTTCGTCGATCTCATTATCTGCAAAGATGATCTTGAAAAGATCGTGCAGGCGCTCTAGTCTTCTTTCCACACTATTGGATCCCGTAAGAGGAAATGCTTTTGGGTTTTCTATAACCTTCGCATATTCTTCTTCGTTAATATCCAGTTTACGGGCAAATCTTTGAAGCAATTTCTCTTCTCTATCGTTAATCTCGCCGTCAATGGCTGCAAGGTTTACAATCGATGCAAAATGACTTAAGTTTCTTAGATGCTCTCCTGAGCCAAATAAATCTGAAAAGGACATTTGTAATATAATTTAGTCTTACAAATATAAAGATATCCCGCACTTTAATTACGCAAAGCCAGCATTATTCTTGCTAGTCGTTCGCTAATCTTTTCTTAATCCTTTCCGTTTGAATCCAGTATTATTTAAATTCAATTTTCTTCAGAATTTATGGAAACACCGCTACTGGCTTTTAACGACAAAGGAATTTACTGTGCTGCTGCAGATGTATATCTGGATCCGTGGAAACCTGTGGATAAGGCGATTATTTCTCATGGTCATGCAGATCATAGCAGGTATGGTCACAAGAAATATATCACGCATCATAGCAATGTGCCTATCATTAGTCACCGGCTGGGAGAAATAAATGTCACCGGCAAGAAATGGAATGAAAGCTTTACGATCAACGGAGTGAAATTTTCGTTGCATCCGGCGGGTCATATTATTGGTTCTTCCCAGATCAGGGTGGAATATAAAGGTGAAATCTGGGTTTTTACCGGAGATTATAAGACCGAGGATGATGGTGTTGCGGTGCCTTATGAACCTGTAAAATGCCATACTTTTATTACTGAATGTACCTTTGGACTGCCCGCTTTTAAATGGACCCCACAGAAGCAGGTTTTTGCTGAAATAAATAACTGGTGGGATCAAAACCAGTCAGATGGAAGAACTTCTGTACTCTTCGGTTATTCCCTCGGAAAAGCCCAGCGATTACTGAAGCATTTAGATCCATCGATTGGAAAGATTTATACTCATGGAGCGATCGAAAATATGACTGAAGTTTTACGTTCTCAAATGGATTTTCATGAAACTACAAGAGTGACAAGAGAAACTACGAAAGAAGAACTAAAAGGTAATATTGTACTTGCCCCGGGAAGTGCTCATGGAAGTACCTGGATCAGGAAAATGGTGCCATATGTAACTGCTTCAGCCAGTGGATGGATGACTTTTCGTGGTGCCAGAAGAAGACGGGCGATCGATAAAGGTTTTGTGCTCAGTGATCATTGTGACTGGCAGGGTTTGCTATCGTCGATAAAAGAAACTGGTTGCGAAAAAGTGATCTGTACTCATGGATATACCGATATATTTTCGAAATATCTTCGCGAACAGGGTTATGATGCACGAACGGAAGAAACTCAATACGAAAGTGAGACCGGGCAACTGGAAAGCGATAAAGAAAAGGATTCGGAATGAGAGCATTTGCAGATTTGATCAAAACCCTGGATAGTACCAATAAAACTACCTTGAAAGTTGAAGCTCTTACCGAGTATTTTAAAAATGCTGAAGACAAGGACAAGGTTTGGACTATCGCGATCTTGAGTCATCGAAGACCACCCCGACCGGTAAATACCACACTCATGCGGGAATGGGCTTCAGAATTAGCGAATATCCCGCTCTGGCTATTTGAAGAGTCCTATCATATTGTTGGGGATCTGGCTGAAACCATTGCACTTGTTATTCCGAAGAGCGATAGTTCTACGGAAAAGAGTTTGAATCAATTTTTACAGGAGATCCTTGAATTGAAGAAAAAGCCAGAAGAAGTAAAAAAGGAATATCTTTTTGACAACTGGTTAAATCTGAATTATTACGAACGATTCGTATTCACCAAGCTTATAACCGGAAGTTTTAGAATTGGAGTAAGTCAGAAATTGATGACTCGTGCCCTGGCGAAAGCTACCGAAATCGATGAAGATATCCTCGCTTATAAATTAATGGGTAACTGGGAACCTTCAAAGATTACCTATAACAAGCTTATTCTCGAGGAAAATGAAGAGGATTTTCTTTCAAAACCATATCCATTTTATCTGGCTTACGCCATTGAAGATGAACCTGATGCACTTGGAGATGTTTCAGAATGGAGCGCAGAGCATAAATGGGATGGTATACGTTCGCAGGTAATTATTAGAAATGACCAGTTATTTGTTTGGTCACGAGGAGAAGAACTGGTAACCGATAAATACCCCGAATTTGAAGCTTTGGTTGGCGTTGTACCCAACGGAACGGTCATCGATGGAGAAATTCTGCCATTTCCAGATGGTGAAATTGGAACTTTTAATGACCTGCAAACACGGATTGGACGTAAGAATGTTGGTAAGAAGCTTCTGGAAAAAACACCGGTGATTCTAAAAGCCTATGATATTCTGGAATGGGAAGGTGAGGACATTCGGGATACAGCATTTGGAGAGAGACGTGAGATCCTGGAAAAGCTATATCACGAAGTTCGAAGCGAAGAGCTGCCATTACATCTTTCAGAAAGTATAAGATTTAAAACTTGGGAAGAAGCCGCTGTAGAGCGCGAAAATTCGAGAGAAGTAAAGTCGGAAGGATTAATGCTGAAAAGGCTTGATTCCCCGTATCTCGTAGGGAGGAAAAAAGGCGACTGGTGGAAATGGAAAGTTGATCCGCTTACGATAGATGCTGTTCTTACCTACGCCATGCGAGGTCATGGAAGGAGAAGTAATTTATTTACAGATTACACATTCGGGCTTTGGGATGAGGAAAAAAAAGAACTGGTCACTTTCGCAAAGGCTTATTCCGGTCTTACCGACAAGGAATTCAGAAAGCTGGATGCCTGGATCAAAAGAAATACGCTAGACCGCTTTGGCCCGGTTAGAAGTGTAACTCCACATTACGTATTCGAGATTGCATTTGAAGGCATTGCGGAATCTAAAAGACATAAAAGTGGTGTCGCAACAAGGTTCCCCAGGATACTTCGCTGGAGATTAGACAAAAAGATCGAAGAAGCCAATACGCTGGATGATCTAAAAGCGCTTATACCATAATGAAGCGCGCAGAACTCATAGGACTGGCAGATGACTGGTTTGCGGGACAGGACTGGAAACCCTTTAAATTTCAAAAGGATACCTGGACAGCCTATCTTCAGAAGAAAAACGGATTATTGAATGCGCCTACGGGCAGTGGGAAAACTTACGCACTGTGGGTGCCAATAGTACTGGACTATATTCGTAAAAATCCGGATTATAAAACAAAACACAAGAAAGGTCTAAAGGCGATATGGATCACTCCGCTTAGAGCACTAAGTGTTGAGATCGAGCAAGCCGCTTCACGCTTTGCGGAAGAAATGGGAACTCAATTTACCGTGGGTATCAGGACTGGAGATACTTCCCAGAAGGACCGGGCCGCGCAGAAACGCTCCATGCCAGATCTACTCATTACGACTCCTGAAAGTCTGCAATTACTATTGGCTTCTAAGAACTACGATAAGACATTCAAGGATCTGCAGGCGATCGTGATCGATGAGTGGCATGAACTGCTGGGGACCAAAAGAGGTGTACAGGTAGAATTAGGCCTTTCCCGATTGAAAACTATCTCCAAAGATCTAAGGATCTGGGGTATTTCTGCCACTATTGGGAATCTTGATCAGGCAAGGGAAGTGTTGCTAGGACCAGAATCCAAAGCCTATGAAAATTCGGTTTTGGTAAGAGCATTCCTGAAAAAGAAGATCGATGTTCGATCTATTATTCCGAAGAAAATGGAGAAATTCCCCTGGCGTGGACATCTAGGTCTGCATTTGCTGGATGAGGTCGTGCCTATTATCAAGGAATCCAGAACCACGCTGCTTTTCACAAATACCAGGTCACAATGTGAACTTTGGTTTCAGAAATTACTAAGTAAATACCCAGAGTTTGCCGGTGAAGTGGCCATGCATCATGGGAGTATCAATAAAGAGACCAGGCTCTGGGTCGAGCAGGCGATAAGAAATGAAAGTTTGAAAGCTGTGGTCTGTACTTCGAGTCTTGACCTTGGAGTAGATTTCGCACCAGTAGAAACTATCGTGCAAATTGGCGGGCCCAAAGGTGTAGCGAGATTTTTACAAAGGGCGGGTAGAAGTGGTCACCAGCCTGGGAAGGTAAGTTTGATCTACTTTCTACCAACACATGCTATAGAGTTGATCGAGGCTTCAGCTTTACAAAAGGCCGTAGTAAAAAAGGCGGTAGAGGATCGAGTGCCTTACCTGATGAGTTTTGACGTTCTGGTTCAATATTTAAATACGCTGGCAGTCTCCAACGGTTTCTTCCCAAAAGAGATCTTTCCAGAAATCGCCAGTACGTTTTGCTTCCAGGGTATCACCGAAGATCAATGGCGATGGATCCTGAATTTTATTACCAAAGGGAGCCAGAGTCTTCAGTCTTACGATGAATACAAAAAAGTCGAGATCGAGGAAGATGGAAAGTTTAAGATCAATAACCGGGGAGTTGCCATGCGTCACCGACTTCAAATTGGAACGATCGTAAGCGACGCCGTACTGAGTGTAAAATATATTAAGGGTGGTTATATAGGAACTATGGAAGAGTTCTTTATATCCAAATTAAAACCCGGTGATGTTTTCACGTTTGCCGGTAGAAACCTGGAACTCGTTCGAATTAAGAACATGCAGGTGCTGGTTAGAAAATCAAAAAAGAAAACGGCCAAAGTACCCAGTTGGTCTGGTGGAAGAATGACTTTCTCAGCTCAAATGAGTGAATTATTACGTGATGAAATGTATGAAGCTTCAGCACTAGAGCAGGATGAGAAGACCAGTCCTGAATTTGAAGCATTAAAGCCTATTTTCAAGAGACAGCAAAGAGATTCAATCATTCCAAAGGCAGATGAGTTTTTAATAGAAACTTTTAAAACCCGGGAAGGTTATCATGCCGTTTTCTATCCTTTTGACGGGAGATTTGTGCATGAAGCTCTGGGTAGTTTACTTGCTTACCGTATCAGTTTGCTAGTTCCTATAAGCTTTTCAATCGCATTTAATGATTACGGATTCGAATTACTTTCAGACCAGGAGATCGATATGCAGCAAGTATTGGATAACAATCTGTTTTCTGCAGATTTTTTAATGGATGATCTCTATAAAAGTCTGAATGCTACGGAAATGGCCCGTAGAAAATTCCGCGATATAGCAGTAATTGCTGGATTGGTATTTACCGGCTATCCTAATAAGCTGATCAAAAGCAAACACCTTCAGTCGAATTCTCAACTATTATTCAGTGTTTTTAGAGATTATGAAGAGGATAATTTACTGTATCAGCAAGCCTTTCAGGAGACTTTTGAACATCAATTGGAAGAAGGGAGATTAAGAATCTCCCTTGATAGAATTTCGAAACAAACGATCGTCTGGAAAAAATGTGCGAAACCAACACCCTTCTCATTTCCAATCATTACAGATAGAATGCGTGAAAAATTATCTTCAGAAAAACTTGAAGACAGAATTAAAAGAATGTTGAAGCAATTAGAGGCTTAGTTGCTCTCTCTCATTTGCTTATCGATATAATGTCTTACTAGCTCTGTAGTTACGCCAAATGCAACATGGGCAAAAAGCTCATTGATTTGCATTCTTACTGGTACATCTGTAGGTTTAGGCTCAAGACCTAATATTGGTAAAGAAGTCTCGTGGGTAGAAGCCCAGGTCGTAGCACCAAAAATGATCCCATCCATAGGTTTAAGACCAAAACGATTCTTTTTACCATATCCATAAGCGGCTCCAAGAGAACCACCCATTGGAATGTTCACTAACTGTTCTGCCAGTGCTTCGTTGTGAGTGCTTACCGGGCTACCTGTGATCTTAGTCGAAAGGTCGTCTACTATTTTCATTTGGGAGGACTTCTGGTCAATTTCTCTAACCGGAAGAACCTGCTCGATAAGGGTTTTAACTGCAGTCCCGGCAAGACCACCAATAAAACCTGAAATTACGCTACGACTTGTATTAGAAACATATGAATCCTTCTGAAAGAAATTTGCTACACTCATGATTTTGATTTTAATGTGGAATAAAACTATTTATAAAGCAGGCGTTGCACAATGATTTAACACTGCTTTGGCACAGCTTTACACGAATTTTATATTTTTGAGTATGGATGATAAATTACAAGTAGCCATAATTCAGGCTAAGCTGGAATGGGAAAATTCTGATGCGAATCTGCAGATGTTTTCCGAAAAGATAGAAGCGATCAGCGATAAGACAGAACTTATTGTATTGCCGGAAATGTTCACGACAGGTTTCAGTATGAATGCTGAAAATCTTGCTGAAGAAACAGATGGAAAGACACTTAGATGGATGATCCAAACGGCTAAACATAAAAACTCAGCAATTACCGGAAGTGTGATCATTAAAGATCATGGCGAATATTATAACCGACTCTTTTTTGTATTTCCTGATGGGGATTATAAAATTTATGATAAACGACACACTTTCACTCTGGCAAAGGAACATCTTACGTATACTGCCGGAAAAGACAGGTTGATCGTAGACTACAAAGGATGGAAGATTTGTCCGCTGGTATGCTATGACCTTCGATTCCCGGTATGGGCTAGAAATACTGAAGATTATGATGTATTAATCTATGTAGCTAACTGGCCAGAAAAACGTGTGAACGCGTGGGATGCATTACTGAAAGCGCGTGCTATCGAAAATATGAGCTACTGCATTGGATTGAATAGAACCGGTGAGGATGGAGATGGCTATGTTTACAACGGGCATTCTGCTGCTTACGATGTTTTAGGTAATGCGATCACCGGCCTGAATAGATCTGAAGAATTCGTGGAGGAATTCGAACTATCTAAAAAGGAAATGCTGGAAACCCGTGAGAAATTGAAATTCTTACAGGATCGTGATTCTTTTAGTCTAGACTAAATGTATACGGTTGATCCCAGTTAGCGCGAACTTCCAAAGTGTCTCTTAGATACTGAATCCTTTCCGGCTGAACCTTTTTGAGGAAATTACCGGTGTCCCACTTTTGGTTAGCGTTGCTATCAAAAATAACACGCACCAGGATATCCCCGGGATTAAGATAATTGAAAGTGAAATTCGACCGGTCTTCTGAATATTGCTCAGCGAGAATTTCACCTTTAATATTCGTTAACTGTACGATCACTGGAAATTGCTGAATATTCTGAAGATCTATGATGATAGTACCAAATGCTGAAAGATCTTTAGTGGTAATGTTCTTATAGATCGTGTCATTGGTGTCTTCAAAAAGGTCTGTGATTGCACCAGGAAATGCAGTGATATTATAATTATTTGAGGGCTTTTTCTCGAATTTCAGTCTCACTTCATTCAGTAAGGGATCAAATTCAGCTTCAAAAGGAACATCGGCAGAATCCATGTCCATGATCCTGATCTGGTCTGCAGCATAACTAACGATTGGTGTATTGGCTTTTAACTTAAAATCTTTGATCAAATCGCCATTTTCAGTTGAAACCATTAAGGAGTCACGTTCCAGATTACCCATTCTCGCAATTAAAGTATCCTGCGTCTTTGGTGAATTCACCGCAAACATGAGGGTATCCAGTTCCGGACTGGTATTATACCAGTAATATAAGGTGTCTTTTACAGGGTCCTTTATTATTCTCGAGCGGAAACCTTCAGGCCTGGCGGAAAGCAAATCGATTTTAATACTATCGGGATCTGCATATCCTTCATAACCAAAAATGATCTGGTTCCCTTTAAAATGATTGGGCTTTTTAGGTTCGAATTCGAGCTGTTCCTTGAAAACTGTAAGCTCAAAGGTTTCTTCAGTAGGAATCGTAATATCACCTTCTACGAAACCAATTTTTTCCTTTTTAGGATTATACAGGTAATTATCGTTGCTATCCATAAGTGCAACCATTCTGTAGGTACCTGCCTTAAGATTTTCAAGACTGAAATTAAAAGTGCTATCCTGGGAGTAAGTGATATACCTTGGAGTTTCCTTGAAAACTATGGAGTCTGTGTAAGATGTATCGGCTTCATAAAGCATTACAGAAATTACTTCTGAAGGTTCTTTCAGCTTAGCGTCTCTAACAATACCTGAAACTGCTAGTGAATCTATGTAATCTCCTGTTGAAAATACATATTTGAAATAATCATAGGGATTCCCCTCATTGTTGTCTACGATAGATTTTCCGAAGTTAATGGCATAGGTAGTATTCTCTTCCAGAGTATCAGTGATCTCTATCTTTATATCTTTTCTCGCAGTTCCCAGAGGCATGATGTTCGGTTTCGGGACCATGGGAGGAGAAATAATGATCTGCTGGGAAGGTTTGTCCAGCTTAATATATTCATCGAAGTAAATTCGGATTTCCTCTTTGTCGAAATTAGTAGTAAAATTTTCTGGGTTTGCTCTCAAGAATTTTGGCGGATCTTCATCTACCGGTCCGCCCTCGGGCATTCCTTTCTTTGCACACTGTACTGTGGTGAACAGAAGTATCAAAACGAGAATAAAACCGGGTACTCTTTTCTTCATGAATGAAAGGGAATTCTTTTAGCAAAGAAACAATTATTTTGAATTACAACGTAATGCTTAGTGTGTAATTGCCATGGTAGCGATAGATATGCTGATATTTTCTATTTCAAGTAATTTATGAGCACAGGCTTCCAGAGTCGCTCCGGTTGTAACCAGATCATCAACCAGCAACACATTCTTTCCCTTCAATTCATCGGGCTTCTGAATTTGGAGCGTTTGCTCAATCTTGCCCCAACGGGAGATCCTGCCTTTTTTGGTTTGTGTTTGCATGGCGTTTACTTTCAAAATAAGATCAGATCTATACTCAGCATCCAGCTTGTTAGCGATCTCGATTCCAAAAGCTTCTACCTGGTTGTAACCGCGTTCTTTTAATCTGGATTTATGCAAAGGAACAGGAAGAACAAGGTCAATTTTCCTGTAATCATCTATAGCCGATAGCTCTTCTCCCAGCCATGTACCAAGATATTTTCCAATTTCCTGGTGTCCGCGATATTTCAGATCATGGATAAGCTGTTGTACCCCAGATTTTTTTCTGAAATGTAATAATGCGGTTGCTTTGTCTATCTTTACCCTGCCCTGGAAAATTTTTTTGACCGGATTGTCGTTATCTAAATGATATCTGGTAACCGGAAGATCATGCAGGCAACTGGTACAAAGTATATGCTCATTTTTCACAAGTTCTGCCTGACAAATGTGACAGGAAGCCGGATAAAGAAGATTAATGAAATCGTGAAACATTTGTTAATGGCTTGTACCAGACTTGGTTAAACGTATAAATTTACAAACTAAATTGATTCATAATGACAGAAAATAAAAGCAATACTGCATTAAAAGTTCTTACGGGTGTACTTGCCGTGGCGCTTATTGCCCTGAGTATTTACACCATTAAATTCTATAACGAAGAAAAGGAGAATAAAGAGATCCTTCAGAAGGAAAAAACAGTTATAGAAGATGAATTGAACGAACTTATCATTAAATACGATGAGGCGATCGATGAGAATGAGGTGATGGATCAGGACCTCGTAAATGCGCGTGATCGAATTACTAGATTATTAGATTCAGTAAAAGATAATGAAGCGAATCTGGTTATGATCTCGAGATATAGAAGAGAGATCGGTAATTTAAAAGCTGAGAAAGACAGACTATTTCGCGTGGTAGATAGTTTAAGTGCGCAGAATCAACAATTGAGTACTTCTCTGGATAGTACAAGCGTTGCTTTGCAGGAAAGAACAAGATTTTCAGATTCTTTACGGAATACGAATCAAAGTCTTTCTACAAAGGTTGACAAGGCATCACGACTTAAAATCACCGGTTTAAAAGGAGAAGGTGTAATCGTTAGAAATAGCGGGAAACTTGTTGAAAATGATAGAACAGGACGTATTGACCAGATTAGAACCTGTTTTACTTTAACGGCCAATGATCTTGCAGATACAGGTGAGAAAACCATGTACGTACAGGTTTATAATCCTGAAAATGAACTGGTAGGTGACCAGATCGTGGTGCAACATGAGGGTGGAGCGATGGTTTATAGTGCATCTTCGAAAGTATTCTATGAAAAAGATGAACTGGATGTTTGTATTCTTTCGAATACAGATGAGGATAAACTACTGGAAGGAACTTATAAGGTCTATGTTTATAATGACGCTGTTCTTCTTGCAAACGGAAGTTTTAGCCTGAAGTAGATTATTAAAATATAAAATACAGACCGCCTTGAAGCTTATTCAGGGCGGTTTTTTTATTTTTGTTCCATGGCAAAACAAGAAGACCTTTTTAAGAACGTGATTTCCCATGCCAAGGAGTATGGGTATATATTTCAATCCAGTGAGATCTATGATGGCCTGAGTGCTGTATATGACTATGGCCAGAATGGAGCTGAGCTGAAGAAAAACATTAAGGAATACTGGTGGAGAAGTATGACGCAGTTACACCAGAATATTGTTGGGATAGATGCTTCAATCTTAATGCATCCCACCACCTGGAAGGCTTCTGGCCACGTCGATGCCTTTAATGATCCTCTTATTGACAATAAAGATTCTAAAAAGAGATATCGCGCAGATGTTCTGGTAGAGGATTATGCTGAAAAGCTACTTCAGAAAGCAGAAAAGGAAATAGCAAAAGCAAAGAAAAGGTTTGGTGAAGATTTCGATGAAGAAATGTACAGGCAGACCAATCCAAGAGTGCAAAGATATTTAGGTGATCGTAAAGAGATCCTGGAAAGACTGGCTCGCTCGCTTACCAATGAGGATCTTGATGATGTCAAAAAGTTGATAGAAGAACTTGAAATCGCAGATCCCGATACAGGTTCCAAGAACTGGACTGAAGTTAGACAGTTCAACCTTATGTTTGGAACTAAACTAGGAGCTTCAGCCGATTCTGCTACAGATCTATACCTGAGACCAGAAACTGCTCAGGGTATCTTTGTAAACTTTCTGAATGTTCAGAAAACAGGAAGAATGAAAATTCCTTTCGGGATAGCACAGATTGGTAAAGCCTTCAGAAATGAGATCGTAGCCAGACAGTTCATTTTCAGAATGAGAGAATTTGAACAAATGGAAATGCAATTTTTTGTACGACCGGGTGAAGAACTTGAGTGGTACGAGAAATGGAAAGAAGTACGATTAAACTGGCATAGATCATTAGGTCTGGGTGAAGAGAATTACAGATTCCATGATCATGAAAAATTAGCGCATTACGCAAATGCAGCGGCAGATATTGAATTTGATTTCCCATTTGGATTTAAGGAACTTGAAGGAATTCATTCGAGAACAGATTTTGACCTTAAAGCTCATGAAGAACATTCTGGTAAAAAGCTGAGGTTCTACGATCCTGAGCTTAAAGAAAATTATGTGCCTTATGTGATCGAAACCTCGATAGGTCTTGATCGCATGTTCCTGGCAGTTCTTTCATCTTCGTTAAAAGAAGAACAACTGGAAGATGGGAATACCCGTACGGTATTAAAACTTCCTGCGGTACTGGCTCCAACAAAAGCCGCAGTATTGCCACTGGTGAAGAAAGACGGCTTGCCGGAACTTGCCCATAAGATCATTGATGAACTTCAATGGGATTTTAGAGTACAGTATGATGAGAAAGATGCCATTGGGCGTAGATATAGAAGACAGGATGCTGCCGGAACTCCGCTTTGTATTACGGTAGATCATGACTCACTGGAAGATGATTCAGTAACTGTGAGATTTCGCGATACCATGGAGCAGAAAAGAGTGAAAATCTCTGAACTCAATGCATTGATTAGAAAAGAAACCGACTTTAAAACCTGGATGAAAGATTTCGCATAGACATATTCATTTTTGGTATAGTCCCGATATAAAGGCAATTAAGCGATTAATTGCCTTTTTTATATTGATTAAATTTGATAATGTCTATTTTTAGTCATTATTGAAGTTGATGCATTCGCGATGAAAAAATATATACTATTACTTCCACTTTTATTTCTTTTTCAGCTGAACGTTTTTTCCCAGGAAAAAGAAAGAATGGGACCTGCATTCATAGATTCTGCCAGCGTAATTAAATCGGGAGCACTTTCAAAGAAACGATTGATACCTTCTACCAAAAAGCAAAAGCTTTATAATCCGAGAAACAGGGGGATCAATAAGATCGTTCCAGGGAAAGGCCTGCCAAAAAGGGATGATCCTACTGTACAAAAGAAAAAAGGTGAGATCCCGGCGAAAGCGCCAATATTCACTTTTGATGGAGCAGATACGAGATCAACTCCTTCAGATCCAACAGGTGCCGTAGGTCGAAATCATTATGTGAACGCATGGAATTCTGAATTTGCGATCTGGGATAAGCAGGGAAATGTTTTAATCCCAGGTTCCTCGCTCGCCAGTATTGGTGGTGCTTTCAATGATGAAACTGATGGGGATCCTATCGTTTTCTACGATGAGTCGGCAGATAGGTTCGTGGTCATGCAATTTAGTGATGACCTTGCACCAAGAGGTACAAGTAATTCTCCTGCGGCATTGCTTTTCGCAGTTTCTCAGGGTCCCGATCCTGTAAACAGTGGATGGTATACCTATAGATTTGACCTGGAATCATTGCCAGATTATCCAAAAATTTCACTTTGGAGCGACGGTTATTATATCACTACCAACAAGGATGCCTTAGAACCACAGGGTAAAGAAATTGTTTATGTTCTGGAGCGTGATAGAATGCTGGCAGGTGCAAATGATGTTAGAATACTGGGTTTTCCTTTACCGGGAATTCAGAATAATGGATTCTACAGTCCGGCAGGTTTCAGTGTGATGGGATCAGATCTTCCACCTGCAGGAGATGCGCCAATTATTTATTTACAGGACGATCAATGGGCTGGGGTTAATGAAGATCACTTAAAGATCTGGCTTATGGATGTAAACTGGGAGGACCTTTCATCTTCCAGCATAAGGTTAAGTCAGGAGCTTACTGATGGTGTATCACCGTTTATAGCAACATTTGATGGTGGTAGCTTTAAAAATCTTGCTCAGCCAGGGAGTGATACAGATATTGATGCCCTGCAAGGTGCCATGATGTACATGACCCAGTATCGCAGGTTTGAAGATCACAATTCGGTCGTTATGAACTTTGTGGTAGATGTGGATGCTAGTCCTGCTGAACATGCGGGCATTCGCTGGTATGAACTAAGACAGGCAAACGATGGAGCAGCCTGGAGTGTTTACCAGGAAGGTACGTATGCCCCGGACCCTAGTGATAGATTTAGCGGAAGCATAGGGATAGATGCCCGGGGAAACATAGCTCTCGGTTTTACGATTCTGGATGATAATCCTGTAGATCCAATTTTCCCTTCCATTCGTTATACCGGCAGGTACGTAAATGATGCATTGGGAATCATGAGCATCGAAGAGCAAAGCATTGTGGAGGGATTGAGTCCGCAGCCCAGTCCTTTTGGACGCTATGGAGATTATGCGCATCTAAGTATAGACCCGGTAGATGATCTAACCTTCTGGCATAATGCGGAATATTTTGAAGGAACAAGACGTCTTAATAAAGTGGGCGTTTTTAGATTTTCTGCAACCGAACTCAACGATATTGGAGTGATTAGCCTGGAAAGTCCCGAAGATGCAAGTTTAACAGCTTCAGAACAAATTAGCATCAGGCTTAGAAATTTCGGACTTAATCCTCAATCTAATTTTGAGATCAGCTATACCATAAATGGAGGTGAAACTGTAACTCAAACCTATACTGAAACCATTCCTGCGGAAAGTGTTGCTGAATTTAATTTTTCTGAACTCGCAGATCTTTCCGAAGTAGGCCAGATCTATACACTGGTTATTTCTACCAATCTTGAAGGTGATGTTAATCCCGGAAATGATAGTATCGAAGCTGAGGTGAAGAACTTACCACCTAATGATGTTGGAGTTACTTCTATCGACGCGCCGGAGTCTGGAGAGAATCTGAGTGCTTCTGAGCAGGTGACTGTCACGATCGAGAACTTTGGGGGAGAGCCGCAAAGCAATATCCCGGTTTCTTACCAAATTGGAAATAATGCTACTGTTTCTGAAGTTTTCACTGGAGCCCTTGAAGTCGGAGGTCTTGAAACTTATACTTTTAATCAAACTTCTAATTTCTCAAGTTCCGGGAGATATACGATTACAGCCAGAACCAGACTGGCAAACGATTTTGATCCATCGAATGATTCAGAAAGGACATCGGTTGCCAATCTAGATTGTATTCCAGAAGGTTCAGATTGTTCCCAGGGGGATGGTATATTTTATTTCGAGATCAATGATTTTGTAAATGAAAGAATTCCATGTACTACAGGATATCTTGATTTTATTGGAGGTACTACGAATCTTGATCGATCAATCAACGATTATAGCGTAACTGTTCAAACCAATTTTGCAGATGATGATGTGGAGAAGTTTTCCATGTGGATCGATCTAAATGATAATGCGGTTTTTGAAGATTCTGAAAGACTAATTACTTCGGAAGTGATTCCGGAAATTAATACGCCTTTTACCTATAATTTCAGTTTACCTGAAGATGCCAAATTGGGACAACACTTACTGAGAATTAGAGCTGGCGATACCAGTTTTGATGGAGATCTAAATGATCCATGTTCAGTAATGGCCTATGGAACAACACATGATTATTCAGTAAATATCATTGACAGTACTTTAGATATTGAAGACTTCATCCTAAATGAAGCCGAATTGATCGTGGTTTCAAATCCAACCATAGAAGGACTTTACAGGGTAGTAATGGAAACAAGCTTTAATGAACCACTACGTCTCACGGTTCATGATATTAGCGGACAATTGCTTCTGGAAAACCTGATCCTGAATGAAGGGGATGGTTATATCTACGATTTGGATATGTCATACGCTGCAAGGGGAGTTTACCTGGTTCGCGTAGGTACAAGAAAAGTTGGAAAAGTAAAACGCTTTATCGTCAAATAACAATCATTTTAAATAAATCATAACGCTATCCGGGACCACGAAAAGTTCAGATAGCGTTATTTTTGTGCAAAATCGAATTCTATGACTATTATCTCATATAATGTAAACGGCATCAGGGCTGCGATCAAGAAAGGTTTTCTTGACTGGTTACAACAGGCAGATCCAGATGTGGTTCTTATTCAGGAAATTAAAGCTACTCCAGAACAACTTGATCTGGGAGTCTTTGAAAAAGCTGGGTATCCATATCAATACTGGTATCCCGCAACTAAAAAGGGTTATAGCGGCGTGGCAATTTTGAGTAAAACCAAACCAGATCATGTAGAGTATGGGACCGGAATAGATTATATGGATTATGAAGGCCGGGTAATTCGGGCAGATTTTGGAGAACTTTCAGTCATGAGTCTCTATTTGCCATCGGGTACCAATACTGCAAGGCTCGATTTTAAGTTCAAATTTATGGAGGACTTCCAGTATTATATAGATGAACTTAAAAAGTCCAGACCTAATTTGATCATTGGCGGGGATTATAACATTTGTCACGAAGCCATCGATATTCACGATCCGGTGAGATTAAAAAACACTTCCGGATTTCTTCCTGAAGAACGACAGTGGATCGATAGGTTGATGCAAAGTGGCTTTATAGATAGCTTTCGTCATTTTAATGAAGAGCCAGATCAGTATTCCTGGTGGAGTTACAGAGCCAATGCACGAAATAACAATAAGGGATGGAGGATCGATTATAACCTGGTGGCAGCGCCACTTAAAGATCGCTTGAAAAGAGCAGTAATCCTGCCGGAAGCATACCATAGTGACCATTGTCCCGTTCTAGTAGAAATCGAAAAATAAAAAATATGAAACTTAAAATTCTTACAATTTTAACACTTCTGGCATTGGGAACATCCTGTGTTTCATCGAAAAAATACAATGATCTGGAAGGTAGAAATGCAGACCTTCAGCGTGAGAATAGAAGCATGACTGAGGACCTCAATTCCTTCCGAAGTAATTCGGAAAAGCTTGGCAATGATCTTGCCAGCTTACAAAAAGAGTACGATGCTGCTACCACAGAGCGAAATGATCTTATGCAGAAATTTGCTGCGTTGCAGAAGAACTATTCCAGCCTGGAGGAATCCTATGATGCGCTGGAGCAAAACAGTTCAGCAGCCATTTTGGAGAATTCCCGTCAAAATAGAGAGTTACTCGCGCAATTAGACGAAAAAGAAGCCGACCTGATTACTGAAAAGAACCGACTGGAAAAGCTTCAAAAAGACCTCAATCTCCGTTCTCAGAGAATCGATGAACTGGAGTCTGTTATTGCAGCTAAAGACGCCAAGATGAACGCTCTTAAGAATGCAGTATCAAATGCTCTTACAAAATTTGAGGGTAAGGGATTAAGCGTTGAGCAAAAAGATGGAAAAGTATATGTTTCCATGGAAAATAAATTGCTGTTCGATTCTGGTAGCTGGGCAGTGAACCAGGAAGGAAGAAAAGCAGTTAAACAGCTGGGAAGCGTACTTGCCCAAAATCCCGATATCGCAGTTCTAATTGAAGGACATACAGATAATGTGCCTTATGGTGGTAGCGGTCAGTTAAAAGACAACTGGGATCTTTCTACTAAAAGAGCGACGTCTATAGTGCAGATCCTACGCGAAAACAACCAGATTGACCCTCAAAGTCTTACCGCTGCTGGTAGAGGTGAATATGCACCAATCGCCAATAATGATTCTGAAGCAGGAAAAGCCAAAAACCGTAGAATTGAAGTGATTCTTACTCCAAAACTGGATGAAATCACTCGCGTTCTTAATGAAATTGAATAATTAGATGAAATACAACAATCTACCAAATACCAATATTAAAGTTAGTAAGATCTGTCTTGGTTCCATGACCTGGGGCGAGCAGAATACAGAGGCTGAAGGTCACGAGCAAATAGATTACGCCCTGGATAAAGGTGTGAACTTTATTGATACTGCTGAAATGTACTCGATCCCAACGAAGGCAGAAACTCAGGGAAGTACAGAAAAAGTGATCGGGTCCTGGTTGAAGAAAACCGGAAGAAGAGATGATGTGGTGATCGCCAGCAAAGTGGCTGGTCCCGGAGATATGGTTTCGCATATTCGCGAAAATCTTGGTTTTCATAAAGAGGCCATCCAGGATGCATTGCATAATTCCTTAAAGAGATTGCAAACAGGTTACATCGATCTTTACCAGTTGCACTGGCCGGAACGTAATACCAATTTCTTCGGAAAACTGGATTATAAGCATGATGAATCTGAAGCCTGGGAAGAAAACTTTCAGGAGATCCTGGAATCTTTGCAGGAGTTTGTTCAGCAAGGGAAAATAGGTCATATAGGTTTGAGTAACGAAACTCCGTACGGACTCATGAAATTCCTTCAGGCTGCAGGAGATAAACTGCCGAAAGTAGTGACCGTTCAAAATCCATACAGTCTGCTGAATCGAAAAGACGAGGTTGGATTAACAGAAATACTTCATCGGGAGAATGTAGGCTTATTTCCGTATTCACCGCTTGGAATGGGAACGCTTAGTGGAAAGCATTTAAATGGTATTCAAAAGAACTCCCGTTTAGATCTGTTTCCGCAGTATAAGAGATATTCAAACGATCTGGCAGTCGAAGCAACCAGGAAATACAAAGATCTTGCAGATAAGCATGATCTTAGTTTAACCCATCTCGCTTTAGCTTTTGTGAATCAGCAAAAATTCGTAACCAGCAATATTATTGGTGCTACGACCATGGAGCAACTAAAGGAAAATATTGAAAGTGTTGATATCGTTCTTAGCGATGAAATTTTGAAAGAGATCGATGAGATCCATCAACAAATTCCGAATCCTGCACCCTAAATACTTGGTCTTACCAGGCTCTCATGCACATACATAGAACGATCGAGGCTATCACGAACATGATACCAATCGGCCGTTTTACCTTGTACGAACAACAATTCGCCATTTCTGGCAGTTTTCATTATTTTAGAATTACTGGCCGCTGCTTTATTCCTAAGATTTGCTTTGTTCGAATTTACTCTAAGTTGTCGCGCTATTTCATTTTCCTTCGGAATAGCACTTTCCAGGGTTTCAGTTTTATAAACAAATCCCAGCGGATCAATCGCTCCAGTATTCCTGCGATATATTCCGAAGTGTAAATGTGGAGGTGTGGTTTTTGCATTTCCGGTATTGCCAACAAAGCCAAGAGTATCGCCAGTTTTGACCGAATTTAAATTTGGTACTATACTATCCAGGTGAGCATAATATAGAGATTGAGATCGTTTAGAATCACGCAGCCAGACCTGTTTTCCACCAAGGCCTTTCTCTCCTGAAAAACCTATTCTTCCTGAAGTTGTTGCGATCACCGGCGTTCCCCGATCTGCAAAAATATCTATACCCTCATGGTCCCGGCTGCCACCATCCCGAATATCTCCCCAGTAACTACCAATATCTGCATTTTCCCCGCCAGAAACTGGAAATTGATAAGCCGGTAGTATGGCAAGTTGAATTGTAAACGGTGTATGAGCTTCAATTTCCGGCTGAAAGATCACTTTATAGAGTCCGTTTTCTTCTACTTCGTAGGAGATAGAACCATCAGGTTTAGGTTTTAAAACCTGTTCAAACTTTTTAGTTTGATTGTTACGACGATATATTTCAGTAAAAATAAGGGTGGAGGAGGAGTCGGTTTTAAAATTTGTGTTCAGGATCTCACCTGGTTTTAAATACGCCTGGTAAGAATAAATATGGAAGCTTTTAGGTTTCAAGTTTCCTGCTTCGGTATAGGGCATTTCAACTTCAATACTATCGTTTAAAGCTTTCTGAATCCTGGATTCCCAAAGACTAAATAATTCATCTGAAATATCCTGATCCCGTTGATATTTCTCTTTTTCAGAAAGACCTGAAATAAGATCTTCAGCCTTTTCCAGCTGAGAACAGCCAGAAATAAGCAAGAAAATAAAAATATACCTAAGGTTGCGCATTTGCTTCATATCGAGCTAAATATACGCAGCAATTGTGCCAGTCTATTCAAAAAGATGACTTACAACATCTTCAATTTTGGAAACTTTAATGACCCTGATATGATATTCAGATTTCGGGAATTTATTCTGTTTAGAGACCATAATGCTGGCAAAACCAAGTTTCTCGGCCTCAAGAATTCTTTGCTCGACCCTGGTTACAGGTCTCACCTCACCAGCGAGGCCAATTTCAGCAGCAAAACAGATATCTTTTGGAAGGGCAATATCTTCGTTTGAAGACAGAATTGCAGCAACAACCGCGAGGTCTATCGCCGGGTCATCCACACTAATACCGCCAGTAACATTCAGGAAAACATCTTTCGCTCCCAGCCTGAATCCAGCTCTTTTCTCGAGAACTGCCAATAACATATTCAGTCTTTTGGCATTATAACCGGTGGTAGAGCGCTGTGGTGTCCCGTAGACAGCGGTGCTTACCAAAGCCTGGATCTCGATCATTAATGGTCGCATTCCTTCCAGTGTAGAAGCGATGGCTGTTCCACTTAGATCTTCATCATTCTTGGAAATAAGTATTTCTGAAGGATTGTTGACTTCCCGGAGTCCGCTGCCCTGCATCTCATAGATGCCTAATTCATGTGTGCTTCCGAAGCGATTTTTATGCGCTCTAAGGATCCTGTATACATGGTTTCGATCTCCTTCAAACTGCAAAACGGTATCGACCATATGCTCAAGAACCTTCGGGCCAGCGATACTTCCTTCTTTCGTGATATGCCCTATCAAAATGACCGGAGTATTACTTTCCTTAGCAAATTTTATAAGCTCGGCAGTGCATTCCCTTATCTGCGAAATGCTTCCCGGAGCGCTTTCAATATAATCACTATGCAAGGTCTGGATCGAATCGATAATAACCACTTCAGGCTCGATCTCTTCTACCTGACGGAAGATATTCTGAGTCTTAGTTTCGGTAAGGATAAAACAGTTGGCAGGATTAGGGTCGATACGTTCAGCGCGCATTTTTATTTGCTGCTGACTTTCTTCTCCGGAAACGTATAATACCTTGTATTTTAGTTGCAGACTGATCTGAAGTAGTAGCGTACTTTTCCCAATTCCTGGTTCACCACCGAGCAAAGTAAGCGACCCCGGAACGAGCCCACCTCCAAGTACACGATTTAGTTCATTGTTTCCAGTATTCAGACGGTCGTGTGGTGTAGTTTCAATTTCAGCAATGAGCAACGGCCTGGCTAATTTTTTGGCTTCCTTACTGGCACTGGTTTTCCAGTCCTTTTTTTCAGGTTTAGCAACAAGCTCTTCTACTATCGTATTCCAGTCGCCGCAACTGTTGCATTTCCCCTGCCATTTTGCGTATTGTGCACCACATTTCTGACAATAGAATGTTGTCTTTACCTTTGCCATCTTCTAAATTATATTCTGCTAATAACCGAAATCTTTTTTGATTGCATCTGCCTTCTCCAGCATATAATCTGCATCCAGGAACGCGATACTTTTTTGTCCGTAGGCATTTTGATACATACGCATTGCCTTTTTGGGATTCCCGGTTTCTTCTTCATGTCGGGCTTCGAAGAATGTTCCCAACATGGTTCCCGGATAATGATCAAAAGCAAGTTTGTAAAGATCCTTATAGGCTTCCCAGTTTCGTGTTTTTTCAATAGCGTTATGAACAGCCATAAAATCGTTGATGCTTATTTGTCTTTTAAGACCATAAAGTTCTTCGATCGACTCATATTTCTCGGTAAGATATTGGGTAGGAGATATGGAAGTTTGCAGAAGGATTTCATTATAATCTTTGGTTGAAATAGGGCGGTAGATCTCAAACATGCTTGAAATTGCAGATGGTATGGCCTTACCGACCAGCGAGTAGTGAGATTCACCCGTAAATTCTTCAAATTTATAAGAAACCAGCTTATTGTTGATGCCTTTCAATTGATTATCAAAACTGGCAATACCAGATTTTAGTGCAGGAATATCCTCGTTTGAAGTTGCCAGATAGAACCATTTTTTGGATTCTGAAGATTCTAATGCATCCGTAACCCAGTTCGCTACTTCTGGAGCCAGATCAGGACTAAGATTAATATAACCTTTGAAAATAGGCTCCTGTTTAAGGAGATAATAATTGATAAAATTAGCCGTAAAATCATGCCCTACGATCATACGGAAATTTGAAGTTCTGTATTTTTGATCGAGACTGGCGAGTAATTCCATACCTATAAATTCAAAAAACTTAGCGCCTTTATCTGCAGGAAGAGAGTTTTCTCCATAGGCTGTGTCTTCCATACGAATTCCATCCTGATTGATTCCCACAACGATCATTTCAGGAATATCTTTCCAGTAAGAATAATAATCTACCATACCAGCTACGGGTTCGAACAGGTAGTCTCCATCCAGAACGACCACAACAGGGTATCTCTTCTCTGAATTCTGTTCGTAATTTCTGGGAAGTTGAATTTTAATTTCTCTTTGTTCTCCTAACTTTTGAGAGTTGACGGTCTCGTGCAAGATCTGCGACCAGCTTACTAAAGGCAGAATGAGTGCCAATAGCATGGTTGATAAACGTTTCATAGGTGTAGTATTGATTCGGACAGGAAAGGTAAGTATTATTTCCTGTTATTAAAAAGCGGTAACAGTATAAATGATAGTCCGCCAAATAACAGAACCACAGCGGTTTGAGTTGCCCAGGAGATCCAGCCAAGCGCTTCAGCAGCATGTGATTCGATCCCAAAGAACATCAGGATTCCGCCTACGGCTAATGGATAGACTCCTATGCCACCATTAGTTGCTGAAACTGCAAAACTTCCCACAACGAATGCAGCCAGAATGGTGCCTGGAGTAGCATCTGCAGTCTCTGGAACGCTTAGTTTTATTACGAAGAACATGCATAGGTACATTGACCAGATAAAGATGGTATGTCCTATAAAAGCCCATTTCTGGCGCATGTTCAGGATACTTCGCATCCCTTCCAGCAGGCCTTTTGCGAGTTTTTTTATTTTTTTAAAAGGTCCCCAGTTCGATCTTTTAATAACTGTAAGGCCTAAAACTCCGAGTACTACCAGTCCCAGAAAAATGAGTAGGGTATTCATGGGTTTAATGTTCTGATCATGCAGGTATCCTAAAAGATCGTCGGTTTGCAAAATAAGCGCAACGCCAATGATGAGCATTAGAATAAGTAGATCAGCAACTCTTTCAGAAATAATGGTTCCGAAACCTTTTTCAAAAGGAACCTTTTCATAAGTAGTTAGCGTGGCAGCACGCAAAACTTCACCAGATCTTGGAATTCCGAAGTTAGCAAGATAGGCGACCATTACTGCCATGAAACGATTTGGAAGCCGGGTGGTATAACCCATTGGTTCCAGCATAAACTTCCAACGATAAGCCCTGGAAAGATGTGAAAGCGTTCCAAGAACAAAAGAAATTGCAATCCAGAATTTGTTGGCATCAACAATACTCTGCCACAGGCTTGCACGTTCCTGGGCAGTAGAACTCTGTAATGAATACCATACTAAAAAAATCCCCAGAAATAAGGGGATACTAATTTTTAAAAACTTTTTGAATTTTTTGCTCAACGCCTTATTTCAAAAGATTGGTTTCTTCATCAGGAAATACCAATGAGGGTTTAAAGTTTTTAGCTTCTTCTATTTCCATAATTCCATACGCGATAATGATCAAAATATCGTCCTTGGCAACTTTTCTTGCTGCCGCACCGTTTAAAGTGATCTCACCTGAATTTCTAGGGCCTGGAATTACGTAAGTTTCAAGACGTTCACCGTTATTATTATTAACGATCTGTACCTTTTCACCTTCAATGATATTCGCCGCTTCCATTAAATCTTCATCGATAGTGATACTACCAATATAATTTAGATCTGCACCGGTTACTTTAACTCTGTGAATTTTGGATTTTACTACGTGAATCTGCATCATGAATTAATTGTTCAGAGCGATGTTATCGATGAGACGAATATCGTCTGCATATACTGCGATGAACGCCCTGTATTGTTTTTCTTTTTCTTTGGTTTCAATTTTTTGAAGACTATTAGCTTCAGCAATCATAAAATATTCCAGTTCCAGAACATCCTGATCTTGAAATGCCGCCTCAACCCAGTCTGTCACTTCTTTAGCACTTTTTGTGCCAAATAGCTCACTGGCAGTTTGTAGCGTTTTATAAATAAAAGCTGCTTTCTGCCTGTTTGCATCAGTTAGACGTTCATTTCGTGACGACCTTGCAAGTCCGCTATCCTCTCTTAAAATTGGGCAGCCAATGATTTCCACTGGTAGTTTTGTGAGATCTGTAAGTTTGCGAATAATCTGTAATTGCTGAAAATCCTTTTCACCGAAAAAAGCTTTATCAGGTTCCGTGGCTTCGAACAATTTTTTCACTACGGTGCCAACACCATTAAAATGTCCATTTCTAAATTTTCCTTCCATGACATTCTCCAAGCCACCAAAATCAAATTGCTGGGAAACGATCTTGCCGTCATAGAGTTCAGTCGCATTAGGGCTAAAAATCCATAAATTTTCGAATTTAGTCTTTAATAATGCGATATCCTGCTCGAGATTTCTAGGGTATTTTTCCAGATCATCCGGGTCATCAAATTGAGTTGGATTTACAAATATGGATACAACAACCTGATCTGTTTGTTGTGTGGCGAATTGAACCAGGGATAGATGACCTTCATGTAAAGCACCCATGGTTGGCACCAGTCCGATGCTCTTTTCTTCAGATTTCTTCTCGCGAATAGCCTCAAGTAAACGTCCTTTCTCCCTAAAAACCTGCATTTTATTTTAAAATTAACAGCGTGCAAACTTAATATATCTGTGGCAATCTGCATAAAATTTTGTAATTTTGCGTGTTTTTTATTCGGAAACGTAACTAAAGCAAAGAATATATGAAAGATAAGAGAGTGTTATACGTCTCGTCTGAAGTTATACCGTACTTACCTGAAACCGATATCTCATCTACTTCCTTTGAAGCTGCAAAAATGGTTAATAACCTAGGCGGACAGATAAGGATCTTTATGCCAAGATTCGGAAATATAAATGAAAGAAGGCATCAATTACATGAAGTGATTCGATTATCCGGGATGAACCTGGTGATCAACGATCTTGATATGCCTCTAATCATTAAAGTTGCTTCCATCCCAAAGGAGAGAATGCAGGTTTATTTTATTGATAATGAAGATTATTTTAAAAGGAAGGCAACTTTGACAGATGAAGATGGAAATCTCTTTTCTGATAATGACGAAAGAGCAATATTTTTTGCAAAAGGGGTGATCGAAACAGTAAAAAAACTGAACTGGTCTCCAGATATCATTCATGTACATGGATGGTTATCTTCTCTTTTACCACTTTATTTAAGAAATTATTACGGGAATGAGCCATTATTCCGTGATGCAAAAATTGTGACCTCTGTTTACAATCAAAGTTTCGATGGAACGTTAGATGAAGAACTACGTGAGAAAATTTTGTTTGATGGTTTTGAAAATGCTAACGTAAAGCATCTAAAAACTCCAAACTTCGTAAATATTTTGAAGACGGCAGTAGATAATTCAGATGCTGTAGTAATGGGTGGTGATGATGTGCCTGAAGAGTTGCAGGATTACATTAAGAAGCTTAATAAACCGGTTCTTCCTTATACCGAAAAAGAAAATTTCTCTCACGCGTATCAGGAATTTTATGACACTAAAGTATTGTCAGAATCGTAAGAAAAATTTAAATGAGATTAAATAATTTATACAGAATAACAGTCTTTATGGCTGTTATTTCCGCTTTTGTAGGGTGTGATGAAGACTTTTCAGAAATAGGAGGAGAGATCATAACCAATCCTTCGAATGTTGAAGTTCGGGAGTTCAACGTGAATGCCTACACTAAAAAGCTTAATTCAGTACAAACCAATAACTCGTCCAATTTCTTTCTGGGTGTTACTAATCACGATCTGTACGGTAAATCTGTCGCTAGTATAGTTAGCGAGTTGAGATTATCTACTTTGGATCCAGATTTTGGCGACAACATAGAACTTGATAGTGTGGTGCTTAAGATCCCCTATTATTCTTCGGAAGCAGCTACTTCAGATGATGATGAGGTAACATACGAGCTGGATTCCATTTATGGAAATGGTTCTTTCAAATTATCCATCTTCGAGACGAACTTTTTGCTGAATGATCTCGATCCTGATGCTGGTTTTGAATCGGCTCAGAGATATTATTCAGATCAAAAGCAACTATTCGAACAGAATATTGTAGGGCCGGCCATCTATGAAGAAGAGAATTTCGTTCCTTCTCCTTTGGCTTTCGATTCTTACGAAGTCGGGGAAGATGGGACCGATACTATCGCCAATACACCATCTTTCAGGATAAAACTCCCGGTGGATTACTTTGAGGCCAAAATCATTGATAAGGAAGGTTCTTCTGAATTATCTTCGAATACCGATTTCAAAAACTACTTCAGAAATTTATATATCAAAGCTGAGGAGAATGGAACCGAAGGATCACAGATCTTCTTTAATCTGAATAATCAGGATGCTAAGATCACTCTGTATTATCGTAGTGATCGCGAGGTAGATGATGAGCTTGAAGAGGGTGTTCGTGGGAGTTATACCTTGAATTTTGCTTCTGGAAACAGAGTGAATCTATTGGAGGGAGCATATCCATCTGATATTTTACAGGAAATTGAGTCGCAATCTTCAGAAACCGGTGCTGAAAATCTTTATATTAAAGGACAGCAAGGAAGTATGGCGATTATTGAGCTATTTCCAGATACATTGGTGCTTGACGATCTAAGATCACAAGATCTATTGATCAATGAAGCTACCCTGGAATTTTTTGTAAATCGTGATGTTTATGAAGGTGAAAATCCAGATAGACTATATTTGTATGACTTTACTAATAATGCTTTTCTTGGCGATTACGCGATAGATCTTACGCTAAATGCGGCAGATCCATCAGCGAGTTTGACGACTTTTTCTAGTCCGTTGCAGGTTGAAGAAGGAGAAGATGGTTATTATTATACTTTAAGAATCACTAACCATTTATCCAACATTCTGAATAATGATGGAGATAATGTGAAACTAGGACTTGTAGCAGTGCCTAATATTAATACGGTGGTATCAAGGTCAAGTCAGGGAGTAATTGCAGGTTCTTTAAATTCTGCAGTAAGAAATTCAGAAGAGCTTACCAGAATTCCTACGGGTTCTGTATTAACTCCGGAAGGAACCGTATTGCACGGTAGCAATTCCGCAGATGAAAATAAGAGATTGAAATTGAGAATATATTATACCAACTATAATTAAGAAATATGTGTGGAATTGTTGGATACATAGGGCATAGAGAAGCTTACCCTATTGTTTTAAAAGGATTACAAAGACTGGAATATCGTGGTTACGATAGTGCCGGTATCGCTCTATACGATGGTGAAGAGCTGAAGATGTGTAAAACGAAAGGTAAGGTAGCCGATCTAAAGCAGAAATTCGAGGAGGAAGTTACTACAAATGGAACTGTAGGAATTGGTCATACCAGATGGGCAACTCACGGTGAGCCGAATGATATAAACTCTCATCCTCACTATTCAAATTCCGGTGACCTAGTTATTATACATAACGGGATTATTGAGAATTATGATTCTTTGAAAAAGGAATTGAAAAAACGTGGTTACACTTTTAAAAGTGATACCGATACTGAAGTATTGGTAAATCTTATCGAAGATGTGATCATAAACGAAAAAGTGAAATTAGGTAAGGCAGTTCAGATTGCTTTGAACCAGACAATAGGTGCCTATGCGATTGCTGTGTTTAATAAAACGAAGCCAGACGAAATTGTAGTAGCGAGACTTGGAAGTCCGTTAGCTATTGGAGTGGGAGAAGATGAGTTTTTCGTAGCATCAGATGCATCACCATTTCTAGAATTTACTAATAACGCGATCTATCTGGAAGACGGAGAGATGGCAGTTATTCGTAGAGATAAGGATGTAAAAGTGAGAAAGATTCATGATGATTCACTAGTAGATCCTTATGTGCAGGAATTGCAAATGAACCTGGAGCAGATCGAAAAAGGTGGTTACGAGCATTTTATGCTGAAGGAAATTCATGAGCAGCCAAATGCAATTAGCGATACCTATAGAGGTAGAATGCTGGTAGATCAAGGCATCATTAGAATGGCCGGGGTAGATGATAATATGGAGCGTATTGCGAATGCAAAACGTATTATTATTGTTGCTTGTGGTACATCATGGCATGCAGGTCTGGTAGCAGAATATATTTTTGAAGATATCGCAAGAATTCCTGTAGAAGTAGAATACGCTTCAGAATTTAGATATAGAAATCCAGTGATCTCAGAAAACGATGTGGTTATTTCCATATCCCAGAGTGGTGAAACTGCAGATACTATGGCGGCAATCAAGCTAGCCAAAGAAAAGGGAGCTTTCACTTTTGGAGTTTGTAACGTTGTAGGATCTTCAATTTCAAGAGAAACTCACGCAGGAGCTTATACACATGCTGGGCCAGAAATTGGTGTTGCTTCCACAAAAGCGTTTACAACTCAAATAACAGTGCTTACATTAATGGCTCTCAAGCTTGGAAAGTTTAAAGGGACCATTTCTCATAGCGATTTCCAATTCCATTTACAGGAATTGGAGCGAATTCCAGAGAAAGTTAAAGAAGCACTTAAGTCTGATGAACTAATTCAGGAGGTTGCGGCTAAATATAAAGATGCTCCAAACTGTCTTTATTTAGGTAGAGGGTATAATTTCCCTGTAGCGCTTGAGGGTGCTTTAAAACTAAAAGAGATTTCTTATATCCATGCTGAAGGTTATCCTGCGGCAGAGATGAAGCATGGACCAATCGCATTGATCGATGAGCAAATGCCAGTGGTAGTGATTGCTACAAAGAAAGGACATTACGAAAAAGTAGTGAGTAACATACAGGAGATTAAATCCAGAAAAGGAAAGATCATTGGTATCGTTACTAAGGGAGATGAAGAAGTTAGAGATCTTGCAGATTATGTAATTGAAGTTCCGGAAACTATGGAATCACTTACTCCTTTACTTACAACGATCCCATTACAGTTATTATCCTATCATATTGCAGTAATGCTTGGAAAAAATGTGGATCAACCACGAAACCTTGCAAAGTCTGTTACGGTAGAATAATTGTTTGACATATTAGATAAAATAGCCTCTTCGATCGAAGAGGCTATTTCGTTTTAATAAGATTTTTATCGTGGCTTAACCTTGGAAATTCAGGCATTTTTAAAACATTAAAAACTTCTCTTTATTTCAATCTGTTTTTTCAGAGAAAAATTTATCTTTGCACCCTGAAAATGACCTATTTCTGATTTATCAATTTTGAAATCAAGCAAGTAGGTATTTGAATTTTACGTAATAAAATTAAAAGAATTAGATAAATGTCTAAAGTCACAGGTAAAGTTGCCCAGATTATTGGTCCTGTAGTTGACGTTGTGTTCGACTCAGAAAACGCTGAACTGCCAAAGATCTACGATTCTTTGGAAATCGCCAGAAAAGATGGTTCTACTTTAGTTCTTGAAGTACAATCACATATTGGAGAAGATACTGTAAGAACGATCTCTATGGACTCTACTGACGGTCTTAGCCGTGGTGTTGAGGTTCTTAATACCGGAAATCCTATTCAAATGCCAGTTGGTAAAGATGTTTACGGACGTCTTTTCAACGTTATTGGTGATGCGATTGACGGTCTTGGAAACTTGCCAAAAGCAGGAGCAGATGGATTACCAATTCACCGCCAGGCGCCAAAATTTGAAGATTTATCTGTGTCTACTGAAGTTCTGTTTACAGGAATTAAAGTAATTGACCTTATCGAGCCTTATTCTAAAGGTGGTAAGATTGGACTTTTTGGAGGTGCAGGAGTTGGAAAAACGGTACTTATTCAGGAATTAATTAATAACATCGCGAAAGGTCATGGTGGACTTTCTGTATTTGCAGGAGTTGGTGAACGTACTCGTGAAGGGAATGACCTTCTTAGAGAGATGTTGGAATCTGGAATTATAAAGTACGGTGACGATTTCATGCATTCTATGGAAGAAGGCGGATGGGATCTTCAAAAGGTAGATAAAGAAATCATGAAGGATTCTAAAGCAACCTTCGTATTCGGACAAATGAACGAACCACCTGGAGCACGTGCGCGTGTTGCCCTATCTGGTCTTACAATTGCGGAATATTTCCGTGATGGAGCTGGAGAAGGTCAGGGGAAAGATGTTCTTTTCTTCGTAGATAATATTTTCCGTTTTACTCAGGCTGGTTCAGAGGTGTCTGCACTTCTTGGACGTATGCCGTCAGCGGTAGGATATCAGCCAACGCTAGCAACCGAGATGGGTGCGATGCAGGAGCGAATTACTTCTACTAAAAACGGATCTATTACATCTGTACAGGCGGTTTATGTACCTGCAGATGACCTTACCGATCCAGCACCGGCAACAACATTTGCCCACCTGGATGCTACAACGGTACTTTCTCGTAAGATTGCTGAGCTAGGTATTTATCCTGCGGTAGATCCTTTAGATTCTACTTCAAGAATCCTTACTCCAGATATCTTAGGAAATGAGCATTATGACTGTGCACAGAGAGTAAAGGAGCTTTTACAGAGATATAAAGAGCTTCAGGATATTATTGCTATTCTTGGTATGGAAGAACTTTCCGAAGAAGATAAGCTTGCAGTATCCAGAGCAAGACGTGTTCAACGTTTTCTTTCTCAGCCATTCCACGTAGCAGAGCAGTTTACTGGTCTTAAAGGTGTGCTTGTAGATATTAAAGATACTATCAAAGGTTTCAACATGATCATGGATGGAGAGCTTGATAAGTATCCGGAAGCGGCCTTTAACCTTAAAGGAACCATAGAGGAAGCGATCGAAACTGGTGAGAAAATGCTTGCTGAAAACTAAAATTAGTTAAATGTATTTAGAGATAGTTACTCCAGAGGCGGTAGTATTCAGAGCTAAAGTAGATGCTGTGAAAGTTCCAGGAAATGATGGTGAATTTCAAATGCTGAACAATCACGCACCTATCGTATCTGTTCTTACTGAAGGCGATGTAAAAATCGACCTTGCAGCCGGAAGCACGAACGAGATCAAAGCTAAGGATCAGTCGGCTTTTAGAACGGAAGGAAACAATACTGAAGTTTTGTACTACACCATTAAAGGTGGAGTTCTTGAAATGAAGGATAATAAAGCTATTATTTTAGCTGATTAATATTCTCATTCTTATAAAATTAAAAGCCTTTCATTTCTGAAAGGCTTTTTTTATGAGCATTTTTGACCTGTTAATTATTTAGATTCCAGCCATTTCTTTCGGTTCTCTAATTGTTCTTTCGAAGCATTTTCAGATAATGTGATCTTGTATTCAGGATCTGCTGAAAGTTCTACAGAAGTAGTTTCAGTCTCTCCAAATCGCTGATACGCGAGCTTTATCTTTTTACCTTCAGCAGTACCGGCTATCATTTCCTCCATTGCTTTTGAAGTATTTACTGGAGTTCCATTTACTGAAGTAATCAAATCTCCTTCGTCCAGGCCAGCTACGTAAGCAGGACTTCCTATTACAGTATTTCGACTAATTTCCAGTCCATTCTCAGTTTCCCGAAAACTAGCTCCAAAATGATTCTTTTCGACCTCCTGTGTAATGCTAACACCAACTTGATCGAACAACTCCTTATATTCCGGTTGTCCACCAGTTCTAATATGCTTTGCAAAGAAATTATTTGAAAATTCTTTGCCCGCATATGCTGTAAGTGTATTTTCAATATCCTCCGTATCGTAAGCAACTTCATTCTTGCCATACTTCTGCCACATCATTTTCATGAAATTATCGAGATTCAGATCTTTTTCTCTTAGAGAAAGATCCAGTGCGAGACCAAGGATACTTCCGTAGGAATAATAGGAGATAAAAGTGTTTTCACGATTTACAGGATCTACAGACTTGGCTGCATCTACAAATGGTGCCTGCATGCTCATTTCCATAGGATTAAAATACTGGGTAGCTGGTGAATTCCAGACATAATTGAAAGTTCCGGAAAGCCCTTCTATATATTCTTTTTCTGAAGTGATGCCTGCACGATGCAGGATTAATCCGGTATAATAACTGGTGAAACCTTCAGCAAACCACAAGTTTCGACTCATATTTACTTCAGAAAAACTGAAAGGTTCCAGATCCGCAGGGCGAATACGCTCCACATTCCATCCATGAAAAAATTCATGAGCAACGGTGCCAATATTACCTTTCATTCCACCATCTGCCAGAGCATCTGTCTTTGTAAGAATCGTACTGTTGCGATGTTCCATTCCGTCGCCGCTGGCATTTGGCATATAGCAAGCCAGGAAAGTATATCGTCCATAATCATAATCTGGTAATTCGCCGAAAACGGCTGCTTCCTGTTCTACGATCGCTTTAACCTGCTCAAAATATTGCTCAAGTTCAGCTTCAGTTCCCTGATGATGCAGCACAAATTCAATTTTCTGACCATCATGCTCGAAACTTTTGACTTGATGATCGCTGATCTCTATCGGGCTATCCATAAAATAATACAGATCTGGCGCTTTAAATGTATTCTCATTGATCTTCTCAAGCTGCGTAGCGATCTTCCAGTCTGGTTGATCCTGAAGATCGATCTGTAACTCAATATCACGATCTTTCAATTCTTCGGAATACATGAAGGTGGCTGGAATATTTAAATGAGCATGGCTGGCATCAACCTGAGAATAAGTGCCATCTCCGCGATTTGCGTAGAGTATATACTCTATGTTAACGTTGCCATCTGTATTCTTTACCGTCCAGGAATAAGGATTCTCTCTAGTAATTTCTAATTCTTTTCCCTCGCTATTGAAAGCTTTGAAGCCGTACACGTTTTTAGCAAATTCATGCAGGGCGTATCTACCAGGAGAAGTACGGCTCATTCGTACAGTTAGTTCTTGTGATTTTATCTTCGGAAATGTTACTTCTATTTTTGCTTCATGATGAACAGCATTGCTGAAGGAAATTTTATAAGTGTTTACCTGTGAAGTTGCTGCCATGGAAGTTAATAGCAGTAACATTAATAATGATCGCATAAATTGAAATTTTAGGTAGCTAAATTTAAGAGAATAAGTCGGAATTTTTCTAATCTGGCAAATATTCCAGAATATCCCCGGGTTGGCAATCCAGAGCCTGGCAAATAGCTTCAAGTGTGGAAAACCGAACAGCTTTGGCTTTCCCGGTTTTAAGGATAGACAGGTTTGCGGTGGTAATCCCAACCATTTCAGCCAGTTCATTACTTTTCATGCCTCTTTCTTCCAGAATCTGATCGAGATTTATGATAATGGCCATACTTAAACGGTTAGTTTGTTTTCTTCCTTAAAGCTCTTGGCTTTTTCAAAAGATTTGGATAACAGAATTAGAAAAAGTCCCATAGCTAATTGTAGCCAAAATGAACCAAAAGTAGATTCGATTCCAAAACGAAGTTTCAGATTTGATTCCAGAATAAGATTCGATGAAAAACTCACAATAGCATCTAAAATACTAGCCAAAACAATTAATCTTCCAGCTAAATTTAATCCCGTTATTTGTATAGAGGTAAATAATCTTTTTTTAAAAAAGTTATGTACTACTTTTCTTAAAGTATATACAGAAAATAAAAAAATACCAGCTTGGAAAATTGCTAGTATTAGTAAAATTATTTTCGGCATTGTTATTTCGCCAATAATATGGTCATTTAAATATATGGGCATACCCTCTGATGTTAAAAATAGATGAGATAGTATAATACCCATCGAAGCAATTAAACTAATCAATAGGATGAAGAAGCATATATCTAAAATAGTTTTAAGTAAAATTGGTGGCTTCATATAGTTTTATGTTAAACGGTTAATTCATTTTCTTCCCTGTGAAATCGTGCTTCCTTGAAAGCGTAGGAGATGTAAGTAAATAATAGTCCAAGAATCAAAACAAACCAGAAAGAACCGGTGCCATCAAAATCGTAAGTCACAGTTCTTGGAGAGGATTCAAGAAAATTTTTATAGATAAAAAGAGATATCCATTTTATTCCAGCATAAATTATTAACAAAATACCTATGTTTTTAAAAAGCTTTTGTTGCTGAAAATTAAAGAGATCGGTAGTATTCAAAAGAGAAACGAGATTTTTGAACTTTAAAATCAAATAAATAAATAAGATAGAACTGATAATGTCAATACCAAAAAGTGTAGTTGTCCAGTTATAATTTTTGGTAATTGGCTGATTGTTTATCTCATCTGGAAGAATTGAAAAGCCTCCAAAAAAATCATGGTCTGGATTGAAAAAATAAAATAATACAATTAATAGCTTTAATAAGTTTATTGCCAGGAGTGATATTAGGAAAACATTTAAAGAGTATTTGAGGAGGGATATGGGCTTCATTAAATAATTTATAAACGGTTAATTCATTTCATCTTTCAGATTCTTAGCTTTTTGAAAAACTTGCGATAATAGAATTAGGAATAATCCAATTCCAATGGCAAGGATAAAATCGAAGAGATCGAAACTTTTTAATTTTTCATTGAATAATGCTTCAAAAATAAATTTCGTAATGTAATCTAGAACAGTCACAATAATTATTAACTGTCCTGATAGCTTGAAAGTGGATATTTGATATCTGAAAATAAATCCCTGATAGAAAGATTCCAGGTTAGATTTCTAAGTAGTCTAAGTATATAAATCCAGAATGCTCCAGAAATGAAAGTAAAAGATAATGCAGCAAATAAGGCTGATTTTGATTTAACAATAAGATTTGGTGATCTGTCTACAAATTCCCTTACCATTTCAGAGTCGGCAACTATAGCAAAAATCATTAATCCTAAGACTACCATTAATATAATGATGGTCAAATAATACGCTGTACTGAAAATATTCCGTAACCAAATTACAAGTTTCATTGATATAATTATCGTTTTACGATAACAAACATAAAATAAATTATCGATTATCAATAATTTAATTTGTAAATATTTCTAAGTATCAAGTAAAATCGATAGGAATTGAATGTGAATTAAATAGAGAGTATTTAATGTAGAAATCACGTTTATCTCCAGGATTATTGATTGCGCTAAAACTATTCTTCAATAATAACTATTATATTTGCGACAAACAGATTTACTAAGTATGCTTACCGCAATTCTTACAGGATTTATATTTTCTATTCTCTTGGTTTTTGTAGGGAAGTTTTTTAAAGGTAAGCTCTCGATACTAGCTTCCGTAGTACCACTTGGGCTCTTTTTATATTTTTTCCAGTTTATAGCTCCAATTGCAGATGGTGAAGTAATTACCAGATCTTTTCAATGGATTCCATCCTTTGGTGTAGATCTTGGTTTTAAGCTGGATGGTCTGTCATTGCTATTTTCTTTAATGATCACGGGGATAGGTTTCCTTGTCTTTGCATATACCTCTTCTTACTTAAAAGGACACGAGTACCTGGACAGATTTTATGGCTATCTAGCTGCGTTCATGGGTGCGATGCTTGGACTGGTACTTTCTGATAACATGATCACTTTGTTTGTGTTCTGGGAACTTACAAGTATTAGTTCTTTCTTTCTAATCGGCTTCAATAATACTAATCCGGCTTCTCGAAAATCGGCAATGACCGCTTTGGGTATTACCGGAATAGGAGGATTGTTGCTTCTTGCTTCAGCTTTACTACTAAATAATATTACGGGCACTTACAGCATTACAGAAATGCTGAGTATGAGTGAAGCTATTCGTGGAAACGAATTCTATGCCGTTGCTGTCATATTGTTGTTTGGTGCAGCTTTCACAAAATCGGCTCAATTCCCATTTCACTTCTGGTTACCTGGAGCAATGAAGGCTCCAACACCTGTGTCTACCTACCTGCATTCTGCCACAATGGTAAAAGCAGGAATCTATTTATTAATGCGTTTCACTCCTATTCTTGGAGGTGAAAATATCTGGAATTATACGCTGATCGTCGTTGGGGGAATTACCATGCTATATTCTGCGATTCATACCTTGTTCAGAACAGATCTTAAAGGCATTCTGGCCTATTCAACAATATCGGCCTTAGGTATTCTGGTGTTTCTAATTGGTCTGGGAACCGAAGAAGCATTCCTGGCTGCAGCAGTATTTATCATTGTTCATGCCTTGTACAAAGCAACATTGTTCCTGGTAACGGGAATCATAGATCATCAAACACATACCCGTGATGTCACCAGACTTGCGGGACTGAACAAAATTATGCTTCCAGTTGGGATCGCCGGGATTCTGGCGGCAATTTCCAGTGCCGGGATTCCTCCAACTATAGGTTTTCTTGGGAAGGAACTTACCTACGAAGCTACATATCATTCAGACACGATTATCATCATTTCAATGATCGCGATAGTTCTTACTAAGATTCTCTTGCTATATGCAGGTTTTGTAGCGGGAATCAAGCCATTCACCGGGAAACTGCCTGAAGAACACAAAAACGTGAAAGCTCCTGGTTCAATCATGTGGATTCCGCCGGTGTTACTGGCAACATTAGGTCTTGTTTTTGGAATTGCTCCATTTTTAATTGAAGGTGCTTTAATTAAACCTGTAGTTACGGCTCTTGGTGGTGATGCTTCTGAAATTCATCTGGCGTTATGGCACGGATTTAATCTTATTTTTATTCTTAGTTTGATCACAATAGGTGTTGGAACTACTTTATATTTTATTATCAAACCTTCTGAAAAACTGGTGGCATCTGCAGCAAAATTTAATGCAATATCTCCGGAAAATATTCTGAATCTTCTAAATAAAGGTTTTGTGCAATTCTCTAACTTCTGGACGAATTTCTTTCAGAATGGATACTTAAGAAACTATATTTCCATCATTATTCTCTTTCTGGTGGTATTAGTTGGGTACATCATGATTGGGAATACTCGTTTTGTGATCGATTATAATTCGTTATCTAAAATCACAGTCTATGAGATCACCACTACTTTGATCCTGATTGCGGGAATTTTCTATACTGTTTTTACTGATAGTCGTCTGGCAGCAGTTGCAGCAATGGGTGTTGTTGGTCTTTCAATTTGTCTGATCTTCGTATTCTACTCGGCACCAGATTTGGCTATGACCCAGTTCTCAATTGATACACTAACGGTGATCCTGTTCGTTCTTGTATTATATAAATTACCGAAGTATCTGAAGCTTTCAGATTATAAAACACGAATGAGAGATGGTATTTTATCCAGTGTTTTCGGACTTATAATTACCATTTTAGCACTTGAAGTACTTTCTGAACCTGTAAGTAAGCAGGTTGGGGAGTTCTATGCTGCAAACTCATATGTAGAAGCTCATGGTAAAAATGTGGTGAACGTGATTCTGGTGGACTTCCGTGGTGCAGATACACTAATAGAAGTTTCAGTATTATCCATAGCAGCAGTAGGAGTATTCGGCTTGATGAAATTAAGACTTAAGATGAAGGATAGAAAACGATACGCAGATACAAGTCTAAAACAGGTAAATAAGGAACAATAATATGCGGACAACCATTATATTAAAAACAGCTTCTAATTACCTTTTACCGGTATTGTTGGTGTTTTCGGTCTTTATCCTTCTCCGTGGGCACTACCTGCCTGGTGGTGGGTTTGTTGGCGGTCTTATTGCATCTATTGCATTTATTTTGCATTCATTCGCCAACGGACTCGAAAAGACGAAAGAGCTTTTAATCGTGCATCCGGGATTTTTATTACCCGTAGGACTCGCTATTTCGTTTATGGCTGGTCTGGCTCCGGTAATATTTTTTGATCTGCCATTTATGACCGGGCTTTGGTCACACGATACAGTTGCTATACTTGGCAGCGTAGGTTCTGCCCTGTTTTTCGATATTGGTGTTTACCTTGTGGTAAATGGAGTAACTCTTACAATAATCTTTACAATTTCTGAATCGGCCTGATATGGAGATACTTTTAGCATTAATGGTAGGTATTCTATACGGAACTGGTATTTATATGATGCTTCGCCGAAGTATGGTGAAACTTATTATAGGGATCATATTACTCGGTAACGGCGCAAACCTGCTTATTTTTCTCCTCGGAAGAATAACCAAAGGAGCCCCGCCAATTATACCTGGTGATTCCAAGGTTTTCGTAGAAGCCTTTGCCGATCCTGTACCGCAGGCATTGATCCTTACTGCCATTGTAATTAGTTTTGGTTTGCAGTCTTTTGCCATCGTTCTGGTAAAAAGGGCGCATACCGTAGTAAGAACTGATGATTTGGATGAAATGAACGCAACCGACGAAGATTCATGACACAGCAATTAATATTATACCCGCTTTTCTTACAGATGGCCATCAGTATTATCCTGATGTTCGGCTGGTCCAGGATTCGTTTTCAGAAGATCTTCAGCATCTTTGGTAGTACGCTGAGCGTAATTCTGGCGATCGTGCTTTTCAGCTATATATGGCAAAATGGAACTCAAACTATCCAGGCCGGAAACTGGGAAGCTCCCTTCGGAATCACATTTGTTGCAGATTCGCTGGCGGCTACGCTTGTACTATTAACGGCGATTTCAGGACTTGCAGTCTCCATATTTTCCGCAGGTTCAGTATTAAGGGACCGGCTAAGGTTTGGCTACTTTCCCATATTTCATTTCCTGCTACTAGGTTTGAATGGAGCTTTTTTAACTGGGGACATCTTTAACCTCTATGTATGGTTTGAGATCATTATTATTAGTTCGTTCGTATTAATAACCATTGGTGGTGAAAAGGCTCAGCTAGAAGGTGCTGTAAAATATTTCACACTAAACATCTTGGCTTCTATGATCTTCCTTACGGCGATCGCCGTACTTTACGGAATTACCGGAAGCTTAAATATGGCAGATCTTGCAGGTCAGGTTGCTGCTGTGGAAAATCGCGGACTCGTTCAAATCACCGCAATATTATTCTTAATAGGTTTCGGGATCAAAGCGGGAGTTTTTCCGCTGTATTTCTGGTTACCGGCTTCTTATCATACGCCTCCGTTTGCCGTGTCGGCGATTTTTGGAGGATTACTGACCAAAGTAGGTGTTTATGCCCTCATTAGAGTTTTCACTCTAATATTTGTCAACGAACCCTTCCTGAATAATATCATTATGGTCATTGCTATACTTACTTTAGTGAGTGGTGGGATTGGCGCATTGGTCCAGAATAATATGAGAAAGGTATTTTCATATCTTATTATCTGTCATATTGGTTATATGATTGCAGGAATTGGGATGTTTACAGAAATTGCTATTGCAGGTGCGATCTTCTACCTTATTCATGATATTATCGTTAAAACCAATCTTTTCATGCTAAGCGGGGTGGTCTATAGAATCACAGGAACTAACAGCATGCGTGATCTTGGAGGTATTTATGCCAAATACCCGAAAATAAGTTTATTGCTCTTTATCCCGTTATTTTCCCTGGTTGGGATTCCGCCATTATCTGGTTTCTGGCCAAAGATCAATCTAATTAAAGCAGGATTTACGGGAGGTAATTATATCACCGTAGCTGCGATCATTTTTGCCAGCTTTATAACATTAGTGATTATTGCGAAAATGTGGGCTGAAGTTTTCTGGAAAGATGCTAAGGAAATGCCAGAAAGAAAATATTTTGGTTATTATCATAAGATGACCAATCTAAAACGCTCGCAATTTATCGTGCCAGTAGCTATGCTTAGTATTGTATCTTTGTATATTGGTTTTGGAGCAGAATATATTCAGGAGCTATCTGCAAGAATTGCTGATGAACTGGTAAATAGTGAAGGGTACATTGAGGCAGTTTTAAAGACGAAGAATTAAGAAGATGAAGAATAAATTTCTTTCAAACATATTGCTAACGTTCGTTTGGGTTGCCCTTACGGGTGATTTTTCATTCGAAAACTACCTGTTTGGATTCTTTCTGAATTTTCATATTCTATGGATCATCACTGTTGGGAGAAAGCGAAGTCGTTATTTTCTTATTGTTCCGAAGATCATTTTGTTGTTGCTGAATTTTCTTTACGAACTGGTAAAAGCCAACCTGGAAGTTGCGTATGAAGTGATCACGCCAAGACTTAATGTGACGCCGGGTATAATTATGGTGCCACTGGATGTTAAGTCTGATATCGGGATTACTGTTCTCGCGAATATGATATCCCTCACGCCGGGTACTTTGAGCATCGATGTATCTAATGATAAAAAGGTTCTTTTTGTACATGCCATGTACCTGAAGGATAGAGAGAAATTCATTCGCGGAATCAAGGATGGATTTGAACGTAGAATTTTGGAAGTGCTGTCATGACGTTAGTTGAATATTTACATTATATCATATTACCTGTGTTGGTGATCTCTGCAGTTTTGATACTGTGGAGGTTTATGAAAGGGCCAAGCATCGCAGATAAAATTGTTTCGCTTGACCTTCTCATTACCACCGGGATCGGGATCATTGCGATATACAGTATCATTTACAACCAATCAACCTTGATGGATACTGCTCTAATTCTGGCATTGATCGCATTTTTGAGCACAGTAGCGCTTTCATTTTATCTTGAAAAACGTAAAAGGAAATGATAGATATCATAATAGCCGCCATAGCAACACTGGGAGCCCTTTTCGTTCTTTTAGCAGCGATCGGGATCGTTCGTATGCCAGACACTTATCTTCGTATATCGGTAACTACCAAAGCGGCCACTCTCGGTGTTGGCCTCTTATTACTTAGTTCTACCATATTTTTCAGCAATGCAGATGTGACTTCACAGGCATTTGTTATTATTCTATTCCTGTTCTTAACGGCCCCTGTAAGTGCACACCTCATTGGCCGAGCTTCTTATTTCATAGGAGTTAAACTCTGGGATAAATCGGTAATGGATGAATTGCAAGGTAAATATCAAAAGAACACTCATATCCTAAAAAGTAAGGTAGACGATACTCCTGAAGATAACGTAGATCACAGCAAAATGGATGATGCCGATAAGTAATTAGCAGTTAATCCTTTTTCTCCTCATCCTGTTTATCCTTTTTGATCATTTCGTGTTCAACGTATCCAAAAACGAGATTTATTATCAAAATAAGTCCGCTTATTATCCCTAGTTCTGTATACATCCCGAAACCTGCAAGACATCCGGTAGCAGCACTACACCAGACTGTAGCCGCGGTAGTAAGACCCTGAATTTTCCGCTTCTTTTCCAGAATTGTTCCTGCACCAATGAAGCCAATACCAACAACGATCTGGCCAAGCACCCGAGTGATATCCACCGACTCTTCATTCTGAAACCTTAGAGCCATTAATATAAAGATCGCAGAGCCTAGAGCTACCAGAGCGTTGGTTTTTAATCCCGCACCTTTGCCCTGGATTTCCCTTTCATAGCCAATCACAAGTCCGGCGATTGTTGCAAGTACGACTCTAAGAGCAAATAGTTCCCAGTTCATATTTTATAAAATTCATTGCTTAAGTTTGCCTTATGCAAAAGCTTCCATTAAAATTAGAGAAAAGACTTGAAAAAAGGAAAAATGATAATTCCTTGAGAAGTCTTCCTTTAGCAATTGAAGGTGTAGATTTTTTCTCTAACGATTATCTTGGTTTCTCTTCTTCGGAAGTTATTAGAAAGAGAACTTCAGAGATAATGGAGACACAAGCTTATCAAAATGGAGCTACCGGTTCCAGACTTCTTTCTGGTAATCATCCATTATTCAGTAAAGCTGAAAAGATGATTGCTGAATTTCATGATGCTGAATCTGCTCTTATCTTTAATTCTGGTTACGATGCCAATCTGGGTTTTTTTTCCGCAGTACCTCAGAAGGGTGATTTTATATTCTATGATGAGTTGAGTCACGCTTCTATCCGGGATGGTATTAGAATGAGCCTGGCGAAATCTTATAAATTTATTCATAACAACCTGCAGGATCTTGAAGCGAAACTGAGAAAATTCGATCATTCATCGAATGATTTCCAGGTTTATATAGTGACCGAATCTGTATTCTCTATGGATGGAGATATTCCAGATCTAGAAGGAATAACTAGACTTTCCAAGCAGTATAATGCCTTACTAGTTATAGATGAAGCTCATGCTACCGGCGTATTTGGAGAAAATGGTGTTGGTTTGGTGCAGCAACTTGGTCTCGAAGAAAATGTGTTTGCAAGAATTCAGACCTTCGGGAAGGCGATTGGGAGCCATGGCGCTGCTATCCTGGGAAGTAATAAGCTGAAAAATTATTTGATAAATTTTGCAAGAAGCTTTATTTATACCACTGCACTACCACCACATACCCTTGCTACGATTATTGCAGTTTATGAAAATCTACAATGGGATGTTGAGAATATCACAAAACTTCGCGCAAATATTAATTTCTTTAAAGCGGAACTTGGTAAGAACGTGCTGGCAAAAAGATTTACAAATAGTGATTCTGCTATACAGAGTTGTATCGTATCAGGTAATGATAGGGTCAAGTCAATTGCTTTGCAGTTACAGGAAAATGGCTTCGTGGTAAAACCTATATTATCGCCAACGGTTCCGGTGGGACAGGAAAGATTGAGATTTTGTCTGCATGCCTATAATTCGAAGCAAGAAATTTCGGAGGTCTTGGAAAGGCTGGCTAACTTTGTGCAAAAATCAAATTAATGCCTTCTCATTATTTTATTACCGGAATTAGCACAGATGTTGGAAAAAGCATCGCGGCTGCTATGATCACTGAAGCACTGGAAGCCGATTACTGGAAACCTGTACAGGCAGGTGATCTAAATAATTCAGATACTCACAAGGTTGAACGTTTGATTAGCAATTCCATGACGACCTTTCATAAGAATAGCTATGCTTTGAATAGTCCCATGAGTCCGCATGCTGCTGCTGAAATTGATTCAATAAAGATCGATATAAAGAAGATTAAAAGGCCTAAAACCAATCGCGATCTCGTTATTGAAGGAGCTGGTGGATTACTTGTGCCTTTAAACAATAAAAGCACAATTTTGGATCTTATTGGAAAAGATGATTGCGTTATTCTAGTTTCAAGGCATTATCTGGGAAGTATAAATCACACTTTGTTAAGTATTCAAATGCTCAGGTCGCGAGGGATAGAAAATATTAAGATCATTTTCAGCGGGAATGAGCATAGAAGTACTGAGCAGGCGATCCAGGATCATAGTGGTATTGAAGTACTGGGAAGAATAGAGCAGGAGCCATACTTTGATAAAAATGTAGTACTGGAATATGCTGAAAAATGGAGGGAGAAATTATGCAAGAAGTAGACATTACATCAAATCTTAAAGAAAGAGACAGCAAGCATTTATGGCATCCGCTTACACAGCATAAAGTTTCTTCAGAAATGCTGCCAATTTCAAAAGCGAGCGGAGTTATACTTACTGATGATGAAGGTCGTGATTATATCGACGGAATCTCATCCTGGTACACTGCAGTATATGGGCATTGTAATCCCTATATCACAAATAAGGTCGCTGCGCAGATGCAGAATCTGGATCAGGTGGTTTTCAGCGGATTTACACATAAACCTGCCATAGAGCTATCTGAAGCATTGATAAAAATTCTACCTGAAGGGCAGCAAAAACTGTTTTTCAATGATAATGGCTCCACAGCGACCGAGATCGGGATCAAAATGGCTTTGCAGTATCATCATAACCTTGGAAATGATCGAAAAGTGATGCTGGCTTTCGAAAATGGATTCCATGGAGATACTTTTGGCGCAATGTCAGTCTCCGGACTCTCAGTTTATAATGGAGCTTTTGAAGATCATTTTATACGTGTAGAACGTATTCCGGTTCCAGATGGAACTAACAACAAGGCAATTCTTGATCAATTAAAATCTATACTCAGCAAGGAAAATATTGCTGGATTTATTTATGAGCCACTAATTCAGGGGGCTGCAGCAATGAAGTTCCACGATGCTGAGGGCCTGAATGCAATATTGAAACTTTGTCGTCAACATGAAGTTCTCCTGGTGGCAGATGAGGTCATGACCGGTTTTGGTAAAACCGGAACTTATTTTGCTTCAGATTATATTGAAGAAAAACCAGATGTGATCTGCATGTCCAAAGCTCTAACGGCAGGCTTGCTGCCTATGGGACTAACCTCCTGTAATCAAAAGGTCTATGATGCTTTTTATTCAGAAGAAATTGCAAAAGGTCTTTTTCACGGGCATACCTATACTGCGAATCCACTCGCATGTACAGCAGCTCTTGCAGGAATAGAATTACTAACTTCCGAAGAAATTCAACAGAAAATTCACAGAATTTCTAATACTAACCAGAATTTCGTTCGCGAATTGAAGCAAAATCAGCAGGTTCTCAACGCTCGCTCTATGGGTGTGATCCTCGCTTTTGAACTTCATGTGGAAATGGAGCGCTACGGGAATTTGAGAGACAAGCTTTTCAGGTTTTTTATGGATAATGGGCTGTTTTTACGTCCGCTTGGGAATACGATCTATATCGTGCCGCCGTATGTAACTCCTGAAGAGCAGATGACATCGATTTATAAATTACTTCAGGAATGCATAGATCAATTTCAGGCGTAAATTAACGCTTGATGAAGTATCCAAAAGAACTATCAATACTATTTTTGCTTTAAAATAAGTCCTTGAAAAACCCAATTTCCATAGACGCCATTGCCAGTATTTCACCATTAGGAAGTTCTGCCGAAGAGATCTGGAGTAATTATCTCCATGACTCCCATCGTTTTAGTAAAAAAACTACTACTGAAAAATCCTGGTGGGCAGGAGAATTATCGGAATATCTCAATAATGAACTACTAGAGCTTCAGCAGGAAGATTCCAGGTATCGCCATCTGGACCGTTCGGTTTTAATGGCAATTCTCACCGGTCGGAAACTGAAAAATGAACTGGGTTTCAATAATCGTAATTCCGGACTGAACATAGGAAGTAGTCGTGGTGCAACAGAACTTTTTGAAAAGTATCACAAAGAATTTGTAGAGACCGGAAAGGCATCTACCTATAGTTCTCCAACTACCACTTTGGGAAATATTTCCTCCTGGACTGCGCAGGATCTGCAACTGGAAGGCCCAGAGTTTTCGCATAGTATTACCTGTTCTACAGGAATGCATTCAATTTTAAATGCGATCGCCTGGCTGGAAAGTGGAATGCGAGACAACTTTATTGCCGGTGGCAGCGAAGCACCTCTTACAGGTTTTACACTCGCTCAAATGGATGCCATGAAGATCTATGCGCAAAGTGACGATGAATATCCATGTAAATCGCTGAACATGGAGAAGCAAAAGAATAGCATGATCTTGAGTGAAGCTGCAGGATTATTATCTTTAAGCAAGAACCCTTCAGAAAAATCGCAAGCTATTATTCGCGGGATTGGGTATGCCAATGAAGAATTAAAACACGGAGCTTCATTATCCCGGGAAGGTTTCTGTCTTCAGAAGAGTATGAAAATGGCAATTAAAGACGCTTCCGAAGAAATTGATGCGATCGTTATGCACGCTCCGGGAACCATTGGCGGTGATCTGGCTGAAGTAAATGCGGTGAAAGCGATCTTTGGCGATGATCAACCAGCAATAACCTCCAACAAATGGAAGACCGGTCATAGTTTTGCGACTTCCGGAATTCTGAATATACAAATGGCGATATTAATGATTCAGCATCAACAGTTTATAACTGTTCCCTTTTCAAAATTTCAGAAGAAACCTACACAATTAAAAAACATTCTGGTGAATTCTGTCGGTTTTGGTGGGAATGCGGTTTCCCTGCTAATTTCTGCAAATTAATATTGTTAGGAATCGCGTTCATAAAACTTATTGCAGCTTTACCCTTTAAAGCTTAGTTTTCTTTATTTTTGAATACAAATCGAATTACATGGCACTTAAACACGACTGGACGAAGGAAGAGATCCTCGATATATATAACAAACCATTTATGGATCTGCTTTATGAAGCTGCAAGCATTCACCGCGAGCATCATGATCCAAATACAGTACAGGTTTCAACTTTACTTTCTATAAAGACCGGCGGTTGTCCTGAAGATTGCGGATACTGTCCGCAGGCGGCCCGTTACCATACAGATCTTGAAGGTAATGATCTTATGAGTGTAAACCAGGTGAAAGCCCAGGCATTGCGCGCTAAAGCTTCTGGAAGTTCCAGAGTTTGTATGGGTGCAGCCTGGAGAAATGTAAAGGATGGGGAAGAGTTCGACAATGTTCTGGAAATGGTAAGAAGTATCAATAAACTTGATATGGAGGTTTGCTGTACGCTGGGAATGCTTACTGAAAACCAGGCGGCAAGACTGGCAGAAGCCGGACTTTATGCTTACAATCACAACCTGGATACATCTGAAGATTACTATAAAGAAGTGATTTCTACCCGTGGTTTTGATGATAGACTTGCTACGATCGATAATGTTCGTAAAACGAATGTGACAGTTTGTAGTGGCGGGATCATAGGAATGGGAGAGAGTCCTGCCGACCGTGCAGGAATGCTGGTTGCGCTCGCGACTCTTAATCCACAGCCGGAATCTGTTCCAATCAATGCGCTTGTTCCTGTAGAAGGAACGCCCATGGAAGAACAGGAGCCAGTGCCAATCTGGGATATGATCAGGATGGTGGCAACAACCAGGATCGTAATGCCAGAAACACAGGTGAGACTTTCTGCTGGAAGAACTCAGATGAGCAGGGAAGGACAGGCAATGTGCTTCTTTGCCGGAGCAAATTCCATTTTTGCTGGAGATAAATTGCTTACAACTCCAAATCCTGATGTAAATGAGGATATGGAAATGTTTAAAATGCTTGGTTTAAATCCGCAAAAACCTTTCGTTAAGAAATCTCAGCCTGAAAGTGTTGCAGCTGAAAATTCTCAATTTCAGAGTCAGAACGAAAAACCAAAATGGTCCCGGCCAGGACATAAGATCGAGCGTAACCTTGAAGCTCAGCAAAAGGCAAAAACGAAGGTTTAATTAACGAATATCTATTGAAACTGGATCTCCAAAATATTCCCAGGCGAAGCAATCTTTCAAAAGAAGATTTTCTCCGGGAATATTTTGAACCCAGAAGACCGGTTATTATTGAAGATCTTAGCCAGGATTGGCCTGCTCTCAAAAAGTGGAATTTTGATTATTTCAAAGAGAAAGCAGGAGAGATTATCGTTCCATTGTATGACGGCAAACCTGCCAGCGGTCATTCTAATTCTCATGGTCCTGCTCAAAAAATACCTTTCAAAGACTATATAGATATCCTAGAGAATGGTCCTACAGATCTGCGGATGTTCTTCTTTAATTTACTTCAGAACTGCCCGGAACTTATTGAAGACTTTGAGTATCCGGAACTGGGAATCAAGTTTTTTAAGAAACTCCCGGTATTATTCGTTGGAGGAGAAGGTTCTAAGGTCGTTATGCATTACGATATGGATCTTGCAAATAATTTCCATTTCAATTTTGCAGGCAAAAAGCGTATTATCCTGTATCCACCAGATCAAACAGGTTTTTTATACAAGGTGCCCTATTCTATAGTAAGTATGGAAATCATTGATATGGATGATCCAGATCTACAAAAATATCCTGCTTTAGCAAAAGCCCGAGGTTTTGAATGCATTTTAGAACACGGAGATGCTTTGTATATTCCCAGTCACTGGTGGCACTGGGTGAAATATGAAACTCCAAGTTTGTCACTCACGCTTAGATCGCTGCCCACAAAACCATCAGATCTGGGAGAGGTTATATCTAATCTTCTTTTTATGCGGAATTATGATAATTTGATGCGTAAATTGAAGGGTCAGAAATGGATAGACTACAAAAACCGCAAGGCAATTGAGCGCACGAATCGCTATGCCGGTATTAATTGAAGGATGAATTTATGAGACTTGAGAACATACCGAAGGTTAAAACCATTTCAAAAGCAGATTTTGTAAAAGATTATGTTCGACCGCAAAAACCAGTAGTGATCGAACGTTTGATCGAGGATTGGCCTGCTTACGAAAAATGGAATCTTCAATATATAAGAGATATTGCCGGCGAAAAGGAAGTGCCTTTGTATGATGATCGCCCAATTAGTTCAGAATTTAAATTCAATGAGCCGCATACAAAGATGAAAATGCGGGATTATGTGGATCTTCTAAAGTTTGAACCTACGAATTACCGTATATTTCTATATCATCTAATGAAGGAAGTTCCTGCACTGCAAAAAGATTTTAAATTTCCAGATATGGGTCTGCGTTTTTTAAAGCAGTTACCTATGCTTTTTTTTGGTGGAGAAAACAGTAAGGTGTTTATGCATTATGACATAGACTATGCGAACATTCTCCATTTTCATTTCCACGGAAAAAAGCGTTGTATCTTATTTCCACCTTCTGAAAGTAAATATCTATACAAGGTACCTCATGCCTTGATAAGCCGAGAGGATATAGATTTTACGAATCCAGATTATGGCAAATTTCCTGCGCTTAAAGAAGCCACAGGCTTCGTTACAGAACTTAAACACGGTGAGACTTTGTATATGCCTGAAGGTTACTGGCATCATATGACTTATCTTACTGCCGGTTTTTCCATGAGTTTACGGGCAACTCCAAGAACGCTTACCAACTTTTCCAAGGCTATATACAACCTTGTTTTTATGAGGCATTTTGATAATTATATGCGAAAATTACGCGGACAAAAATGGATAGATTACAAGAATCAGCAGGCTATTAAAAATACGCATAGCAAGAATAAGATCGACTAAAGTATTTCCTGGATAGAGTCAAAAACAAGTGAAGATTCATAGCCTTTGCGCATTAGATGATCTGCCAGCTTACCTTTTCTTTTGTATTCATTTGGTTCGTTGATCTTCTGAAGTTTCTTTTCAGCAAGTTCGAACAGAGTAGAACGATAATCAGATTCTTTGATCTCGGTAAGTCCCATTTTGATAATAGGTGACGATATTCCTCTTTTCTTCAATTCTTGGGTGATCTTAATACGTCCCCATTTTTTTATTCTGAATTTCCCTCTTACAAAGCTTCTGGCAAAACGTTCTTCATTCAGAAAACCTTCTTGCATGAGTTCTATGATGATCTTTTCCTTTGCTGCATCAATCATATGCATTTCATTCAATTTGTCTTCTACTTCCTTCTGAGAACGATCTCTGTAAGCGCAGAAATGCATCAGCTTCTGTAAAGCTTCCTCTACACTATAAGATTTGAATTTATGCTTCATTTCGGGATAAGTATCTTTTCAACTGGAACGCCCAGTAAATAACAGTGATCAAAAACCAGATGGAAAATAGAACAACTTCCGCAGGAATCAAATAATAGGTGTCATATAGGCTGAATGTGATTAGTTCGCCGTAAAATGTGAATCCCAGAATTAGGGTAATACTACTTACAAGAAGTGGGAATTTCCTCATGTTCCAAATATAGAATTTTGAATTCTAATTGCTGAAAAATTAGAAGTTCAAACATAAAAAAACCTTCCTGAAAGGAAGGTTTTAAATACTTAAATCAAGGTTCTATTTAGCTTTTTTATTCAGTCGGCCTTCTGCTAGCTTATCCAGTTTCTCGTCTGCTTTATATTCTTCGTCGAGCGTTTTTTGTAGTTTTTTTGCGATGCTGTTGTAGCCTAGTTCCTTGGCGTAACGAACTACGGTTCCATATCCTGAGATCTCGTAATGCTCTATTCTTTGAGCATCTGCGATTAGACCGGCATCACGCACTTCTTTTTCAGCATCTTCTTTTAGAAATGCTTCAGCTTCAGCAATAAGACCTTTCATGGCTTTGCAGGTTTCACCGGTTGGTTTAATTTCCAGTTCTTTGCAAATTTCTTCCAGGCGTTGTTGGTGTTCCTTGGTTTCTTCAAGGTGTGCTTCAAATGTTTTCTTCAGCTTAGCATCGGTAGCATTTTCAGCCATCTCAGGAAGAGCTTTTAATAATTGGGTTTCTGCGCTGTAGAGATCCTTCAGCTGGTGTTCGAATAGGTCCTTTAAATTCTTCATGATTAATTTTAAATGGTTAATACCATAAAATTAAGCGGAAGAATACATGGCTGTAGTTAAACCAATGCCAAAGAATTGTTGCTCAAATGCCAATTGGCAATTTCAGAATAGGGTATAAAAAAACGCCTTCCAATTGCTTGAAAGGCGTTCTTGTTATTGGATCACTTTCCCGTCATTATCGTGAAAGTGGTACTCTAAATACGTGTAAGCATCGCGAGGTAAAATTTTCACCCACCTTTTGTGGTCTACAAACCACTTGGAGCGGGGAGATGGAAAGCCTTTAGTTAAAAAGGCTGCAATAAAGGGGTGTGCGCTAAGGGTGATCTTTTTATGATCTTTCTTGATAAGCTTTTCAAGATCGACTTTGATCTTATTCACCAAACTAATTGGTGCCTCGATCTCGCCGTTTCCGTTCGGATTGTCCTCACGGGTCTTGATATTCATTTCAGGCCTTACGCGTTGTCTGGTAATTTGTATCAATCCGAATTTACTCGGAGGTAGAATCTTGTGCTTGGCACGGTCATCACTCATTTCGTTACGCAGGTGATCGTAGAGTTTCTTTCTGTTTTCGGCTTTGTTCATGTCTATAAAGTCCACTACAATGATACCACCCATGTCACGCAAGCGTAACTGCCGGGCAATTTCTGTGGCACTTATCATGTTAACCTCTAACGCAGTGTCTTCCTGGTTTTTGGATTTATTGGAACGGTTACCGGAGTTTACGTCAACGACGTGCATGGCTTCAGTATGTTCTATTACCAGATAGGCGCCTTTACTCATAGATACGGTGCGCCCAAAGGAAGTTTTTATTTGTCTCTCGATACCGTGTTTTTCGAAAATGGGTTGATTGGATTGATGCAACTTTACGATTGATTCTTTTTCAGGAGCGATTTCGCTCACATAATCTTTGATTTGCGTATAAAGTGTTTCATCATCCACGCAAATCGAAGTAAACGAATCATTGAATATATCTCTTAACAGTGAAGAGGCTCTGTTCAATTCTCCCAGTACTTTCGACGGGTGATGAGGTTTATACAATTTTTTACACATTCCTGTCCAGCGACCAACTAAATTCTGTAGGTCTCTGTCCAGTTCTGCTACTTTCTTGCCTTCAGCTACGGTTCTAACAATTACACCAAATCCTTTAGGTTTGATGCTTTTTACCAGTCTCTTTAAACGTTCCTTTTCTTCTTTGCTTTCAATTTTTTGAGAAACTGAAACCCTGTTTGAAAAAGGTACAAGAACGATATAGCGCCCCGGCAGGGATAGCTCTGAGCTAATCCTGGGGCCTTTCGTGGAGATTGGTTCCTTAACTATTTGAACCAGTAGCGATTGATTGGATTTTAAGACATCGGCAATAGAGCCGTTTTTGTCTATATCCTTTTCAATAGAAAAATTCTTTAAAGAATAATCTTTTAGTTTACCTGTGCTTACACGTTTGATGAACTTTACTAGAGAAGAAATCTGAGGTCCCAGATCATGATAGTGTAAAAAACCATCTTTCTCATAGCCAACATTTACAAATGCGGCATTTAACCCAGGGACAGCTTTTCGAATTTTGGCAATATAAATATCTCCAACATTGAATTTGGTGCTGTCCTCTTCTTTGTTAAGTTCAATAAGTTTTCCATCTTTTAATAAGGCAAAATCTACAGCAGAAGGTTCGGACCGGATAATTAATTCTTTGTCCACACTTCCAGATTTTATATCCATACCTGTAATACTTACAGACACAGATGGATTAAACATTATTTTTCACAGGTTTTGAATCCTGAAGAAACCTTTTTAGCAAAACTCGTTTGCTGAAGGTTTCAATTTCAAAGAACGATTGTAATTAAATAAAAAAAGTAGTTGTCACACTACTTTTTCTTGTGGCGATTAGCTCTTCTTCTCTTCTTACGCTTGTGCGTAGCCACCTTATGTCTTTTTCTTTTTTTACCACTTGGCATAGTGCAATGTCATTTAAATTAATACTTATTTCTTGGAAAGACCGGGTCGTCCGGTGTTTCAATTTACTTTACCTCAACATTTGATTTAACTCCTTCTACAAAAATCTTTGCAGGTTTAAATGCAGGAATGTTGTGAGCAGGAATTTTAATGGTTGTGTTCTTGGAAATGTTTCTTCCAGTTTTTTCAGCTCTGGTCTTTACGACAAAACTTCCAAAACCACGAAGATACACGTTATCTCCACTTTCTAGCGATGTTTTAACCTCATCCATAAAAGATTCTATAGTAGCTTGTACGTCTGCCTTTTCCATTCCCAGTTTTTCTGAAATGTTTGCTACAATATCTGCTTTCGTCATTTTCGTGCTATTTAAATTTAATTATTGGGGTTCAATTTTTCAAGGGGGCAAATATAAGAATTAAATCTGCAATATTTCAAACCTAATTCACTAATAATAACGGAATAAACCTCTATTATTGCGGAGATTCTTAAATTACTATGGTTTTTTCCAAAAGACTGAAGCAATGGTATTTGCAAAACAAACGCGACTTACCATGGAGATCTACTCAGGATCCTTATAAAATCTGGCTTAGCGAAATAATAATGCAACAGACACGGGTGGAACAGGGCCTGCCTTATTATCTGCGTTTTATTGAAGCGTATCCCGACGTTCATGCCCTGGCGAATGCTCCCGAGCAGGACGTGCTAAAATTATGGCAGGGATTGGGTTACTACTCAAGAGCGAGAAACCTGCACACCACAGCGATAAAGGTTTCCGAGGAGCTTGAGGGGATCTTTCCAGATAATTATAAAGAACTTAAGACCTTAAAAGGCATTGGTGATTATACAGCCAGTGCTATCGCTTCTTTCTGCTTTAATGAACCGGTTGCGGTCGTTGATGGTAATGTTTACCGTGTTCTGTCCAGGATTTTTGGGGTAGAAACTCCTATTAATAGTACTCCGGGAATCAAAGAGTTTAAAGCATTCGCACAGGAACTCATAGATCATAAAGATCCGGCTACTTTCAACCAGGCGATCATGGAATTTGGCGCCATTCAATGCAAGCCTCAAAATCCTTTGTGTGAGACCTGTCCTTTTAATGATGTATGTCTGGCTCTGAAGAATGATCAAATCAAGGAGCTGCCTGTAAAGATTAAGAAGACAAAGATCAGGCATCGATACTTTAATTATGTAGTCCCTCATTACAGGGATGAGCAAACCATTCTTGAAGAACGAACAGGAAAGGGCATCTGGTCAGGACTTTATCAATTTCCGTTGATAGAGACCAATAAGCCAGTTGGTGAAGCAGAGCTTATTGATACAGAGAACTTTCAGGAACTCGTAGGTGATCAAAATTTTGAACTACATATATATAATGAGAAGGAGGTTGTACATAAACTATCCCATCAGCATTTGCATACAACCTTCTGGACCGTGAATATTGATGCTGAAAGCCTCGAATCCATTAATTTTAATGAGCTGCAGAATTATCCAGTACCGGTGCTTATAGAAAATTTTTTAAATGAGTTCCTTCCGGAGGATTATAAATAGATGCTTGTTTATATCTTTGCTCGTTTTTGACATTGTGGCGAAAAAAAATTAGTATTTTAGAATAAATTTAGTCTTACTAAGCCTTTATTGGCTTCAAAATTATACTGAAATGACAGGTACATTGAACAAGGTAATGTTGATTGGACATACAGGGGATGACGTGAAAATGCATTATTTTGAAGGTGGAGGATCGCTGGGGCGTTTCCCGATTGCTACTAATGAAAGCTACACCAATAAAACAACTGGTGAGCGAGTGACCAATACTGAATGGCACAACGTGGTAGTTAGGAATAAAGCTGCAGAGATCTGTGAAAAATACCTGAAAAAAGGAGACAAGGTTTATATCGAAGGTCGTATAAAGACCCGTAAATGGCAGGATGACTCTGGAAGCGAGCGATATTCTACAGAAATTCATTGTACAGAATTCACATTTCTGACACCTAAGAATGAAAGTTCTGCAGAGCCATCTACCGGAAATCAGCAAATGGGTCAGAATAGACCTGCGCAACAACAACCAGCGACACAAAGTCCCGGAAGTAGAAATGAACCTTATAACCAGACAGAAGAAGAGGACGATTTACCCTTCTAAGTTTAACTAAAATTTCAGCCTTTGGATTCGGAACCTCCCAGTTTGCTTTTGTTTCTAGCCTCAATGGGAATTACCCAGCTTATTAGCCTGATAACATTATTCGTGCTATTGTTATGTTCTGCATTGATCTCTGGAGCAGAAGTTGCATTTTTTTCACTTACTCCCGCGAATTTCATTACTGAAGATGGGAAGAGGTCGAAGACACAGAATATAGTCATCAGTCTTCTTGAAAAACCTAAAAAATTACTGGCTACGATTCTTGTAGCTAATAATTTCATCAATATTGCCATTGTCCTTCTTTTCGATAGTCTTACCGATGATATCTTCGGAAGGATGAATACTACATACTTTGGCATTGATCTGCGATTTATATTTGAAGTAGGTCTGGTAACATTCCTGATTTTATTATTTGGAGAGATCCTTCCGAAGGTATATGCCAGTAGAAACAAGGTGCAATTCTCCAATTTTATGGCTTATCCTATCAATGTTCTGGATACGCTCTTTTCGCCTTTAAGTACTCCAATGCGAGCCGTTACCCTCTATTTTCATGATAAATTCGGGAAGCAACGTTCTTTTATAAGTATTGATCATCTTTCCCAGGCGCTGGAACTTACCAGCGAAGAAGATACAACCCGGGAAGAACAAAAAATCCTGCAAGGGATCGTTAGTTTCGGAAATACAGACACTAAGCAGGTGATGCGTCCGAGGATGGATATTTTCGCACTTAATGAAGATAGTCCATACGACGAAATAATTCCTGAGATCATTGAAAACGGTTATTCCAGGATTCCGGTCTTTCGTGAAAACGTGGATAATGTTATTGGGATTCTGTATATCAAAGATCTGTTACCTTATTTAAATGACAAGAAATTCGTCTGGACGAGTTTGCTTCGTGAACCTTATTTTGTTCCTGAGAATAAAAAACTGGATGATCTTTTGAACGATTTCAAAAACAAGAAGAATCATCTCGCCATTGTAGTGGATGAGTATGGCGGAACCAGCGGACTTATTTCCCTGGAGGATATTATAGAAGAGATTGTTGGTGATATTAGCGATGAATTTGATGACGAAGACCTGATCTATTCAAAACTCGACGAAAATAACTTCGTATTTGAAGGGAAAACTCCGCTTAAAGATTTCTACAAGATCACCAAAATCGAAGATCCTACGGTTTTTGAAGATCAAAAAGGAGAGGCAGATACTTTGGCTGGATTCTTACTTGAGATCTCGGGAGGTTTTCCGAAGAAAAATGATGAAATAATATTTTTGAATTATACGTTCTCAATAGAAGTGATCGATGATAAAAGGATCAAGCAAATCAAGCTGAATATTGCTCCTGTATGAGAAAATTGATCTTTATACTAGGCTTATTGTTTTCATTTAGTTCCTGTAAGGACGACGTGCAACCAAAACCAAAAGCTTTCCTGGCGCTGGAATATCCAGAAGCACACTACGAACAGGTGAATATTGGTTGCCCGTACATATTTGAGAAAAACACCAATGCTCGAATTTCGCCTTCAAGAAATAAAATTCCGTGCTGGATCAACATTAATTACGATGCTATGAACGGGGTGATTTTTCTTACATATCAGCCTGTTAGTGATAATCTGGATTCACTACTTACCGATGCTCAAAAACTACCTTTACAGCATACTGTAAAAGCAGATGCCATAGAAGGGGATGTGTATACGAACGACCTGCATAAAACCTACGGAATGTTATATAAAGTAGAAGGTAATGCCGCCTCGCAGGCGCAGTTTTATCTAACAGATAGTACAGATCATTTTATTACTGGTTCTGTATATTTCAATAGTTTACCAAATTATGACTCCATTGTTCCTGCTGCCAATTACCTTAAACAGGATATCAGACATTTAATGGAAAGTCTTCAGTGGAACTAATGCTTTATTAAGATTTCATTAGAAAAATCTCTAATAATATAGTTAAAAATAGCCTATATTGTTAATGTAACTATAAATACATTAATTATGAGGCAATTTTATTTGGTATCTCTCAGATTAATTCTCTTTCTGCTTACCCCAACAATTATGTGTGCACAGGAAGTGCTGGAGGGTAAGACAATTAATGAAGCCACTGGTGAGGTGGTACCTTTCGTTAATGTGATCGAGAAAGGAACCACTAACGGGACCACGAGTGATTTTGATGGTAACTATAGTCTTAGTGTAGAATCTCTGCCTACTACTTTAGTCTTTTCTTACCTGGGCTTTGAGACACAGGAAATCAGGGTGACCTCAAATTCACCTATGACTGTTCAGTTTGTTGAATCTTCAGCTACTCTTGATGAAGTGGTGGTTACAGGTTTGGCTACTTCTGTAAAACGCGCTAATGCGGCAAACGCTGTGTCATCCCTTTCTGCAAGCGAAATATCAGGTAGAACGCCTCCTCCCACACTTGATGGTGCACTGTATGGTAAATTCGCGGGAGCAACGGTAAGTGCAAATTCCGGAGCGCCTGGTGGTGGTCTGTCGGTGAAACTTCGAGGTGCAACCTCAATTCAGGGTAATACGCAACCCCTTTACATTATTGATGGTGTTTATATAGATAATAGTTCGATTGCAGCCGGGCTTAATGTAGTATCTGCAGCAGCGGCAGGTGGTAGTGCATCCAACCAGGATAACCCATCCAACAGGATTGCAGATATTAACCCTGAAGATATTGCTAATATCGAAATACTTAAAGGTGCATCTGCCGCAGCCATCTATGGTTCCAGGGCAGCTGCCGGGGTAGTTATCATCACTACTAAAAAAGGTAAGGCAGGAGAAACTATTTTCAATTTCTCTCAGGCTACCGGATGGACAGAAGTAAATAATCTTTTAGGTCTTCGTGACTATAACGAGCAGCGTGTGCGTGATAGCTTTGGCGATGATGCAGCGGCAAGTTTTCTGGAAGCTCAACAGGAAGGAAGGCTCGTGGATTATGAAAAAGAAATATTTGGAGAAAAAGGACTTATAAGTATCACGAACTTCAGTATGAGCGGAGGTAGTGAAAAAACTCGTTTTTATACCGGGATTACTCATAATGACGAGGAAGGTATAGTTAAGGGAACAGGTTATAAGAAAACGTCCCTGAGATTGAATCTTGATCACAGACCAACCGACTTTATTAAGCTTGGACTGAGTTCCAGTTACGCACATTCATCTGCGAACAGGGGATTCTTCAATAATGACAATTCAGGAACTACGATTGGGGTGACACTTACCGGAACTACGCCGTGGCTTGAACTTTTCCCCAATGAGGATGGGGTTTATCCAGATAATCCTGCCGGGGCTTCCAATCCTTTACAAACCAGAGATCAGGTTCGAAATAATGAAACCGTGAACAGGTTCATTGTAGGTGGAACCGCTAATATTGATATTTATAAAGCTGAAAGTTCTAACCTTGAATTGATCCTTCGTGGAGGTCTGGATTTCTACGGACTCAAAACCAGAGCAATATTTCCTAAATCCTTACAATTTCAAAAACCATCAAATGGTGGATTGAATGGGGTTGCGGTTCAGGGTGATACTCAAAATAAGAACTATAACCTTTCAGCTTTTCTGGTGCATAATTATTTTACCGGAAACGATCTCAACTTCCGTACTCAGGCTGGGGTGACCAGAGAAAATTTCGACAGGAATACTCAATTAATTTCTGCCACCGGCCTTGTTGCTTCTGAAACCAATGTAGATCAGGCAGCGAACACTGGTGTTAACCAAACGAGATTGCTTCAGGAAGATTCTGGTTTCTTTGTTCAGGAGGAAGTGAATTTTCAGGATAAGGTAATTGCAACTGTAGGTCTTAGAGGTGATAAATCTTCTAATAATGGTGATGCGAACGAATTGTATTATTATCCAAAAGCATCTGTAGCGGTAAATCTTAACGAATTCGGATTCTGGAATGAAAACAGTCCGTGGAGTCAGTTTAAATTAAGAGCAGCATACGGAGAGGCTGGTAATTTCCCACCATTTGGAGCACTTTTCACTTCCTATAATACCTTTTCCACAGATGGGTTACTTGGAATTAGTTTAATTGGAGTTCGTGGAGATCGTAATCTTGAATCTGAAAGACAGAAAGAACTTGAATTTGGTACAGACGTAAGCTTCTTTAACAACAGACTTAATTTCTCTGCTACCTATTATATCAAAACCATTGAAAATCTAATTCTTCAGGCAGCTTTGGAGCCTTCTTCAGGATTTACCAGTGAATTCGTGAATGCCGGAGAGTTAAGAAACCGTGGTATAGAATTAACGCTTGATGCGGTTCCTGTTGCTACGGAAGATTTTACCTGGAATCTGGGAGTAAATTTCTACAAGAATACTTCAGAAATTACCAGGCTTGATGTAGATCCTTTTAATATTGGAGCTTTTGGAGCAACCTTAGGAACCTTCAGAATAGAAGAAGGATCAAGCGCTACACAAATCGTTGGGATTGGACCAAACCCTGGAGAGAACGGATTTCAGAAGTTCGGAGATGCCGAACCAGATTTTCAAATGGGTTTCAACTCTCAATTGATTTATAAAAACTTCGACCTCTCCTTTGTTTGGCAATGGAAAAATGGTGGTGAAAATGTGAATCTTACGACCTTATTGACCGACCTTAATGGAACCAGTCACGATTATGATACCGTAGATTTGGATCCAGACGGTCAGGTTGGAAACGGACCTTACCGGGTGAGTCAGTTAGGATCATCTGCTGAGGTTTTTGTAGAAGATGCCTCTTATTTGAGAATGCGTGAGCTTGGTTTATACTATAATATTCCTGCGGAAGTTTATGACGATTTCCTGAATGGCACTATAGATAATATCAAACTTGGATTCTCGGGTACTAACCTAATCAACATTTTTGATTATAACAGTTATGATCCTGAAGTGTCCAACTTTGGAGCAAACGGAATTTTTACCGGGGTTGATGTAACTCCGTTCCCTTCTTCAAAGAGATTTCTTTTTCACTTAGCAGTTAATTTTTAATACGTAGATGATGAAAAATACATTAACTAAAATATTCATACTCTTCTTTTTGATTAGCGGTTTTCAAGCTTGCGATGTAGAAGAGTTTTCAGATCTTAATAATCCGGAGGTAGACGCTTTCCGTGATAATCTAACCAGAGGAGATCTTCAGGATCTGGTTGGCGGTGTGCTTTACAGTATGCGCGTGAGACTTGGTACTTACTATGATGATCTTGGTGTAATAGGCCGTGAATACTGGAGATTTTCCAGTTCAGATCCTCGGTTTACTGCAGATCTTCTTGGAAAAGAGAACGCGGTACTGGATAATAATACCTTTTATATTACCAATCCATGGGCAGCCAGGTACAGAACAGTCAAAAATGTGAATTTGATCCTTGAATTTATTGAAGGTCAGGACGTTTCAGCTCAATTTTCAGACTCAGAGATTAACGCCACCAAAGGTTTTTTAAAGACGGTAAAAGCCTATGAATTACTGCTGAATTTGAATCTAACCTATCAAAATGGAATTAGAATTGATGTAGCAGATGAAAATAATCTGGGACCATTCTTAGGTTATGATGCAGCGCTTACTGCAATTAGAGCTTTACTTGATGAGGCGGCTGGAGATCTCCAGAATGGCGGGGATTCCTATCCATTTACGCTCACATCTGGATTTTCAGGCTTCAGTACTCCTCAATCTTTCCTGGAAGCAAACAAAGCAATTGCAGCGAGGGTGGCGGCATACCAGGAAGATTTTCCTGCAGTACTGGATTACTTGGAAGATAGTTTTCTCACTTTGGATGCTTCCATGCTTGATGAGGGTATTTACTACAACTTTAGTGCAGATCAAACAGATATCCTTAATCCATTATTCTTTCCTGTCGAAGCGACTACTGCAGGAGCAAGGATCGTGCAGCCAGATTTCGTTACCGATGCTGAGGATGGAGATGAGCGGCTTAGTAAAGTTGCCCAGCGAAGTGAACCTTTAACCTTCGATTTTCTAACAGGAGATTATGCGGTTTTCAGATATACTTCCAATATTGATGCGATTCCAATCATAAGAAATGAGGAACTAATACTTCTTTATGCGGAAGCGAATATTTATCAAAATCCTTCTGAAGCTGTAGAAGCTTTGAATCTAATAAGGGATTCAGCAGGACTGGATGATTATGATGGTGATACTTCTGAAGCTTCTCTTATTGATGAGATGCTTATGCAAAGAAGATATTCGTTGTTTGCTGAAGGTCATCGCTGGCTGGATGTACGCAGGTATGATCGTCTGGATGAATTACCTACCGATAGGGAAGGGGATGATGTATTTGAGCAATTTCCGATTCCGCTTACAGAAAACCAGTAATATTGCTTATTTTAGATATAGACCATCCCGCACTGCGGGATGGTTTTTTTGTGTTTTCATAAGATTTAAAAATTATCTTCGCCGGACTAAAATTTCAGGTTTGAAAAACAGCAAGTGGATCTATCTTATAATCCTTTCTATTGTTTGGGGTAGTTCCTTTATTCTTATTAAAAAAGCCCTTGTAGGATTGAGTCCTTTGCAGGTTGGGTCTTTCAGAATCATATTTGCAGCACTGTTTTTAATATTTGTAGGTTTCCGAAGTTTGATGAAACTGAATGGGAAACAATGGAAATGGATCGTAATTTCAGGATTTCTCGGTTCATTCTTTCCGGTATATTTCTTCGCCTTTGCTGAAACCGAAATCGATAGTGCCATCGCTTCCATACTGAATGCGACCACTCCCTTATTGACTTTGATCGTAGGAGCTGCTTTCTTTCGGGCTGTAGTTACACAGAATAAGATCACCGGCGTGATTATTGGCCTGCTAGGAACCTTCGGACTCATCCTTAGCGGGGCGAGTATCAATCCAGATCAGAATTACTTTTATAGTCTGCTGGTGATTATGGCAACGGCATGTTACGCTGTAAACGTAAATATTCTCAAGACTAAGATGAGTGATATAAGTCCGCTTGGAATTACCGCAGGGAACTTTTTTGTGCTCTTATTTCCAGCACTTTTGATCCTGTATTTTTCAGGATTTTTTGAACAGGAGCCTATTACTACTATAGTTGAATTATCGCTCGTTTACGTAGGAATACTGGGCGTCATTGGAACCGGGGTGGCAATGATCATTTTCAATAAATTGATACAGATCTCAGATCCTGTATTTACTACATCGGTTACTTATACCATTCCGGTAGTTGCTGTTGGATGGGGAATGTTGGATGGAGAGGTCTTTAGTTTCTGGCAGTTAGTTTCAGCAATGGTGATACTGCTGGGTGTATTCATTGTGAATCGCTCAAGAAATATTATCAGAAGAAGAAATAGCAACATATAAAAAAAGCCCCGTTTCCGGGGCTTTCATATTCTTCAGAAGAAATAATTATTCTACAGAGAAATCTGCATCTTCTACTCCTTCGTTCACCATAATTTCTGAAACTTTAAATTCAAAAGATTGTGGTCCCATACTTTGTGAGATAGTGAAAGGGAATTTTACTCCTTTTACTTCCTGATAATCACTATACCCAGTCGGAATGCTCATTGTCTGACCTCCCTGGCTAACTGTCTTTACAGACTGTACTTTTAGTCCGCTGTCTACAGCATAGTAATTTTTTGTAGTATCATCTGCACTTACTACGTAAGCATCTTTACCGTCTACCTGCTCGATCCCTTCGATCTTCGCATCACCAACAGTAAGCTCAGGAAATGCATTTGCATCTGTCTTGGCAACTTTGATCTGGTCTTCGTTGTATGGCATTTTCTGTCCCATCTGCATTACGAAACCTTTCTCACCATTGAATACCTGCTTGCTTACAACCTGACCACCCATAGTTACTTCCTGGCTTAATTTTCCAGCAGCAGTTCTAGTCATGTCAAGTCCAAGTTCTCTACCCTGAACATTTGCACTGGCGATCATTTTTACAGTTTCGATGCCTTCAACTGCCTCACGACCACCAATAGCATCAATATACTTGTTGTATACCTTCTCAACGCTCATATTAGCATCGACTTGCTTTTGCTCTGGCTTTTCAGTCTTCTCCCCAAATCTATTATAGTAATTGATCGGGTAAGTTTTGCCATTATAGGTCATCTTCTCAAGATTCTCCAATACATCTGCACCTTTACCTGCGATCACGATTCTTGAATTATCTGCAAGGAAATACTTCTTTGCAACACGTTGAACGTCTTCTTTAGTAACCTTGTCGATTCTCTCTAGATACTCTTCGTAGAAATCATCATTTAGATCTTCGGTTTCTATTTCCATGGCGAAATTCGCGATAGTTGAAGGTTGCTCTAATGAAAGAACGAAATCTCCAGTGATCTTAGCCTTGGCATTCGCCAGTTCCTGATCTGTCACCATTTCGTTTCTCATTTTGTAAACCTCGTCCAGGAATGCTACTACAGAGCTATCTGTAACTTCATTTCTTACACTTGCACTGGCTACAAAAGTTGAAGCATATTTATCATTCCCGGTGCTTGAGTAAGCTCCATAAGTATAACCTTTGTCCTCACGAAGGTTAAGGAATAATCTTGCTTCACCACCTCCACCAAGAATCTTGTTAGCTACAAGAACCGGGAAGTAATCATCATCCTTTTTCTTAAGATTGATGGTATTTACAAGAGCGATTTCAGACTGTACAGCGTTTGGCATATCAATAAAGTTGATCTCTGTTTGCTCTACATTGGAAACTGCAGGCATTTTAGCTTCTGGAGTCGCTTTGCCTGTCCATGAAGAAAAGTTCTTTTTTACAAGATCTTTTACTTCATCTTCATCTACGTCTCCAACAACTACCAGGTAGGCATTTTTTGGAGAGAACCATGTTTTGTAGTAAGATTTCACATCCTCCAGGGTTACTGCATTTACAGTTTCTTCCGTAGAGAATTCACCGTAAGGGTGATCTTTACCATAAGCTAAGGCAGAGCGAACTCTACGTGCGTTGTAAGAAACATCCTTTTCGCTGCTTTTAAGTCCGTCGATAGTTCTTGCTTTAGACTTGTCGAACTCTTCCTGGGTAAATTCTGCGTTGATCATTCCGTCTGCCATTAAAGCAAGCACATCAGGAAAGTATTTGGATAGTGTATTTGCATTAGCTCCACCAGCGTAAAAATTTAGACGTGCACCAAGGAAATCAACTTTCTCATTGAATTCATCTTTAGACATGTTCTTGGTTCCGGTTCCAATCAGGTCACCGGTAATTCCGGAAACACCCGCTTTGGCACCTTCAGCATGAGGAGCATTGTCAAATCTAAGAGACATGGCAACTCGTGGTAATTTATTATTTTCCACGATCATTACCTGCATTCCATTATCAAGCTTGAAGGTTTCAGGTTCGTCCACATTTACTTTTGGGGCAGGACCCGGTTCGGGCATCTGACTGCGGTCGATCTGAGCTGAAACTCCAACTGTTAGCGTTGCAAACGCTGCTAGAGTTAGTATATTTTTTCTCATTGTTTTCAATTTTTTAATTATTATTCCGGCTGTTCGCTGGCTGGTAAATACTCAAGCACTACTCTTTGGTTAGGCTTTAAGTATTCTGAAGCAACTCTTTTGATGTCTTCTCTGGTGATATTTCTGTAAATATCGATTTGATCGTTGATAAGATCAGTATCTCCATAAAGAAGGTAGTTTCTTGCAAGAGAGTTTGCAATACCTGCAATACTGGAATTTGAGTTGACAAAGTTGTTCTCTGCTTTGTTCTGTAGCTTCTGAAAATCTTTTTCAGTAATAAGCTCACTTCTCAATTTAGCGATCTCTTCCTCAATCTCTGTGTTTAAAGTCTCAAGTTCTGTTTCTCCCTGCGGAATACTGAAGATAAGGTACATCCCGTAATCTTCCTGCTCCAGGTTGAAGGCTCCAACCTGAAGTGCCTGCTTCTGCTCATCTACCAGTTTCTTGTAAAGTTTCGAGCTGTTACCATCACTAAGGTAGTCAGAGATCATGTTTAGTACATAAGAATCCTTTTCAGTAAAAGCCGGAGTTCTGTATCCAATTACTGAAGCCGGGATCTGGATGTTTGAGTCATAAGACTTCGCATTGATCTGCTCTGTAATGGGTTCTTCTTTCGGGAAATTTCTGGTTACTTCATCTCCTGAAGGAATTGGACCAAAGTAATCCTGGATCATTTTCTTGGTCTCATCTATCTTAATATCACCAGCAACTACCAATACAGCATTGTTAGGCACGTAATATTTATCGAAGTAAGCTTTGAATTCATCTAAGGTAGCCGCATCAAGATCTTCCATATAGCCAATGTTCGGATCCTTGTAAGGATGATTTTCGAACATATTCTCCTGCATAGCTGGTAATAAGTTACCATAAGGAGAATTATCCATACGTAGTCTTCTTTCCTCTTTTACCACTTCATTCTGAGTATCCACCCCTTTCTGACCTATAATTGGGTGTAGCATTCTTTCAGATTCCATCCATAATCCTAATTCAAGGTTGTTTGAAGGGAATACTTCGTAGTAATAAGTTCTGTCCTGGCTGGTATTAGCATTGTTGCTACCACCATTTGAGCTAACGATTTCGAACCACTTTCCATTTGGAATGTTCTCGGTTCCTTCAAATAAAAGGTGCTCAAAAAAGTGAGCCATCCCGGTTCTTCCGTCTTCACGGTCTTTTCCACCCACATGGTACATAACAGATGTGGTCACAACAGGAGCAGAGTTATCCTTATGCAGGATCACGTGCAGCCCATTGTCTAAATCATACTCAGTGAATTCTACTTCCTGAGCAAATCCTACGATTCCAATCAGGAAAAAGCAGAATAACAGTCCTAGTTTGTTAATCATTTTTTAAGGTTTTTTTCAATTGCCATTATTAGTTTGTACAGCTCTGAAAATGTTACATTAAAATCAGCTTATTATCGAGATTATGTGAAATGTGTTAAAATTAACAAGCTATTAAGGCAATAAACGCTGTAATTTTAGGAAATTTACGTCTAAAACCAACTTTGCTATGGGTAAATTCAGTATTCCTATTAAATACGGTGTCGCTGTTGCCGCCGGTCTTATTGCTTATTTTCTAATTCTCTCATTATTCGATGCTCACAATCAGCCAATTTATAGCTTATTCAATGGGGTGATCATGGCTTACGGGATGTTTGAGGCTGTTAAGCATTATAGACTTCATAAAGGAAATAAATTTAAATATCAAAAAGGCTTTATGGCCAGTTTGCTAACGGGCTTTAATGCAACTATTATATTCACGATCTTCTTCGGAGTTTATTCTACGGAAATTAATCCCGGTTTTTTAGATGATCTAATTACGGTTTGGATTACAGATTACAACACCAGTATTGGTGTGGTGTTATTTGTTGTAGCTGTAATGGGATTTGCTACGAGTTTGGTTCTAACCCTGGCATACATGCAATTGTTCAAAGATTCATGGAATACGAAGGAAGCGAAGAAGCACACGCTATAATCAATTCTGAAATAGACAAAAACCTTTGTCAATTAATTAATTAGAATTATATTTGCACCCGCTTGCGTGAAAACGGAAGTGATTTTATTAAGTATTTATATAACTAATTATACGCTATGTACGCAATTGTAGAGATAGCAGGGCAGCAATTTAAAGTTGCAAAAGACCAGAGAGTTTATGTTAATCGCCTAGCAGGTAAAGAAGGAGACAGTATCTCTTTCGATAAGGTACTTCTTACTGCAGATGGAGATAGCATTACTGTTGGCGCCCCGGCTATAGAAGGAGCTTTGGTTGGAGCAAAGATCAACCGTCACCTTAAAGGAGACAAAGTAATCGTTTTCAAGAAGAAAAGACGTAAGGGTTACAGAACCAAAAATGGTCACAGACAGGCACTTACTGAAATTCTTATCGAAGGTATCGATCTTAAAGGTGGATCAAAATCCACTTCAGCTAAGAAAGAAGAGCCTAAGAAGGAAACTAAAAAAGAAGAATCTTCAAACGATCTAAGTCAGAATACAGTTGCAGAACTGAGAGAAATGGCTAAAGAAAAAGGCGTTGAAGGATATTCTTCAATGAAAAAAGCAGAATTAATTGCTGCATTAAGCTAGTTTAAACTACTAAAAACGAAATAAGATGGCACATAAAAAAGGAGTTGGTAGTTCCAAGAACGGTAGAGAATCAGAATCGAAACGTTTAGGCGTGAAGATCTTTGGTGGACAAGCTGCTGTTGCGGGAAATATTATCGTAAGACAAAGAGGTACTGCTCACCGTCCAGGTGATAACGTATACGCTGGAAAAGATCATACTTTACATGCTAAAGTTGACGGACTAGTGAAATTCACTAAGAAGAAAGATGATAAATCTTATGTTTCTATCGAGCCATTTCAGGCATAGTTAGATTCAAATTATATAAGAACCCTCTTCAGAAATGTAGAGGGTTTTTTATTTCCTGCAAATAAATTGTTTAACTTTGAAGTGTAAACAATAAACATAATTATGATCGCAGAAGAATATGAATTAGACGAGAGGCAGATAGATCGAATAATCGCCATGGCCTGGGAGGACAGAACTACCTTCGAAGCTATCGAATTTCAATTTGGTTTAAAAGAGGTGGAGGTTATCAGGTTCATGCGTGAGCAAATGCATCCAAGAAACTGGAGAAAATGGAGAGCGAGGGTTCAGGGTAGAAAGACAAAACATGAGAAGCTAAGAAGTGATGATGTAAGCAGATTCAAAAGTAAAGCTCAGCGTCAAATTACTGGTAATAGAATTAGCAAGAAGAAATATTAAAATACAGGAAACAAAAAATCCCCGGGGCAGCGGGGATTTTTCAAAAAACCAAACAAAAAAAGGGTCATCAATTCAAAGAGAATGTACTAATTAAATTAACCTCGTTACCCTTATAGGAATATTGGGATAGTGTATTATCCCCGATCATTAGCAGCTTCTCATCAAGAGGAATGACATCATAGGTGTTAATGTTTGTAAATTGATCTACAAGACTAAGATCGGGGGTGTTTTTAGTATCAAATATTTTCAGCCCTTCATCACCGTCGCAAACAAAAAGCCAGTCATCCTTTACGCCTAAGCCAAAGGGATTATTCATTTCGTAGGAATTTACAATTCTTGGATTGTTCTTGTCTGAAACATCCACAACATCCAATTGATTAAAATTTTGTCCGCAATTGTTCCCACCACGAATCGTCACGTATGCGTAGTTATCTTTTACAACCACAGGATCACAGCCCAATACATGTTGAAGGAAAGAAACCTGCTGGGGAGACTGCGGATTCTTCAGGTCATAGATATACATTCCAGTAGCACTACCCAGATATAGATGATCCTGATAATAGAAAATTGTTTCTATGTTCCATCCTGCATATTCGCTGCTTAGCTCAACTGGATTAGAGGGATTACTAATATCCACTACAGAGAGTTCGCTTTCTTCAGCTATATATAATAATTCGTCATTGATTGTGAACCTGGCCATACTTCCACCAGTACCAGATCCACCTCCATCTGCTTCAGAAAAGAATGGCTCGTTGACCAGATCGCCTCTAGCATACTCTATTTTCCTGGATTCAGTTATATAGCCTATAATAACTTCAGTAGTATGATCAAAATTTTCAAAGTCGACGAAACTTACCTGTCCTGGTGGATTGCGATAGTAATTAGGAAAAATATCTTTGACTCTGCCAGCCTCCTTAATAGCATTCATGTCCCTAAGATCGAAAACGACCAGGTCCATCCCATTATTTGCGTATAGCATATTATTTCTAATGGCCACATCTGTATTTCGTGGGATCTTTAAAAACTGAACTTTTACGGGATTGAATGGGTCGGTATTGTTGATGATGTGAACACCTTCGTTTTTGTCGTTGATGAATATATAATTCTGCCAGGCGTAGATCTTTCCCGATTCCTTGATTTCCCGGGGAGCCTGAATTTCTACGGAAGCACGAAAATCAGCGATGGACTGAGTTACGGGAACTGCAACTGTAGTGAACTCATCATCACTATCCTCCTCACAAGAGGTGAAGAGGAAAAGTGGTGATAGTAGTAACACAAAAATTAAATTTTTCATGTGTAATTGTGGTTAGGTATCTGTTAGATGCTATACTTTCGAAAAGGTTGCGTAAGATTTAAGAAAATTTTTTCTGTCACTTTGTCAGAACCCTGTTTAGTTCTATCTTTGCGATTCTAAAAACCCGGAGGTTAGTATAGATTTATGGAGAAGACAATAGACGAAAAAAAGCAAGGGAACTCTTTAGTCATGGAGCCTAAAGCTGAAAATACCCGGAAACTTTTTATTGAAAGTTTTGGATGCGCAATGAACTTCAGTGATTCAGAAATAGTTGCTTCCATTCTTAGTAAAGAGGGTTTTAATACTACGCAAAAGTTAGAAGAGGCAGATCTTGTTCTGGTAAATACCTGCTCGATTCGTGATAAAGCGGAGCAAACTGTTAGAAAAAGACTTGAAAAATATAATGCTGTTAAAAGAATAAACCCGGGAATGAAAGTGGGAGTGCTCGGTTGTATGGCAGAGCGTCTTAAAAGTAAATTCCTGGAAGAAGAGAAGATCGTGGATATGGTTGTGGGGCCAGATGCTTATAAAGATCTTCCAAACCTTGTGAGTGAAATAGAAGAAGGAAGAAGTGCCATGAACGTACTTCTAAGCAAGGAGGAGACTTACGGAGATATTTCTCCGGTACGCCTGCAAAGTAATGGCGTTTCAGCATTTGTATCCATTACCCGAGGTTGTGATAATATGTGTACTTTTTGCGTGGTTCCGTTTACCCGCGGTCGTGAACGCAGTCGTGATCCTCAAAGTATTTTAGAAGAGGTGAACGATCTGGCAAATAAAGGTTTTAAAGAGATCACCTTATTAGGTCAGAATGTAGATAGTTATCTATGGTACGGTGGCGGACTAAAAAAAGACTTTAAAAATGCTACTGAAATTCAGAAGGCGACGGCGACAGATTTCTCTCAGCTTCTGAAACTTGTTGCAGAAGCACATCCTAAAATGAGAATAAGATTCTCAACTTCCAATCCACAGGACATGACGCTTGATGTAATCAAAATGGTGGCTAAATATCCTAATATCTGTAACTATATACATTTGCCGGTTCAATCTGGAAGTAACCGAATTTTAAAAGCGATGAACAGGTTGCACACCCGCGAAGAATATTTTGAGCTTATTCGAAATATCAGGGAGATGATTCCTAACTGCGGGATTTCTCAGGATATGATCACCGGCTTTCCAACAGAAACTGAAGAGGATCACCAGGATACCTTGTCCTTAATGGAGAAAGTTGTTTACGATTTCGGTTATATGTATGCCTATTCTGAAAGACCCGGAACTATGGCTGAGAGAAAGCTGGCAGATGATGTGCCTCATGAGGTGAAGAAAAGACGCCTACAGGAAATCGTTGATCTTCAGCAGAAGCATAGTAAACAACGAACAAAACGTTTCTTAGGTGAAATCACCGAAGTCCTGATCGAAAGAGAATCAAAAAAATCTGATAAACACTGGAGTGGTAGAAATTCACAAAATACCGTTGTGGTTTTTGATAAGGAAGATTATAAGATAGGTGATTTTGTAAACGTAAAAATAAATGACTGCACCAGTGCTACTCTCATAGGAGAACCAGTAGGATATAGTGATAATAATTAACAAGAATAATGACGTTCTTCTCACTTGTACTGAAGAATGTCTAATAATACTGAAGTTTTAAATGGAATCAGTTCAGGCAATTAAACAGCGATTTGGAATTATTGGAGATGATCCAAAGCTTAATCGTGCAGTAGAAAAGGCAATTCAGGTTGCGCCCACAGATATTTCAGTACTTGTTACCGGTGAAAGTGGAGTTGGTAAGGAAAGTATTCCGAAGATCATACACGCGCTTTCTCATCGTAAACATGGGAAGTACATCGCAGTGAACTGTGGAGCAATTCCTGAAGGAACTATCGATAGTGAATTGTTCGGACACGAAAAAGGTGCTTTTACCGGTGCTACTCAAACCAGAAGTGGTTATTTCGAGGTAGCCGATGGTGGGACCATATTTCTTGATGAGGTAGGGGAGTTACCGTTGCCAACGCAGGTAAGACTGCTTCGTGTGCTTGAGAATGGTGAATTTATAAAAGTAGGTTCTTCAAAAGTTCAGAAAACCGATGTTCGTATCGTAGCTGCTACGAATATTAATATGTTCGAAAACATCAAAAAGGATAAATTCCGGGAAGATCTTTATTACCGTTTGAGCACGGTGGAAATTGCATTGCCGCCATTAAGGGAAAGAAAAGGTGATATTCATCTGCTTTTCAGGAAATTTGCGTCAGATTTCGGATTAAAATATAAGATGCCTACGATAAAGCTTGATGATGAAGCAGTTGCTTTGTTGTTAAAATATCGTTGGGGAGGAAACATTCGGCAGTTACGAAATATTGCAGAGCAGGTTTCCGTTCTGGAACAGAAGAGAAATATTAGCGGCGATGAATTAAGACAATATCTTCCGGATATTGGCAGCAATTTACCAGCAGTAATTTCAGATAAAAAGAAAGAAGGAGATTTCAGCAATGAGAGAGAGATCCTTTATAAGGTCTTATTCGATATGAAAAGTGACCTGAACGATTTGAAGAAATTAACACTGAAGTTAATGCAGGAAGGAGATAGTCAACAGGTTCAGGATGAGAATGAAGGTCTTATTGAAAAGATCTACGGAAATAGCGGTGATGATATTGATGAAGCAGATATTGATGAAGATGAGTTGAACGTACTTCAAATTCCGCAACAAAATTCTTCATCACCAAGTCAGGAAGAAAAGGATAAGTATTATTTTGCTGAAGAGATCGAAGAGGAAGAAACACTTTCGCTTCAGGATAAAGAGTTGGAGCTTATCAAAAAGTCGCTGGAAAGACACAGTGGAAAGCGCAAGGCGGCGGCGGAAGAATTAGGAATAAGTGAACGAACTTTATATCGTAAGATCAAACAATACAATCTATAATAAATGACGAGAATTCTTAGCATTATTACGGTATTACTGGTTAGTTTGAGTTTATCTTCCTGTATGTCCTATTCGTTTACGGGAGCAGATACGGGAGATGCCGAAACATTTCAGGTAAATTTCTTCCAGAATAATGCAGATCTTGTGGAACCTGGTATAGACCGTTCATTCACGATCTCTTTGCAGGACCTTATTCAAAATCAAACAAGTTTAAGTCTTACCAATACCAATGGAGATTTGATCTTTGAAGGTGAAATTACGCAGTTCTACGTATCGCCAATGTCTGCCACTGCTGAGGATACCGCTGCTCAAAGTAGACTGACCATTGCAGTAAACGTTCGTTATTACAATACACTGGAACCAGAAAAGGATTTTGAAAAGCGTTTTTCTTTCTATTATGATTATCCGGCACAGCAACAATTGATAGGGGCAAACCTGGAGACCGCGCTGGATGAGATCTATACGAGAATTACGCAGGATATTTTTAACGCGGCGCTTACCGACTGGTAATGGAAAAGAAAGCACTCATTGACTTACTGAACTCTCCTGCGGAAATCACTAAAGAACAAACGCGGGAACTGGAAATTTTGCTGGAGAAAGCACCTTATTTTCAGGCGGCTCGCGCTATAAGACTGAAGGGACTGAAAGAACATCAGGAATTCAGTTACAATTCAGCATTAAAAAAAACCGCCGCATATACCACAGACCGTGATATTCTTTTTGATTTTATTACTTCTGAAGAATTTAATCAAAACACGATCGCCAGACAAATCAGGCAGCAGGAAGACCGACTGAAGGAAATGACGGTCTACGAACATGAAGAAGTTCATGGAAGGCGAAGTATAGATCTGGATGATGCGATCAAAATGAAGCAGTCTGAATCTGAACGTGTAATGGATCCTGCACTGTTCGAACGGGCGCAGTTGAAAGATAATTCTTCAGGGTCTGCGAATACCAGTGGAGCTTCCGAAGAAGATAACCTGGAAATTGGAAAACCTTTAGACTTTGACCAAAAGGAATCTCATTCATTTTCTGAATGGTTAAAATTAACCAAGGCAGAACCTGTAGAAAGAGAAAACGAGGAAGAAGAACCTGAAAACGAAGATCGCCAGAGAAAATTTGATCTTATTGAAGAGTTTATTGCTAAAAATCCTAAGATCAAACCGGTAAAATCTGTTTCCAAAAATAATCTTGCTGAAGATTCTATGACCAGCCAGGAGTCGCTGATGACAGAGACTTTAGCGCGCGTTTACCTTGAACAAAAGAACTATAAAAAAGCCATTCAGGCATATAAAATATTAATTTTGAAAAATCCCGAAAAAAGTGGTTTCTTTGCAGACCAAATTCGGGCAATAGAAAAATTACAAGACACTAATAACGATTAAGAATGAGCACATTCACTATATTTTTAGCTTTAATAATTATCGTAGCATTTTTGCTGGTAGTTGTGATCATGGTTCAAAACCCTAAGGGTGGAGGACTATCTTCTTCTTTTGGTGGCGGAGGTCAGCAAGTTGGAGGGGTTAAAAAAACTGGAGACTTTTTAGATAAAAGTACCTGGACACTTGCAACTTTATTGCTTGTTTTGATCCTGCTTTCTAACGTAGCTATTATGGACAAACCAGCCGAAGCTGGAACAAGGGTTTTCGAAAGTGACGAACCTGTAAATACTGAAATGCCTGCAGCTCAACCAGCAACTCAAACTGACAATGAGCAGTAGTTAAGATACTCAACAACATTTGAAAATGCCAGCTTATGACAAGCTGGCATTTTTTTTTGTCTTATGGCAGAGAATTAGAGCTGGCATAATTTTAGAAATATGTCTCCCGTATTTGAAAAATTAATTAACCTAATAATAAAAATTAATAAAATGGGACTAAACATTAAGCCACTTTCAGACAGGGTTGTAATTGAGCCTGTTGCTGCAGAAAACAAAACTGCTTCTGGTATTATTATTCCTGAAACAGCTAAAGAAAAACCTCAAAAAGGTAAAGTTGTAGCTGTTGGTGGAGGTACCAAAGATCATGAGATGACAGTTAAAGAAGGTGATACAGTTCTTTACGGTAAATATGCCGGAACAGAGCTAAAGCTGGAAGGAACAGATTACCTGATCATGCGGGAAGATGATATACTAGCGATAGTATAAGTTTCACTTCAATTTTCCAGCAGCCGCTGGAATTTATAATCGAAAAATTAATTAACCAATTATTCTGTAGTCTTACTATAGAAGATTAAAAATTATAAAGATGGCAAAAGATATAAAATTTGACATTCAGGCTCGTAATGGGATCAAACGTGGAGTTGATGCATTAGCGAACGCTGTAAAAGTAACTTTAGGACCTAAAGGTCGTAACGTAATTATTAGTAAATCTTTTGGGGCACCAACTGTAACTAAAGATGGTGTAACTGTAGCAAAAGAAATTGAACTTGAGGATCCTTTAGAAAATATGGGAGCTCAGATGGTGAAGGAAGTTGCTTCCAAAACCAATGATCTTGCTGGTGACGGTACTACTACCGCTACAGTTCTTGCTCAGGCTATCGTACAGGAAGGTTTGAAGAACGTTGCTGCTGGTGCAAATCCAATGGATCTGAAACGTGGTATCGATAAAGCTGTTGAATCTCTTACTGCAGATCTTGCTAAGCAAACTAAAGAAGTAGGTGACTCTTCAGAAAAAATCAAGCAGGTTGCATCTATTTCTGCGAACAATGACGATGTTATTGGTGATTTGATCGCTCAGGCATTCGGAAAAGTTGGTAAAGAAGGTGTGATCACTGTAGAAGAAGCTAAAGGAACAGAGACTTATGTTGATGTTGTGGAAGGAATGCAGTTCGATAGAGGATACTTATCTCCTTATTTCGTGACAAATTCTGAGAAAATGACGGCAGATCTTGAAGATCCATATATTCTTCTTTTTGACAAGAAGATCTCTTCAATGAAAGATCTACTTCCTGTATTAGAGCCAGTTGCTCAGTCTGGAAAGCCTTTATTGATTATTGCTGAAGATGTTGATGGTGAAGCTCTTGCTACACTGGTAGTTAATAAACTTCGTGGATCATTGAAGATCGCTGCAGTGAAAGCTCCAGGATTTGGTGACCGTAGAAAAGCAATGTTAGAAGATATCGCTATCCTTACTGGTGGTACTGTAATTTCTGAAGAAAGAGGATTCACTTTAGAAAATGCTACTATCGATATGTTAGGTACTGCTGAAAAAGTAGCGATAGACAAGGATAATACTACGATCGTAAACGGCGCTGGAAACAATGATGATATCCAGAGCAGAGTGAACCAGATCAAATCTCAGATCGAGTCTACTACTTCAGATTATGATAGAGAAAAGCTTCAGGAGCGTCTGGCTAAATTAGCTGGTGGTGTTGCCGTACTTTATGTAGGTGCAGCTTCAGAAGTTGAAATGAAAGAGAAGAAAGACAGAGTAGATGATGCACTTCACGCAACCAGAGCGGCTGTAGAAGAAGGTATCGTTGCTGGTGGTGGTGTTGCATTAGTTAGAGCTCAGGCTGTACTAAGCAAGATCAAGACTGAAAATGCTGATGAAGCAACTGGAGTACAGATCGTTTCTAAAGCTATCGAATCTCCATTGAGAACTATCGTGCAAAATGCTGGTGGTGAAGGTTCAGTAGTGATTAACAAAGTACTTGAAGGTAAGAATGACTTCGGTTATGATGCCAAAACAGATACTTACGTAGATATGCTGAAAGCTGGTATTATTGATCCTAAGAAAGTAACAAGAGTAGCATTGGAAAATGCAGCTTCAGTTGCTGGTATGATCCTTACAACCGAGTGTGCGCTTATCGATCTTCCAGAAGACAATGCTGGAGGTGGAATGCCACAAGGAATGGGCGGAGGTATGCCAGGAATGATGTAATCATCAACTCATATAATTAGAAAACCCGGCAATTTGCCGGGTTTTTTTATTTAGGATTTTTGATCATTTCGTAAGAATTCAAAAGCGCCTTCCCTTAGATTGATTCCATATTCAAGATAGGCTTTGAGACAGGCCAGAAAATTTGCCCAACCTTCCGAGTTTCTGCCGAGCCAGGCAATACCTTCATCGTCATTTTGCATTCCTTCTTCTACAATTGAAACCAATGTTTGATTTTTTTCAATTTCAGTAAGTTCAAAAGTTACCGTGGTAATATGATTTTCCGCACCTTCCCATGTTAGTACAATAATTTCGGGATATTCCACTTTGAGCACATCAACAGAAAACTCAACGAATTTGAATTCCGGGAATTTCCAGGTGGTCCGCTTACCAGCTTCGAGATCTGAACTTGCTTCAGAAATAAAAAATTTGTTCAATTTCTTCCTGTCTGTTATTGTCTGGAATACATCTTCCCTGCTTTTTGCGACCTGGATCTTTGTGCTAATTCTAAGCTTCTCTGGATTCTTCATAAACTGATTAATGGCTTTCTTATTTGAATTTCGCTAAAAGGAATTATTCTATATCTTCAGCTTTTTGAAATATATGAATTCCAGACTAAAATTAATAGCGCTCGTAGCCGGGCCACTTCTTTTTCTTATTCTGCAGCTGTTAGGTAGACCCGATTCTATGCCCGAAGCAGCATTTGATGTTCTATGTATAACTTTGTGGATGGCGATCTGGTGGGTCTCTGAAGCAATTCCCATTGCGGTAACTGCTCTATTGCCAATTATCCTATTTCCACTTACCGGAGCAGTGAGTATAGAAGATACAACTGCGGCATTTGGCCATAAATATGTCTTCCTTTATTTAGGTGGATTCATACTCGCGGTAGCTATCGAAAGATGGGATTTACATAGAAGGATCGCACTAAGTATCATTCAGTTGATAGGTGCAGATATTAAAATGATCATTTTGGGGTTTATGGTGGCTACGGCATTTCTTTCCATGTGGATCAGCAATACTGCTACATCTGTAATGATGCTGCCCATTGGAACTGCAATTATTAGCCAGTTAAAAGACAATCCATTAAGTGAGGAAAATGAAAATACGATTTTTGGAAAAGCGCTCATGTTAGCTATTGCTTACAGTGCTTCTATTGGCGGAATTGCAACATTAATTGGTACACCACCCAATCTGGTTTTTGCCGGGATCGTGGAAGAAATATATGGGATAGAAATTAGCTTTACCAAATGGATCATTCTGGGCTTACCTATTTCTATCATTTTGCTATTTATCTGTTGGAAGTACCTTACCAGTAAAGCTTTTAGTTTTACACAAAGTGAGTTTCCAGGAGGAAAGGCTGAGATCGACCGTCTCAAAGCCCAGTTAGGTAGTATGAGTATACAGGAGAAAAGAGTTTTAGCAGTTTTTGCCATTACCGCATTTTGCTGGATAACCAGGAGTTATATCATTCAGCCCTTTTTGCCATTTATAGACGACACTATTATTGCGATGATCGCGGCAGTAGCTCTGTTTCTAATTCCTGCAGGTAAAAGTGGTAGAAAACTGGTGACATGGGAAGAAGCGGTTAAAGTTCCTTGGGGAATTATTTTATTATTTGGAGGAGGAATGGCACTCGCAAAGGGTTTTGGGCAAAGCGGTCTTGCAATCTGGATAGGGGAGCAATTAACGAATCTAGAAAATTTACCATTATTGTTACTTGTGGTAGTATTGATCGCTGCTGTAAATTTTCTGACCGAGGTGACTTCTAACCTGGCGACAACTGCCATGCTTTTACCCATTCTAGCATCTATGGCTATAGCGCTGGAACTACATCCCTATTTCTTGATGGTTGGAGCTACTCTGTCTGCCTCCTGTGCATTTATGCTACCAGTTGCAACTCCCCCGAATGCCGTGGTTTTTGGGTCAGGTTATCTTAGGATTCCAGATATGATGAAAACAGGTATATGGATGAATATAGGCAGCATAGTATTGCTAAGCCTGATAGTCTATTTTCTACTACCGTATTTATGGAACTTTGATCCCGAGGTGATTCCGCAGAAATTTTTAGGAGATAGATCTTAGTTTTCTTCGAATTCTTCTTCTTTGATACTTGCCTTTGTTTGCAGGAAATACTTAGGACTCACTCCATACTTCTCTTTGAAGATTTTAGAGAAATAACTACGATTGTTGAGTCCGATGGAGGTTACAATTTCTGAGATGTTCTTTTCTGAAAGTTTCAGCATTTCTTTGGCAGCTTCTAACTTAATATGCTGCATATATTTATTTACCGTAAGATCGTAAACATACTTAAAGCCTTCCTGAAGTTTATTCACATTAGTTCCAGCCTCTTTCGCAAGGGTTTCTACGGAAAGATTTGTGCTAAGATCACCCTGTATTCTTTTAGCAACATAGTTCACTTTTTCAATATCAGATTTTCTTAAGATTTTTGGCAGGTTCTCGCCATTCTCGTCATCCTGGTACTGGTCTATCTGTATGGTAAGCATTTCAAATGCTTTGGCTTCCAGAAACAGGTTACGAAGAAATCCGGTAAAATCCTTAGTATTAATCTCATCCATTAAGTCTGCCGACTTAATACTATAATTCCCCTGGTAGAAAAATTGCTTTTTCGAAACTGCATCTTTAAATAGCTCCTTTAAGGTTGGATCAAGATCTTTAAAATCATAATTGGAACGATGTGCAAAGACAGATCTAATGATCTCCAGACTTGAAACATGAGTTTGGACATCTTTTTTGAAATATAATATATGTCCGTCATAACCACTGCTACTCACAACGATATTCTGGTACGTGTCAATACTATGTTCATCATCGCTATGTTGAAAGCAATGGCTAATACTCCCTTCAGAACAAAAAATAAATTTTAAAGGGTGTACGGTATTTAGAGAAAAATGAATTTCAACATCCTGCGAAAATTTACAATTGTAGGTAATATAGCCCATCCCGGAGTCAAAACTAATACCTCGAATAATTCCTTCACCGATGTCTGAGGGGATTTCAACTAGAAGTTCGCCGCTACGATTTTGTACATCTGCATCCAGCGATTGCGCTATATTTTGCACAATCTCATTAACTGGCAGCGTTTGAACATCAATTCTCATATTAATACAACTTATTTTTTCGCCTAATAAGATAAGCTTTTTACAAATAAAAATCTTAAAATTTTCGTTCGTAAAATTAATGCTTGTGTGAAAAAATTAAGAATTTGGAATAGAGAAACTGTCAATAGAGATAATGGTTATGCGAAAAACGTTAGTGTTCTAGGTAGTTCCAGAAGCAAAGTGTAAAACCAAAACTAATTTTGCGAAATTGGTTAAATTGAAAAACTTTGTTAAAAATATAAGCCTGATTCAATAGGCTAAGAATTTGCTTTATTTTTCAGTAAAACTATCAATATGAATAAAGATAAAGACAGATCATCGCCTGTACCTAAGGAAGATCGTAACAGTGAACAAAAAGTAAATCAATCAACAGAAACCAGAACTCAGAATTCCAGTTCAAAGTTATGGATAGTAATCGCGATAGTAGCCCTATTTTTACTTATTATTCTTTCTATAACCGGGGTGCTATAGTTTAAAACTGTAGCTTCGGTTTTTTCGTAATTATTAGTATTAACACATATAAGAAAATAGTAAATGGCTAAAAACTATTATGATCCTGCAGACCTTAGAAAATTTGGAGAGATTACTGAATGGAGCGAAGAGCTTGGAAACAAGTTTTTTGACTACTACGGTAAAGTGTTCGAAGAAGGAGCTCTCTCTGCCCGTGAAAAGTCATTGATCGCGCTCGCAGTAGCGCATGTTGTAAAATGTCCTTATTGTATCGATGCATATACCAAGGATGGATTACAACGTGGTATTACCAAGGAAGAGATGATGGAAGCCGTTCATGCTGGTGCAGCTATTGAAAGTGGAGCTACCCTTGTACATGGTGTGCAGATGATGAATAAATACAAAAAGCTAAGTATGTAAGTTTTTACTGAATTAAAGAACTAAACATACGTAGAAACAACTATATGATCACAAAATCCCTGAAGGCGCGTAAGGACGATCTTTCAAGCCCTAAGAACCAGTTAGAATTTTTAAGCGAAGGCATATTTGAAGAAGGCGAACTCCCCTATTTCAGGGATAAGATCGCAGAAACTCACAACCTGCCATTTAAACCCAAAAAACTCGAAATCTTACAGCTGAATCTTGGTTACATGTGTAATCAGGTTTGTTCTCATTGCCATGTAGATGCTGGTCCCGATCGTAAGGAGATCATGACGGTAGAAACCATGAAGCAATGTCTGGAAGTCATCAAGAATACCGGAGCCCATACGCTGGACCTTACTGGTGGTGCCCCTGAAATGAATCCGAATTTTAGATGGTTTGTGGAAGAGGCAGCTAAGGCCGGGATAAAGGATTTCATTGTTAGATCTAATCTAACGATCATTCTCGCAAATAAGAAGTATCACGACCTACCGGAATTCTTTAAGAAACATAACGTCCACGTAGTTTCGTCACTGCCATTCTACAAAAGAGAGAAAACCGATAAGCAACGAGGTAGTGGTGTTTTTGACAAGTCCATCAAGGCACTTCAAATGTTAAACACCGTAGGTTACGCGCAGGAAGGCACAGGATTAAAACTGGATCTGGTCTATAATCCTTCCGGTGCATTTTTACCTACAGATCAACAGGCGATGGAGCAGGATTTTAAAAAAGCTTTAAAAGAAGATTTTAATATCGATTTTGGCAGTCTGTTCGCAATTACGAATTTACCTATAAGCCGATTCCTGGAATACCTTATAGCTTCTGAAAATTATGAAGATTATATGTATGCGCTGGTAGAAGCTTATAATCCTGCAGCCGTTGAAAACGTGATGTGTACCAATACGATCTCCATTAGTTGGGATGGCTGGTTGTACGATTGTGATTTCAACCAGATGCTGGAATTAAAAGTGAATTCAAAAGTGCAGCATATTAGTGAATATAATGAGGACATTCTTAATGATCGAAATATTATCATTTCTCAACATTGCTATGGTTGTACTGCAGGAGCAGGGAGTAGTTGCCAGGGATCTGTAACTTAAGATGAAATTAAAGGGAGTCATATTTAGCTTAATTTTATTTATTGGAACTTCCGGGTTCAGTCAGAATGCGCTGGATGATCTATTAAAAAAATATAATTCTGGCGATGTTGCATACACTTCCGTAGAGCAATTGCGCATGAATCAGTTAAATGATGAGGTGATCATTCTGGATGCAAGGGAAATCAATGAATATAAAACCAGCCATCTTAAGGATTCAAAATTTATAGGATATAACAATCTTGATCTGACTGTTCTGGATTCAATTTCCAGGGATAAACTGATCGTAGTATACTGTTCCGTAGGGATTAGATCAGAGAAAATTGCTCTTAAGGTTCAGGATCTGGGTTTTATAAATGTAAAAAATCTGTACGGAGGTATTTTTGAATGGAAAAATAACGGCTATCCTGTTTATGACAATAAAGGCAATGAAACTGAAAAGGTTCATACTTTTTCAAAACACTGGTCGAAATATCTTGAGAACGGAGAAAAAATTTACTAGGTGTCAAAAGAAAATTTACTAATAATATTTACAAAAAATCCTGTTCAGGGAAAGGTCAAAACCAGGCTGGCGAAAGGAATAGGAGATAAAAAAGCTCTTGAGATTTATAAATTTCTGCTGAAGCATACTAAGGATGTAACCAGTAAGCTTAAGGTAAACAAGCAGGTTTATTACGCCTGGAATATTGCTGAAAATGACATCTGGGATAATGGAGGTTTTCAGAAAAGATTGCAGGTAGAAGGAGATCTGGGAGAGAAGATGGAAGCTGCTTTTAAAGCTGGATTCGACGAAGGTTACAAGAAAATTATCATCATTGGTAGTGATCTTTACGATCTTAATGAAACAGATCTTGAAGAAGCTTTCAAAGAACTTGAAACCCACGATTATGTAATTGGACCCGCTGAAGATGGTGGATATTACCTCTTGGGAATGAAATCATTAAATTCGGCTTTATTCATTAACAAAGCATGGAGTACATCAAGTGTTTTCGAGCAAAGTGTGCAGGATATGCAAGAGGGAACTTATAAAGCGCTACCATTAAAAAACGATATAGATACACTGGAGGATAGTCAAGATCATCCGGCTTTTCAAAAAATAATAAATAATGACAGATAGAATAAACGAATCGGTAGATTATTTAAAATCCAAAGGATTCGGAGAACCAGAGGTTGGGATCATACTGGGTACTGGTTTAGGTAAACTGCTGGACGATGTAGAAATTGAAGTAACCGCCAGTTATAATCATATCCCATATTTTCCAACTGCCACGGTGGAATTTCACAAGGGGAAACTAATTTTTGGAACCCTGGCAGGAAAGAAAGTGGTCATCATGCAGGGGAGATTCCACCTGTACGAAGGTTACAGTCTTTTTGATGTTACATTCCCGGTAAGAGTAATGAAGCGTTTAGGGATGAAGCGTTTGCTGGTTTCCAATGCTTCCGGAGCGATCAATCTGGATTACGATAAAGGTGAGTTAATGCTTATCGATGATCATATTAATCTTCAGGGTGGTTCGCCACTGGCTTTTCATGGCGTTGAACACCTAGGGGAACGTTTTGTGGACATGAGCGAACCTTATGACAGATCCATGAACGAGCAATTCGAGAATACTGCTAAAGAGCTAAATATTACTTTACATAAGGGAGTTTATGCTTCGGTACTGGGGCCTCAGCTGGAAACAAGAGCAGAGTACCGTTATTTAAAGACGATCGGTGCAGATGCTGTTGGAATGAGCACAGTGCCTGAAGTGATCGTTGCCAATCATTTAGGAATCCCTGTTTCAGCAATTTCTGTGATCACCGATAAAGGAGATCCGGATAATCTTGATAAGGTAGATATTCAGGAAATTCTGGCAATGGCTGCCAAAGCAGAACCTGACATGGTCAAACTATTTAAAGAATTACTTAAGAAATTATAAATGAGTTATCTAGAGATTACTAAAGATGTTTACCGTGAGGCTGCACTTACACCAGATGTGGGACTTTGCTGCACCACGAACCCGATCTGGGAACTTCCGGGATTAAAGATTCCGAAGATCATGCAGGAGATGAATTACGGTTGTGGTTCCACAGTGCATGCCAGGGATCTGACTAATAATCCGCGTACGCTCTATGTGGGTGTAGGTGGCGGAATGGAACTTTTACAGTTCGCTTATTTTTCCCGAATGAAATCGGGTGTGGTTGGAGTAGACGTGGTGGATGAAATGCTGGAAGCAAGCCGCAAGAACTTCGTGGAGGCAGAAGTACAGAACCCATGGTTCAAATCTGAATTTGTTGATTTGAGAAAAGGAGATGCTACGGCATTGCCGGTTGAAGATAACTCTATAGATGTTGCCGCACAGAACTGTCTTTTCAATATTTTTAAAACTGAAGAGCTTACTCAGGCTTTGAAGGAAATGTACCGGGTACTGAAGCCACATGGAAGACTTGTAATGAGTGATCCAACCTGTGAACAGGAAATGAACGATGAGCTAAGAAATGACGAACGCTTAAGAGCGCTTTGTCTTTCCGGAAGCTTGAGCATCAAGGATTACGTAAAAGCATTAACCGATGCCGGCTTTGGAACTATCGAGATCAGAGCCAGAAAGCCTTACAGAATTCTGGATCCCAAAAATTATCCTACAGATGAATTGATCTATATCGAATCTATTGAAGTAGCGGCGATCAAAGATCCTATGCCTGAAGATGGGCCGTGCATCTTTACTGGAAAAGCTGCGATCTATTATGGAGATGAAGATCATTTTGATGATCAAAAAGGGCATATTTTATTGAAGAATCAGCCAATTGCAATTTGTGATAAAACTGCAGGTGCACTGGCAGATCTTCAAAGAGATGATATTTACATAAGTGAGTCCACCTGGCATTACGATGGTGGTGGCTGTTGCTAGTTAAAAAAACAAAATTATGAAGAAGGTATTTTTAAGTTTTTTGATCCTGGTCTCAGGGGCATTTATTTGTCAATCCTGTAACCTTATTTCGAGTGCAGGCTTCAATAGTAAAGGATTGCCTACACCAGATTCTGCAAATACTTCTGCAGCTGCAGAGGACAAAGTAGATCATTCTGGCTGGGATCAACTATTGAAAAGACATGTGGATGAAGACGGAATGGTAGATTATAAAGGTTTTCAGAAAGACCGGCCAGCACTTGATAAATATTTAAAGATGCTTTCTTCCATGCAGCCAGATGATACCTGGAATCGTGATCAACTTCTGGCATATTATATAAATCTATATAATGCATATACAGTCGATCTTATTCTTCGGAATTATCCCACGAAGAGTATTAAGGATATTTCCGGAGCATGGACAAAAGAGTTTGTCAAAATTGGAGACAAGGAAATTTCATTGGGTGGAATTGAAAATAGTCTGTTACGAAAAATGGATGAGCCAAGGATACACTTTGCAATCAATTGTGCGTCTATAAGCTGTCCAAAACTTATCAATGAAGCTTATACCAGTGAGAATATTGAAAAACAACTGGAGAAGGCTACAAATGAATTTATCAATTCAGATAAGAATGATATCTCCGCTTCCAGCCTGAAGCTTTCATCGATCTTTGATTGGTACAAGAATGATTTTATGGAAAACGGATCTTTGATCGAATACATAAATCAATATTCGGAAGTAAAGATCAACTCGAATGCCCAGGTAGACTATAAGAACTACGACTGGAACCTGAATGAAGCAAAATAAGTTCTGTGATAAGTATAATTATCCCGGTCTATAATGAAGAGAAGCAGCTTCCAGCTTTGCTAAAATACCTGGAAACTGCTTCTTCTACTTATATACGGGAAATTCTTGTTGTCGATGGTGGAAGTACAGATGAAACTTCCCGTCTTGCCATCGAAAACCCAAAGGTTATCTATTATCTTTCTGATAAAGGCCGGGCAGTTCAAATGAATTATGGTGCAAAAAATGCAAATGGTGAACTGCTGTATTTCCTGCATGCCGATAGTTACCCCCCAGAAAATTTTGATGAATATATAATGAAAGTGGTCCGGAAAGGATTTGATTGTGGTTGTTTTCAAATGCGATTTGACAAGGATCACTGGTGGTTGAACTTGATGGGGCATTTCACAAAATTTAATCATCTATCCTGTAGAGGTGGAGATCAATCCCTGTTCGTAACCAAAGATCTGTTTTATTCCCTTAGCGGTTTTGATGAAAGTTATACGGTTTACGAGGACAACGAATTTATAAAACGCCTGTATGCGCATGGATCATTTACCGTGATACGGAAGTGGCTTACAACTTCTGCACGTTTATACGAGCGCATGGGTGTCTGGAAAACACAAAAGCTATTCCTCGAGATCTACTGGAAAAGAAGATTTGGTGCTACTGCTGAAGATCTACGCTCTCATTATTGCAAACGGATTAATTCCTGAAGCTGCCATAAAAGCTTTTCAGCTCCTTTTCTGCCGGTTTATTTTGCGGTGTAAACCTGGAATTTTCGAGTCCGCCACTCTTCGTGGACTGATGCCATTTCCAAAGAAAACCACCTGCGAACCATTCTCTAGACCATACCTGTTCAAAAAGGACTTTATATGCGTTCGCCTGTAACTTTAAATTAAGACCGGGATGTTCCCGTTCAGGATTCCATGGCGTTTTTAAGGCATGGTCAATACTTCTATATCCAAATTCTGTAAAAATTATCTGCTTCTGAAATTTATCAGACACAGATTCGAGTGAACTAAGATGAGGTTCCCAGCCTTCTTTTATTTGATCAATATCGGGTGAAGCTTCGTCACTTAGAGGAAAGTAAGCGTCCACGCCAATATAATCCAGTTCATCCCATATCGTAGTTTGATCAAATTTATCCCAGTTTTCAGCATAAGTGATCTGCCCGCTATATATTTTTCTTACTTCGGAAATCAGGTTTTTCCAGAAGTCGGGTCTGTTGCTTACAAAATTGAAAAGTTCGGTTCCAATACAGAATAACTCCACATCGAGTTCTTCTGAAATTTCAGCATATAAAAGAATAAATTTAGCATAAGAATCTTCAAATTGCTTCCAGTCTTCTTCAGTTTCAAATTCAAGATCCCCGGTGAATGCACCATTCCTAATCCAGATCTGTGGCTTAACCATGATCTTTAGCTTACGTTCTTTTAATTTTGAGATAGTATGCTCAATACCTTCCTTGCGTTCTCCAAACCACTGCCGATTAATGTTAAATTTTAGTTGAGGTTCTTGGCTGTCCGGTAGAAAACCAAAGGGCATGAGGGCAATGTAATTGGCTTCAGTTTCAACGACATAGTTAACTTCAGTATCAAGAATAGAGTCTCGTGAAGCCACCAGGCTAATACCATTCATTTTAGGTGATCGTTGATTTGTTTGACAGGACGCTGTTAGTAAACCGACCATTAGAAAGATCTGAATTATGAGGAGTGCCGATTTCCACTGCATGATTGAGCGATTATTGAGTAGTATAATTGGGTTTGTAGTTATTTTCAGCTTACTTTACTAAGTATATTCTGGCCTGTAGCAAATTATAAAAATAAATGGAGCATATCGTTATCATTGGAAATGGAATTGCTGGTATCACTGCTGCCCGGCATATTAGAAAAGCTTCAGACTGCAAGATCACCGTAATTTCCGGGGAATCTGACTATTTTTTCTCACGTACCGCTTTAATGTATGTCTATATGGGACATATGAAATGGGGCCATCTAAAGCCTTATGAAGACTGGTTCTGGGAAAAGAATCGAATAGAACTTAAGAAAGCCTGGGTTGATCACATCGATTTTCAAAATAAAGAACTCACTTTTTCTTCCGGAGAAACATTGCACTACGACAAGCTTATTCTGGCTACCGGTTCCTTACCAAACCGCTTTGGCTGGCTCGGAGAAAATCTCAATGGCGTGCAGGGAATGGTCACCAAACAAGACCTGGAAAAACTGGAGGAAAGAACCTCCAGTATCAAACAGGCGGTTGTTATTGGTGGCGGACTCATTGGCGTGGAACTGGCAGAAATGCTGCATACACGAAAGATTCCGGTGACTTTACTGGTGAGAGAAAAAGGCTTTTGGAGCGGCGTATTGCCACCACAGGATGCAAAGATGATATCTCAGCATATCCTGGCGCATGGAATAGACCTTCGGCACGAAACAGAACTTGAGGAAATTCTTGGGGATGAACATGGCAACGTTCGCGCTATTAGAACCAAATCTGGGGAAGAGATCAATTGCGAATTTGTTGGTCTTTGCGCAGGTGTAAAACCTAATATCAACTTTCTTGAAAACCTGGAAATTGAAACCGAAAAAGGCATTCTCGTGAACAAATTTCTCGAAACCAGTATTCCAGATGTCTACGCGATTGGTGATTGTGCACAACAGAGAAAAGCCATAGGAGAACGAAAATCGGTGGAGGCTGTATGGTACACCGGCAGGATCATGGGCGAAACTGTAGCCAGAACGATTACTGGAAACCGAACCCCCTACCAACCGGGTAACTGGTTTAATTCGGCTAAATTCTTCGATATAGAATATCAAACCTATGGTTGGGTGTTTAATAAACCTGGTGTAAATGAGCAGCATTTTCACTGGCAGCACGAAAGTGGAGAAAAGGCGATCACGATCGCTTTTGATACTGAGTCAGGAAAATTCAAGGGCATCAATACCTTCGGAATACGAATGCGACAGGAGGTTTTCGATAAATGGCTGAATGAAGGAAAAACAATAAACCATGTTTTATCAAACCTCAAAGCAGCCAATTTTGATCCCGAATTTTATGAGCATCACGAAGCTGAGATCTTTAAAAGTTTTAAAAACAATTTACAAAGCACCTAATGAGTAGAATTGAACAAAATATGTCGGTAACCGGCGAAGCTGCAGCATCTCTCAATACAGGACAGAAAATATCGACCTTGCTTGGGATGTCTGGACTTATCATTCTTTGTCTCGCTGCTTTCAATCTAAATTTCCCCAACAAGGTTCTTTGGCTAAGTATTGCTCTAGGATCGATCACTGCAGGAATTGTGTGGTTCGCTCAGGCTACCTATTCGGGAACGCATGCAGGCATTAAAAATGACGGAGTATGGTTTAAGAGCATGACCAGCCGCGGTTACGTTGCTTATCTTACCGGTGTTGGATTGACCGGATTCTATATATTACTCTATTTCTATCCCCAATATCTTGGTTTAAGGGCAGAAGGGGATAACGTTGGATTGATCGCTCTTTTTGATCCTCTGAGTTATTTTTTAAGCGGTAATCCTGCGAGCCAGTGGTTCGTATATGGAACTTTGTATACCATCGCTATTCTGGCCTTCGGAGTGAAATTCCTGTGGAAATACCGGCATAATCGGTATGAAAAACTGAGAACTTTTAGTGTGATGTTCTTTCAGCTGACATTCGCATTTCTTATTCCTGAATTTATGTCCAGGCTTAACGACGATGGGATGAACCTGCCATATTACGATCTTAAGAATATCTGGCCGCTTAATTATTATAATTTTGAACAATACAGGGTGGATGGTTTTCTATCATCAGGTAATATAGGCCTGGCATTGCTCATTTTCGGTGTAGTTTCAATTTTCGTGATCACCCCGATTCTGACTTATAAATACGGGAAAAGATGGTATTGCAGCTGGGTTTGTGGCTGTGGTGGTCTCGCTGAAACTGCTGGTGATCCATACCGCCAACTTTCAGATAAGAGTCTTTTTGCCTGGAAAGTTGAGCGATGGGTGGTGCATAGTGTACTTGTTTTTGTCGTTTTAATGACTACCGCTGTCATCTACAGTTACCTTGGCTATGATTCTTCAAAATACTGGCTTACACGCGATGTCTTTCTGATTGGTGTTGGGACATTTCTTACCTTGCTGTTTGCAGCGATCTGGTATTTTAAAAGAGAAGAATTACAGAAGGATGCGAAATATGGTGCGATTGGATATCTCGTAATCATCCTGGGATTAATCGCTTTTCACTATTTCAGCGGGCAGAACTTATTCTTATTTAATGCGGAAAGCCTTCGCCAGGCCTATGGTTTCCTGATAGGCGCAATATTTAGCGGTGTCATTGGAACCGGTTTTTATCCCATTTTCGGGAATCGCGTATGGTGTAGATTCGGGTGCCCAATGGCGGCAATTTTAGGAATGCAGCAGCGTCTATTCTCAAAATTCAGAATCACGACCAACGGCGGCCAGTGTATTTCCTGTGGAAATTGTTCTACCTATTGCGAAATGGGTATCGATGTACGGGCATACGCACAAAAAGGTGAAAATATCGTGCGATCCAGTTGTGTTGGCTGCGGAATCTGCTCAGCGGTGTGTCCAAGAGGTGTACTCAAACTGGAGAATGGTTCTACCAATAACCGGATCACAGCAGAAGATGGTGTTGTGGGAGATAATGTAGATCTTTTGGATCTTCTGAAGCAGAAAAGCTTATAAATTGTAAGGAGTTCGCTTATTTTCGCACTTCTTAAGCTGAACCGAATAACTGCCCATGCAATCTTCCATAAAAGTGATCATTCCGGCCTACAACGAAGCAGATTCGATTGGTTTGGTGATCGCAGCTATTCCTGATATTGTAGAAGAAGTTATTGTGGTTAGCAATAATTCTACAGATACTACGGAAGCAAATGCTGCTGCTGCCGGTGCTACTGTACTGCAGGAAAATAGAAAAGGTTATGGCTATGCCTGTCTAAAGGGAATGCAATACATCTCTGAACAGTCTAATAAACCAGATATCATAGTTTTTCTAGATGGAGATTATTCAGATTATCCTTCAGAGTTGGTCAGGATCGTTCAGCCTATCATTGAAGATAACAAGGATTTCGTTGTAGGAGCGAGGGTAAAGGAATGGCGGGAAACTGGTTCGATGACCTTTCCGCAGATCTTTGGAAACTGGCTGGCTACAAGTTTGATGAAATTATTTTTCAACTCCACTTTTACAGATTTGGGACCTTTTCGAGCGATCAAGTATGAAAAATTACTTCAGCTGGAGATGCAGGATAAAACTTATGGCTGGACGGTAGAAATGCAATTAAAAGCACTTCGGAAAAAGTTAAAATATTCAGAGATCCCGGTGCATTATCGAAACCGGATAGGGGTTTCCAAAGTTTCAGGAACCCTTAAAGGTGCTATCTTTGCAGGTGTGAAAATATTAGGATGGATCTTCAAATACAGTTTTAAATGATAGACCTGCTGGTGATCATACTATACACGCTTGCGTTGCTGGTTATCTTCATCTACAGCCTCTCGCAGCTACATCTTTTAATCAATTACTTCAAAGCTTTAAAAACTACCGATACTGCGGAAAAATTTAACTTCGAAGCGAACGATGATTATCCATTTGTCACCATACAATTGCCGCTTTATAACGAGGAATATGTTGTTGAGCGTTTGCTGAAAAATATTGCCAGAATAGAATATCCAAGGGAAAAACTTGAGATCCAGGTCCTGGATGATTCTACAGATGATTCTGTAAATATTACTTCTAAACTTATTAAAAGTCTGAGGCTGGAAGGATTGGATATACAGCACATTTGCAGAGAAACACGGACTGGTTATAAGGCCGGAGCTTTGAAGGAAGGTTTGAAGATCGCTCGTGGCGAGTTTATCGCAGTATTTGATTCAGATTTTGTGCCTGGCAAAAATTGGCTGAAACAAACATTGCCATATTTTAAAAACCCCAGAATTGGTGTGGTGCAAACCCGTTGGGGACATCTAAATCGTGATTATTCGCTACTTACCAGGATTCAGGCTTTCGCGCTTGATTTTCATTTTATCCTTGAACAAACTGGAAGAAATTTTGGCCGTAATTTTATTAATTTCAATGGTACAGCAGGAATCTGGCGAAAGGAATGTATTCTTGATGCCGGGAACTGGAGTGGCGATACGCTTACAGAAGATCTTGATCTCAGTTACCGGGCCCAGATGAAAAAATGGGAATTCAAGTACCTTGAAAACGTAGAAACTCCAGCCGAATTACCCGTGGTGATTAGTGCAGCAAGGAGCCAGCAATTTCGATGGAACAAAGGCGCTGCCGAAAATTTCAGGAAGAACTACGGTAAATTATTAAGAGATAAATCGGCGTCCTTCAGTACCAAGTTTCATGGGTTCTTTCATCTTTTGAACTCCAGTATGTTTTTGATCGTTTTATTTCTTGCAGTGCTCAGTTTGCCGGTGCTTTACATCAAGAATTCCAATCCGGCTTTCAACTGGTATTTTAATCTGGTAGCAGTATTTGCTCTAAGTACGCTCATCTTTTTCCTGTGTTACTATGTCGCCTGGGCAAGAATTCATGGAAAAGGATTAAGATCATTTCTCAAGTTTATTGGAATGTTCTTAACCTTTTTTTCAATAGCGATGGGCTTTTCAGTTCATAATTCGTTGGCTGTTCTGGAAGGCCATCTCGGGAAACGCTCAGAATTTATAAGAACACCAAAATTCAATATTAATGAGAGTGGTGACAAATGGAAGGGTAATAAATATCTATCTGGCAAGTTTTCAAGAAATATCATCATTGAAGGGATACTATTTCTTTATTTTGGCTTTGCCATTTTTAGCGCTTTCCGACTTCAGGAATTTGGACTCATCATTTTCCACCTTATGTTATTCGCCGGATTTGGTTTCGTTTTCGTGCAAAGCTTAAAGTCTGAAGTTTAACTAACTTAGTCGGAAATCCTTATACCGGAATGGATCTAAAACTGCTCAGGCTTTACAAATTCCCAATTCTCATAGCGCTCTCCTGTGTAGCCTTTTACTGGAGTTTTGCATATGGATTAGCCCGGGAAGATTTTGGTCGGCTGGTGATGATTTATACAGCCTTATGCTTCCTAAGTTATAAGCTTTATCAGTTACTGCGTCACAATTTCAAAATCCTGGTCATACTCGCGATCATATTTAGATTGATCTTCCTGTTCGCACTTCCAGAACTTTCACAAGATTACTTTAGATTTATTTGGGATGGCCAGCTCATTAATGCTGGTATTAATCCTTATCAATTTATCCCTACTGAAATTTCCAATGAGCTCGATTTTTCTAATACCAAAGTTTTATTAAAAGGAATGGGAAGCCTGAGCGCAGGACATTATTCAAACTATCCTCCGGTTAATCAGTTGCTATTTGCAGCTTCCTCGTTTCTAGCAAATTCCAGCCATTTGCTTAATGTGATGTTTCTAAGATCACTAATTATTCTCGCTGATCTCGGGACACTCTTTTTTGGTGCGCGTTTGCTTTCAAATCTTGGACTATCCAGAGACAGGATCTTTCTCTATATCCTCAATCCTTTCATCATCATAGAAATGACAGGAAATCTGCATTTTGAGTCGGTCATGGTGTTTTTCCTGGTTTGGTCTCTTTATTTATTACAACAGAAACGCTGGATAGCTTCTGCAATAGTACTTGGCTTGTCCATTTCTGTCAAGCTTTTACCACTGCTATTCCTGCCACTCTTCCTTGGTTTTTTTCTGAATAGTCCAAAGCTTTCTTTCATGAAATTGCTCGGTTTTCACTGCCTGGTAATCCTAACGCTGTTGATCTCGTTTGTTCCATTTTATTCCGAAGAGGTAATGGCGAATTTTATGGCAAGTGTTGGATTATGGTTTGGCAAGTTTGAATTTAATGCTTCGGTATATTACCTGGTGAGGTGGATAGGTTTCCAAGTGAAAGGATATAACATCATTGAGACCGCTGGCAAGATCTTACCCGTAGTCACATTTGTTGCGGTTCTACTTCTGACTTTTCTACGGAAGAATGGGGCAATTCAGAGCTTAATAAAGAGTATGCTATTTGGTATTTCTGTTTATCTACTTCTGTCTACAACAGTGCATCCCTGGTATCTGGCAATTCCTCTTTTTCTAAGTGTGTTTACAAGATTCAGATTTGTGCTTCTCTGGTCATTGCTGGTCATCCTAAGTTATTCGGCTTATTCCAATGCTCAATATGATGAAAACCTGTGGCTGGTAGCCTTAGAATATATGGTAGTAATTGGGTACTTTCTGTATGAGCTATTCCTTCAGAAAAGTTCTAAGCCTTTGGATCGGGTTTATTAGAATTCCGCAGAAGATAGATATCACGCATATAAATGAGTGCGCCAAAGAAATGTGCAGCCATGAGAACCGGGTCTTCACGGAATATTCCGTAGGTAAAAAGCAAGCTGGAACCAATTAAACTAAGGATCCAGAAACCCAGCGGTAATGAAGATTCCTGATTTACTTCAGAATAATACCACTGGTAAAAAAATCTTGAGGTATATACGATTTGAGCAACCAATCCCAAGGCAATAATCCAGCCAGCGATATTCTCAGACCTAAACACATCATCCCAGGTTTGAGTTCCAAAAAAGGTGATATAGGCCGCAATGGCAAAAGGGAAAATAATCACCAGAGCTTTAAAAAAAATATTTCTATTTTTCCATTCATTCATTAAGTAAAGATTTCTCCAGTATACTCCGTAGATCAAAAATTGTCCTAGCATGATGGCGAAATCATCCCGCAAGTATCCATAGGTAAATAATAGGATAGATGCCAGTAAACTGAGTTTCCAGAACAATACTGGAGTTTCAACCTCCTTGGATTTTTCAGAAAGAAACCATTGACTTATCAATCTAGCACTAAATAATAGCTGCGCTAAGAAACCTATTGCGAATATTGGCCAGTTCTCCATCTTAGTTATTCATTCTTTTGAGGATCTTCTTTAAACTGTTTTTCATCATAGATTGCGCACTGACAGAGAATGCAAAATCCTTACTATCATCATCAACTTTTAATTCAGATTTTACATGGCTGTAATAGATACTAACTTTATCATTTAAATTAATGATCTCCAGAGATACCTTAGTCACATTTGCTTCGTTGGGATCGATATTCCCTATCTGTATAGATCCAAGGTCGTCTGCAGGTTTTTCAGCTTTGATATTAATGAAATAGTCGTAGCCTTTTGCTCTTGAAGCCAATTGCTCAAGATCTTCAGCTGAACTATTGAAACTAGGCCGTGAGTTTATTAAGGTTACCGGCGTATCCTGTATACTCACAAGTTTGCCATTGGGGATACAATCGTCTAATTTGTCAAAAACCATCTCTCGCAACTCAAGCCGAACGCTTTCAGGGGCATCAATAATATTTAGTAAGTGGGTGCCTTCAGGAAAACTGTAAGTTTTTTGCGATACACTGGAAAACATATAACTGGGTGTATTACAGGATTGTATTGATATGGCGATGAGGAGAAAGAGTAAAAGTTTCTGCATGGATGATAAAAACAAAAAAGCTGCTCAATATTAGGCAATTTCGCCTGTTGAGCAGCTTCAATGTAAGGTAATTATTTGTTAATTACATATCCAGGAGATAAGCAAAGATCAGCGGTGCAACGATGGTCGCATCACTTTCAATAATATGTTTAGGAGTGTTGATATCCAGTTTCCCCCAAGTGATCTTTTCATTTGGAACAGCTCCGGAGTACGAACCGTAACTGGTTGTAGAATCTGATATCTGACAAAAATAGCTCCAGAAAGGAGTATCTGTACGCTCCATATCCTGATAAAGCATTGGTACTACACAAATTGGGAAATCCCCGGCAATACCACCACCAATCTGGAAAAATCCAATTCCATCTTTGGAATTTTCAGTATACCAGTCGGCAAGGAAGGTCATATATTCAATTCCAGATTTCATTGTACTGGCCTTCAGTTCACCTTTAAGCACGTATGAAGCGAAGATATTCCCCAAGGTAGAATCTTCCCATCCAGGTACCACCATTGGCAAGTTCTTTTCCGCAGCGGCATACATCCAGGAATCTTTTAAGTCGATCTCGTAATGCTCCTCCATAACTCCACTTAGCAATAACTTATGCAGAAATTCATGCGGGAAATAACGTTCTCCTTTTTCTTCAGCATCTTTCCAGATCTTGAAAATATGATCCTGAATTCTACGGAAAGCCTCTTCTTCAGGAATACAGGTATCTGTAACCCGGTTTAAACCTTTCTCTAATAGATCCCACTCATCCTGAGCGGTAAGGTCACGATAATTTGGAACTCGTTTGTAATGTGAATGCGCTACAAGATTCATCACGTCCTCTTCCAGGTTTGCCCCGGTACAGGAAACGATATGCACCTTATCCTGGCGAATCATTTCGGCAAAGATCTTTCCTATCTCTGCGGTACTCATTGCCCCAGCAAGGGAAACAAGCATTTTTGAACCGCCTTGAAGCTGCTTTTCGTAATCTTTTGCAGCGTCAACTAGTGCAGCAGCATTAAAATGTAAATAATATTTTTCTATAAATTGGGAAATATGTCCTTTACTCATCTTCGTCTTCTTCAGTAAAATTTTGATATTTAAATTTGTAGCTCAGCATTTTGTAATAAAGTTTTGCTGCCAGGAAGTCTGAAGATTTTTCATTCTTATCCGGGCAAAGCTCTACAATATCAAAGCCAACCACATTCTTTTTCTTGAACATCATTTTGAGAAATTCCAATGTCTCGTACCAGAATAATCCGCCTGGCTCCGGAGTACCGGTTGAAGGCATGATGCTAGGGTCAAAAGCGTCAAGATCTATGGTGATAAATACGTTTGGAGTCATTTGTCCAATCGCATCTTCCTGCCAGTCTTCGTAAAGATCATGGGCGAAATACACCTGGTTTTCATCCATATGATCTTTTTCTGAAATGTCCATGGAGCGTATTCCTACCTGAACAAGATTCGTGGTCTTACTGGCTTCATGAAGCGCACAGGCATGATTACAGGTTGATCCTTCGTATTCAGGTCTTAGATCTGCATGAGCATCCAGTTGTACTACCGTAAGGTCTGAGAAAGATTCATTAAAAGCTTTGATGCTACCAATAGAAACTGAATGTTCACCTCCAAAAAGGGTTACGAATTTCTCCTGTTTAATATAGTTTTTCGTGGTTTTGTAAACCGCTTCAACCATTTTTTCGGGAGAAGAATCCTCGGTCACCGGTGGTGCCAGATAAATTCCTTTTTTGTAAACCTCAGTATTTGTTTCGATATCATACAGCTCCATATTTTCTGAAGCGTCTAAAAATGCATCCGGTCCTTTATCGGCACCTTTCTGCCAGGTACTGGTTCCATCATACGGCACAGGAATCAATACCACTTTTGCTTCGTCTATACGAGCATATTTATCGGGTATCCCGGCGTAATTCTTTTTGCTCATGGCTAATTGAATTATTTAGTTAGTTGTTTATTAGTTGGTTAAAGGTATCGTTTTAATTATTTCTGTCATAGCCAAGAATACTTAACATGTCTTCAGAGTTCTGTTGTTCGCTGAAAAGTTTCGTTGAGATCTTATCATCTTCGTCCCGGTCAATTAAAATATGTTTGGGCTGCGGAATAAGACAATGCTGTAATCCGCCAAAACCTCCAATGGTATCCTGATAAGCACCGGTATTAAAGAACCCAATATATAAAGGCTTTTCCTTTTTAAACTTCGGAAGATAGATCGCGTTAGTATGTTGTTCAGAATTATAATAATCATCACTGTCGCAGGTTAGACCTCCCAGCAAAACTCTTTCATACTCATCATTCCACCTGTTTATTGCCAGCATAACGAATTTTTTACTGATCGCCCAGGTATCTGGCAATGTAGTAATGAACGAAGAGTTGATCATATTCCATTTTTCACGATCATTCTGCTGTTTCTGGTATAAAACCTCGTAGATCGCACCGCCACTTTCACCAACTGTAAAACTTCCAAACTCCGTAAAGATATTTGGAACATCTACTCCGGCTTCTTCACAGGTTAGTTTGATCTGGTTGATGATCTCATCTACCATGTAAGCATAGTCATAATCAAAAGCCAGTGAGTTCTTGATAGGGAATCCACCACCAATGTTCAAGCTATCCAGGCTTGGACATAATTTCTTTAAACTGGTATATACTTTCAAACACTTGTTCAATTCGTTCCAGTAGTAGGCTGTATCGCGAATCCCGGTGTTAATGAAAAAATGTAGCATTTTAAGGTCTACCTGCTCGTTATCCTTCAGTTGTTTATGAAAAAACGGAACGATGTTCTGGTATCCAATCCCCAACCTTGAAGTATAAAATTCGAATTTTGGCTCTTCTTCCGAAGCAATTCTTATCCCTACCTGGAATTTCCCGTCCACTTTTTCTGAAAGTAGATCCAGTTCTTCGTAATTATCGATCACCGGGATACACTTTTCGTGTCCGCTATTGATAAGTCTGCTTATATTTTCAACGTATTGATCTCTTTTGAAGCCATTACAAATTACCCAATGATCGTTGGAGATCTTTCCTGCAGCTTTAAGCTTTTCGACAATATTGATATCAAAAGCTGAAGAAGTTTCAATGTGAATGTCATTCCTTAAAGCTTCCTTGAGGACATGTTCAAAATGGGAGCTTTTAGTGCAATAACAGTAATTATAGGAACCTTTGTAATCATGTTTTTCCAAGGCGGCTTGAAACCAGCCTTTTGCTCTGTTGATGTTCTGTGATATTTTAGGCAAATATGTAAACTTGAGGGGAGCGCCATACTGCTCCACAAGCTTCATAAGGTCAATATCATGAAATTTTAATTGTGTTCCTTCCAGTGAAAATTCTTCCTGTGGAAAGTAATAAGTCTGGTCTATGAGATCGCTGTACTTTGTATTCAATTTGCGTAAATGATTTTAAGGCTAAAAATTAGATAATAATTGATAGGGTCAAAAAGATCGACTAATAAATTAATGTTAAGAAAAGAGTTTGACTCGCTCCATTGTGTAACGATAGTTATCTGATCGTCATGGAGTTGCAATGCTGAAGGCTTTTCAGCTAATAAAAAGATGTTTCTATTCAATTACCTATTGATCGACAGGAAGCCAGGGAAAATCCTCCGACTTTTGACGCGGTAAATGTATTTAAAAAATTAAAATGGAAAAGCTAAAAAATGAATTAGTGCATCCCAAGGTTGATAACCTCCTGTTCGGTAAGGTTTCTGGTGCGCCCGCGAGACAGATCTTTCTTGGTTAGACCTCCAAATACAACGCGATCCAGGCTTTCTACATCGTAGCCCATGCTCTTAAAGATCCTGGTTACAATATGTTCCTTGATACTGTAAAGTTCAATCCCAACTTCAGTATGAGGTTTGTCGTCAATAAAGCTAATGCTCGTCACGATCACTTTAGAGCCTTCAAGGAAAACTCCTTTTTCGATAGATTCAAGATCTTCCTTAGAAAGAGCTTTACTTAACGTTACGTGGTAGATCTGGCGAATTCCATTCTTAGGTTTGGCCAGTTTCTTAGCAAGAGTTCCATCATTGGTAAATAGCAACAGACCCTTGGCCTGGTTGTCTAGTTTCCCAACAGGACTTACTCTGGCGTCGGTCACTTTGGAAACAAGCTCCATCACAGTTTTACCACCTTTTTCAGGATTTCCAGTTACAAAAAATCCAGCTGGTTTATTCAGAAGTATATATTGTGGTTTCTCCGGGTTGATTCGGCGACCATCAAAACGAACATCGTCTTCAAGTTTTACTTTATAACCCATCTCTGTAACAGACTTCCCGTTTACAGTAACATTACCAGCAGCAATGTACATATCTGCATCTCTCCGTGAACAAATTCCAGAGTTTGCGATATACTTATTAAGACGAATACCTTCGGAATTAGAAAGCGGACTCTTCTCCATTTTAGGTTTTACCGGTGCATTCCCACGTGCGTGAGATTTTTTCCTGGTACCACCACCTTGTCTGCCACTATTCTTACCGCCTGAAGATCTATCGTTTCTGCTCATTGCCAAAATTTTTGCAAAGATACGTTATCCCGCATGAGGATGCTAAGTATTTGAGAAAACTTTTAAGATGAGGGGATTACCTAAAAAACCCGGTTCAGTACTTCCTGTAGATCAATAAGCAGAATGCTGAATACGCCTACGACAATGATCAGTTTCAAAATATTATGCAATAAGAGATATTGCCACTTGGCTTTGCTGAAGTATAAGAGTAGAAGAAAAACACCGAGTAAAAGCAGTGAAGTGTAGAAATAATAATTCATGTAACCTGTCTGAAATCGAGTGATCAATAAGTAAATGGGCATGATGGCAACTACGGCACATACAGCAAGACAGAATTTACTCCACCGCTCACCGAAAACAAGTGGTATGGTTCTATAATTCTGAGCGAGGTCACCCTGCATATTTTCCAGGTCCTTGACAAGTTCCCGCATAAGGATCATCAAATAGAGAAATACAGCATGAATAAATATGACCGTCTCAAAATTTCTATAATAAACGAAGATCACGAAAAAAGGAGTGATCGCAAGAACGGAAGCGACAAGATTACCGAGAAACAAAATCTTTTTAAGGCGATGTGAGTATAGCCAGATTACGAAAATATATATACTGAAAAACACTACTGCTTTAAATGATACATAGCTGGCAAAAAAGATAGCGGCAAAATTCAGAATAAAATAAACTGATAATTTTGTACGCTGACTAACCACGCGGTCGAGCATGGTTTTCTTAGGACGATTGATAAGATCTTTTTCGCTATCGTAAAAGTTGTTGATAATATAACCTGAAGCGATCACGGTAGAGGAAGCAAGGATCAAAAAAAACAGGTTCGCATCAAAAAATACTTCCCGCAATGGTTTATCTGGGGCAAGTATAAAAGCTGAAGTTAAATACTGCGCTAGGACGACCACCAATATATTGTATCCCCTAACTACAGAAAATAAACTGAGTATTTTCAGTAGCAGGCGCTTTTTCGCGATCCCTGGCATAAAATTGAGTTTAGAAGTTGTAAACTACTTCCAGGTTATATCCTTTAAGTGATTTTCTTGCTTTTTCGATATCTTCGGTAAAACCAAGAATGTAACCTCCGCCACCAGACCCACAAAGTTTCAGGTAGTAATCATTGGTTTCGATCCCTTTCTGCCACAATTTATGGAACTGCGCAGGAATCATTGGTTTGAAGTTATCCAGAACGGTATGAGAAAGTTTCTTTACGTTCTTGAAAAGCGATTTTACATCTCCTTTCAAAAAGTCATCCACACAAGCATCTGTTTGAGTCACGAACTGGTCCTTCAGCATTTTTCTGAAAGGCTCCTGTTTCATATTTTCCATAAAAATACTAACCATTGGGGCAGTATCTCCAGTAATTCCGCTGTCAAGCAAGAATACTGCTCCGGTTCCATTTTCGGTTTGAGAAGGAATTCCTGCAGGTTCAATATTTTCTTTGGAATTAATTAAAATAGGAATGCTCAAATATGAATTAAGCGGATCCAGTCCTGAAGATTTTCCGTGGAAAAATGATTCCATTTCTCCGAAGATCTTTTTCAGCTTTAATAATTTGTCCCGGGTAAGGTTCTCAAGAACGGTGATCTTATCATTTGCATATTTATCGTAAATTGCGGCAACTAATGCACCACTACTACCAACACCATAACCTTGAGGAATACTTGAATCAAAATACATTCCGCTGGAAATATCTGCCTTAAGAGCTTCGATATCAAACTTTACAAGTTCTGGATTGTTTTCCTGAAGTGCTTCAAGGTAAGCAGCAAATTTACGCAGGTTGGTATTCGATTTTTTCGCCTGTTCAGTGTCATTATCAGACAACTTCAAAGCACCATTATAAAAGTTATATGGAATCGATAAACCCTTGGAATCTTTAATGATCCCGTATTCTCCAAAGAGAAGAATTTTTGAGTAAAATAAAGGTCCTTTCATAAGCATTCAGGTTCAATAGGCAGAAATGTAGCTGCAAACTTGTTAAAATTACAATTTTTTTGCGCCATTCCCAACCTGGTCGCAAATATAGTGTCCATTCTCACAATACGCAACTAACTCATTCTTAATGAACTCTAAAACTTTAGGAGCGTGATCTTCAGGATATAGCAGATGTACGTTGGCGCCAGCATCCAGTGTGAAACAAGCGGGTATACCAGTATCTTCTCTAAACTTCCAGATCTTGTTGATGATTTCAAGCGTGTTCGGTTTCATAAGAATAAAATATGGCTGACTACTCATCATCATGGCGTGAAGTGTCAATGCCTCGCTTTCCACAATTTTTATGAATTCTGAATAATCACCAGATTTTAATGCGGGAATAAGCTTGCTAAGATTGTCATGAGCTTGTTTAAAACGCTCATCAGCAAAAGGATGCCCATGCATTAGATCATGGCCAACCGTGCTGCTAACCTGCTTTTCACCTTTATCCACAAGTAGAATAGTATCTTGAAAATTCTGAAAGTTCTCATGTAATTTATCTTCATAACTGATGGCAAAAAGATCTGATGAACTCTCAAAATCATTATGTTTTCCCCAGATCATAAGATCGCCCTGAATACTTCTGGAGGCACTCCCGGAACCAAGTCTTGCGAGGAAAGATGCTTTTCTCTGGAAGTGTTCTTCGCTTATATCAGGATTTAGCTGACTTTCAAGATCCATAATACAAAGGGCAAGTGCGCTCATCCCTGAAGCAGAAGACGCTATGCCGCTACTGTGAGGAAAGCTGTTTTCACTTCTTATAATAAACTTGTAATCAATTAGATATGGGCAATATTCCTGAATGCGCTCAAAAAACTTCTGAATCTTGGGTTTGAAATCTTCTTTAGGTTTATCCTCGAAATAGAAATCGAACTCAAAACTGTCAGATTTATCCTCTTTTTTCTGAAATTCCAGACTAGTAGTTGACCTGCAATGATTTAGCGTAAAACTAATAGACGGATTTGCAGGGATTTGATGTTCCTTTTTACCCCAGTATTTGACCAGTGCTATATTACTTGGGGATTGCCAGCTTACCTTGCCAGACTTTATTTCATTGGAATACATGGAGGGAACAAATTCCTGATGCGTCATTCTGAAAAATTTTTGTCAAAGTTAAACTTTATGTAAAGATCTCGAGAGGTTTCCTTTTAAATAAATTGCTATTTTAGTGAGAGTAACCAACCAGATATGACCACAAAACTTCTCATAAGAAGCACTTTTGCGGTAGGCATTTGTCTTGTCTTCGGTCTTCTTGGTGCGATCGCTATTCAAACAGGAATGGCAGATTGGTATACAGGCCTGCAAAAACCATGGTTTTACATAAAGGATGATATTTTAAGCTCCATCTGGCTTTTTATGTACGTGCTACTTGGAGTCGCTGCTGGTATCGTTTGGAGTAAAGGTTTCTATCACAAATGGGTAAAAACAGCACTTTACCACTTTGGTTTCCAGTTATTGCTGAATGGTTTCTGGTTCCTGCTATTCTTTGCTCTTGAAAAACCGGTCCTGGCTTTAATTGATCTGGCACTGCTGTTCGTTATTACTCTTTTCACCATAAAATGGTTTAAGATAGTAAGTAACACAGCTGCTTATATGCTAATTCCTTATGCTGTATGGATTCTTCTGGCCTTCGCTTTTAATTTTGAGATCTGGCGCCTTAACTCATAGCTTTTGCAGCCAGAAATCCACCTGTCCACGCATTTTGAAAATTAAAGCCTCCAGTGATCGCGTCAATATTCAAAATCTCTCCAGCAAAATATAGATTTGGGTGAAGTTTGCTTTCAAATGTTTGAAAATCTACTTCTTTTAGATCAATTCCTCCAGCGGTTACAAATTCTTCTTTAAAAGTACTTTTTCCATTTACCTCAAACTCGGCCGCTGTAAGCTGTACACCCAAATTCGACAATTGCTGTTTGTTGAGGTCTGCCCATTTATTATCCTGAGAAATGCCAGAAGCGAGAACAAGGCTGTGCCATAATCTTTTTGGTAGATCGAACTGAGCTCTTTTGTAAACCTGTTGTTTGGAATGTTCCTGTTTCAACTCTTTTAAAGTTTCGAGGATCGACAGTTCATTTTCACCAGGAATCCAGTTCACTTTTATGCTGAATTTATACTGAAGTTCATTTAAAGCCCTGGCTCCCCATGCTGAAAGCTTTAAAATAGCAGGGCCACTGAAACCCCAGTGGGTTATAAGTAATGGACCATCGCTACTAAGTTTAGCTCCAGGAATCTCTACTTCTGCATCCATCGCGATGCCGGGAAGATCCTTGATCCTGTCATCTTCAATATTAAACGTGAAAAGGGATGGAACGGCTTCAACGATGGAATGTCCGCTACTTTTCAAAAGATTCCAGATCTTCGAATTGCTGCCGGTTGCAAGCATCAGTTTCTCACAGGAATATTCTTTGGAGCCTACTTCAATTTTCCAGTAATCACCTTCAGAAGAAAAATTTTTTAAACTTTCACCAGTGCGGACCTCGATCTTCAATTTATCACATTCCTTCCTGAAGCAGTCAATAATGGTTTCCGAAGAATCTGTTATGGGAAACATTCGTCCGTCATCTTCAGTTTTAAGGGAAACTCCTCTGTCTTCAAACCAGCCAATGGTGTCTACGGTCATAAATTTGTGAAAGGGTCCTCGAAGTTCTTTGCTTCCGCGGGGATATTTACGAACCAGTTCGGCAGGAATAAATTCAGCATGAGTGACATTACACCGGCCACCACCTGAGATGCGAACCTTGTTCAAAACGTCTTTACCTCTTTCAAGAATAAGGACTTTCAGCGACCTGTTATTTTCAGCAATATTGATCGCTGTAAAAAATCCTGCTGCACCGCCACCTACTATGATCCTGTCGAAATATTCCAAAATTGAGCTCTTTGATGGCAAAAGTAAACAACTAAGAGCTAGTATCTAGTTTTGCAACAATTTAACAGGATTCTGTAATCGATCCGGGTAATCTGAGATAATACCATCAACCCCGAAATCGATCATTCTCATTATATCATTCGCTTCATTTACGGTCCACACGTTTACTTTAAAACCATGATCCTGGCAGAGTTTTGTGTTATCTCTTGTAATAATTCCTACGGAAGGGTGAATCGCTACCGCATCCAGTTTCTTGCCAAGTTCTATAGCTTCAGGTACACTCGCTTTACTTAGGACTGCCAGCGGGATCCTGGAATTGATCTTTTTGACTTCGAACAATTCGTTCTTCTGAAAACTGGAAACCAGAAAGTTGCCATATTCCCAATTTTCCTTTTCAGCTTTATGTTGAATGATTTCTGAAACCGCTCTCGCAGTATTCCGACCCTTAAGCTCAATGTTGATCTGGCATTTATTCTCGATAAGATCAAGCACCTCGTTTAGCGTAGGAATTTTGAACTGCTCTTCGATCAAAAATGACTGCATTTCTGTACTGCTTTTTTTAGCGATTTCTCCGCTGGCATTAGTAGTTCTGTCCAGGGTAAAATCATGAATCACGAACAATTCGCCAGTGGCACATCGATGCACATCGATCTCGATCATATCCACTCCAAGACTAATCGCTTTTTCTATACTTTCCAGTGTATTTTCAGCGAGATGAGCTTTAGCACCACGGTGGCCGATTTTATTGATCTTTTCCATTATTCGAATTTAGAAATTAATGACTTTCCCTGAAAGTTTAACGGTTTCACTACAAAACTCGGGAATTTAGAAATGATTATGACAGCTTAACATTTAATTAATTAAAAGCCGGGGTAAATTGAATTTCAACCAAAAATCGGGTGTATTCCAAGGTAATTATTTTGGTTATAATTTATTCATCGGGTTTAAAAATCTAAATTAAATGGACAAGTGGTTCGCATTTGACATTCCGTCCTTTGTTGCAATTATACTAACAGCAATAGGGATCTATATCGCAATTATCATCTTTACCCGAATCGCCGGGAAAAGAAGTTTTTCAAAAATGTCCAGTTTTGACTTTGCCATGACCGTTGCTCTTGGGTCCATGGTTGCAACTACCGTTCTAAGTAAAAGCGTGAGTTTATGGGAAGGTGTAGTTGGGATTGCAGCAATCTATGTACTACAGCTCTTTGTGGCGATCCTGCGTAGGTTTAAGATCGTTCAGAATGTTGTAGATAATGGTCCTTTGATGCTTATGGATGGACAAACAATTCTACATAAAAATTTGAAAAAGGCTCGGGTGACTGAAGCAGATCTTCGTTCTAAGTTAAGAGAAGCGAATGTGATCAGGCTGAAAGAAGTTAGAGCTGTGGTTTTCGAAGCAACCGGGGATATTTCGGTTTTACATACCGATAAGGACGACGAGGAACTGGAAGATTATTTATACAAAGACGTTTCAAAATAGAAAGAAGATGCAGGTAAAGGAAAGAACAAAACGGAAGAGCTTAAAAGCTGTTTCAGATGAACAGATAAAGGCAGAATATGCCGAATTTATTCTTGAGAATGAACATCCGTGTATTATGGCCAAGACAATTTTTGCCATGGACCAGTTTACTCTCAAAACTTATGAAGACTTTGGTAGTATGGAGGCTTCTGCCAGATTATTAAAGGATCTAAAAGAATATATTGAAGCTTACGATTTTGAGTCCAATGACTTTAAAACATTCCTGGCAGTATTTCCAAATTCTCCAGAATATTCTGAAATTAGCTTCGAAGAATTACTATGGAAGCAATTATCCAATATTCATAAACTGGATAGTGAGCAATGGGATCCCACGGTAAGTGATGATCCCAAGGATGAAAATTTTAGTTTTAGTATTGCAGGAAAGGCTTTCTATGTAGTGGGCTTACATCCAAATTCTTCGAGAAAGGCGAGACAGAGTCCATATACTACCCTGACCTTCAACTTGCACTGGCAGTTCGAAAAACTCAGGGAAATGGGAACCTATCAAAAAGTTCGTGATAGAATTCGTGATCGGGACGTAGCTTTGCAGGGCTCGATTAACCCTATGCTGGAAGATTTTGGAAATAACAGCGAAGCCAAACAATACAGTGGGCGTAAAGTAGATAAGGAATGGAAATGCCCATTCCATTAGGAAAATAAGAAATGTACAGACCAAAAAAATACCGGAAAGATGAGGATGAATTTATTCTCCCATTTCTTCGGAAATTTCCATTTGGGACATTTGTTCTCAAGGGAGATCATCTTCTAGCTACGCATATTCCTGTACTTATCGATGAATCTGAAGATGGTAAGTGGAGATTATTTTCTCATATCGCAAACCATAACGAACAGAAAGAATTTCTGAAGGAAGATGTTGAGGTATTATTGATATTTCAGGGTGCTCATTCTTATATTTCCTCTTCCTGGTACGAAGAAGCAGATATTAGCACCTGGGATTATTCTGCGGTGCATGTAAATGGAAAAATTAAACTTCAGTCGGAGTCAGAACTAAGAGAATCTCTTTTAAAATTGGTAGCTAATTTCGAAAAGGAGCAGGAAAATCCTCTTTACTACGATAATATTCCGAAGAAAATGCTGGAAGATCACCTTCCACAGATCACGGGTTTCTGGATCGAACCGGTGAAAGTTGAAGGCATCGCAAAATTGCATCAGTCTTACCATTCTAAAGATGTGAAAAGGGTAGTAAGCAAATTAGATGCTTCAGAAGATCCCATAAAAAATCAAATTTCAGAAGACATTAAAAACGAACATAATCTACAATGATCGAAGTAATTAAAAGACAAACGGGTGCTGCATTCAGACTGAAAAAAGGTCAGAAATTGAAAGTAATCGATCCAAATGGTGAACAGGTAAGTGATATGGTTCTTTTCAATGCGAAGGATACCCGGGAAAAAATTTCTTCCGGGAAAACTCTGGATTTTGAAGAAAGTATTTTGATTAGTCAGGGTGACCATCTTTGGAGTAACAGAAGCAATCAAATGATGGAGATCCTGGAAGATACGAACGGTCGAAATGATTTTTTACTTGCACCGTGCAGTCCTGAAACGTTCCAGATCATGTATAATAATAACGAGTATCACCCGAGTTGTTTCGAGAATCTTTATACCAACCTGGAAAAGTTCGAAATTCAGCCAGATGACATTCCTACCGCATTCAATATTTTTATGAACGTCCAATTCGACACTAATGGAAAACTTAGTGTAGATCCGCCTTTAAGCAAAGCCGGTGATTATGTTTTATTCGAAGCTAAAATGGACCTTATAGTTGGTTTAACAGCATGCTCTGCTGAAGATAGTAATGGTGGAAGCTTTAAGCCAATTCACTACGAAATTATCGATTAAGTATTCTTTCTACGGTAACGCATATTCAACATTTCTATCGCTAAAGAGAAGAATACTGCAAAATAGATGTAGCCTTTTGGAACATGATAATGTGCACCTTCAACGATAAGCATCACTCCAATTAGTATTAGGAATGATAAAGCCAGGATCTGAATTGTTGGATGATTATTTACAAATTCTCCTACAGGTTTGGCGAAGATCATCATCACTATGATGGAAACAATTACCGCTATCACCATGAGGATGATTTGATTTGTTAAACCTACAGCAGTTAATATGGAATCAAAGGAGAAAACGATGTCCAGAAGTACGATCTGTACGATCGCGGAGCTAAAACTTATCGTTGGCTTTTTACCTTTTTCGGTCGTATTATTTTCCTCCTGTCCTTCTACCTTATGATGAATTTCAAGTGTACTTTTAATAAGTAGAAATATACCACCGGCGACCAGAATAATATCACGCCAGCTTAATTCAAAATCTGCCACGGTGAGTACCGGTTCGGTAAGCCCAATGATCCATGTGATACTCAAAAGCAACAAAATTCGCATGATCAATGCAATGGACAAGCCGCCAATTCTGGCTTTTTTCTGACTCTCTTCGGGAACTTTACCCGCTACTATAGAAATAAATATAATATTGTCTATTCCCAGGACGATTTCCAGGAAAGTAAGAGTTAGAAGAGCTACCCAGGTATCTGGTTGCAAGAATATTTCCATGATCAATTGGTTGGTACAGCGTCAAAATTAGATAAAAATGAATTACTCATAGTTAATATTATGAGAAACTGACTGAGCCTGTTAATATTCGAAACCGAATTTAAAATTAATACCTCCGTAGACAGAAATCTGAAAAAAATCATAATCTGTTCGCCAGCGGGACTCACCTCTTGCATAAATAAAGAACCTGGAAAAGTGAAATTCCAGTCGGTTATTAATTGCGAGGGAAGGAAAGGATTTCCAGGGTCTTTGAATTATAGAGATGGAGAGATCTGTTACCGGGATCAGCTTTTTTCCGGGTCGGTAAACATAGCCAACATTGAAACCTGATGAAGCATAATTGATGGCTTGAAAAGTTTCGTAATAGGCTTCGAAACTAAAATGTTCATTTCTGTATCCTAAAGAAAATATACCGTCGTAAGCAGCCGGGTTCACTGTGCCTCCAAATACTGCATTTCGAACATCCAGTCCTGTACCAGCATAAAAATAAGTTTTTTCACTACTTATCCAGCTTTGAGCAGAAATTTGCGTTGCTAATAGTAGGAGCCAGAAAACGGTATATTTTTTCATCAAAATATTTCATGGAAAACCACTCAGCCTGAATGCTGATCAATCGGGTCGCCTTGAATTTCTTTTGATGTTTGGTTGAAGATGAAGATAAAACTTTCTTTCCGATTAAATGATTTAGATTATTTAAAACTAAATTTCAAATGGACAAGCAACGAAATCGGTAATTATTATTGCTAAATAGCTTTAATCTGTTTATAGTTGGGTCAGTTTGTTTAATAATTCTTAAATTCTCCACCTAATTTTAAATAATTCATGGTGCGGTTATGAAATTTGACGGACTATGATATCCAATTTTATTTAATTACGATTATGAATAAAATTTTCTTCTATTCCATAAGTGCGGCCCTTGCCGGGTTTCTTTTTGGATTTGATACAGTAGTAATTTCTGGGGCAGACAAACAATTGCAGGCATTATGGGGGACTTCAGATGCCTTCCATGGTTCTGTTGTGATGGCCATGGCCTTATGGGGTACTGTGGTTGGAGCTATCTTTGGAGGTTTCCCCACGAATAAATTTGGTAGAAAAAATACACTTATCGTTATTGGAATCCTTTATTTCGTATCTGCTTTAGGCTCCTCCCTTGTAGACGATCCGTATACCTTTGCATTTTTTAGATTTCTTGGAGGACTTGGGGTAGGAGCTTCTACCATTACAGCACCAGCCTACGTCTCAGAGATCGCACCGGCCAATAAACGTGGTAAATTAGTTGCCCTGTACCAGTTCAATATTGTTCTGGGGATTCTTATCGCCTTTCTTTCAAATTACCTGTTGAGAAATACCGGAGAAGAACCGTGGCGATGGATGGTTGGTGTAGAGGCTATTCCTGCTTTCCTATATATTCTTTTTGTTATCGGGATTCCTAAGAGTCCGCGATGGTTGGTCTCTAAAGGAAGAATGGCCGAAGCTAAACGCATCCTGGAAAGGATCAATCCAGGATTGGATGCTAGTGCCAAAGTTCATGAGATAAAAACACAATCTGATTCTGAAGTTACCGGTGAGAACATCTTTATGAAAAAGTACCGTTTCCCGCTTATTCTCGCATTTTTAATCGCATTTTTCAACCAGTTATCCGGTATAAATGCATTCCTGTATTATGCTCCCAGAATTTTTGAAGCTGCCGGACTTGGAGAAAGTACAGCCTTGCTAAGCAGTATAGGAATTGGAGTTGTAAACCTGTTGTTCACCCTGTTAGGAGTGTTTCTTATTGACAAGCTCGGTCGAAAACAGCTGCTGCTGTTTGGGTCGATAGGCTATATTATATCCCTTTCACTGGTTGCAGCTGCATTCTTTTTGAATTGGGGAGGTTTATGGGTGCCAATATTTTTATTCCTGTTTATAGCTTCACACGCGATAGGACAGGGAGCGGTTATCTGGGTATTTATTTCTGAAATATTTCCGAACAGATTACGAGCTTCGGGACAGGCATTCGGAAGTTCAACTCACTGGGTGCTAGCGGCGATTATTCCTTCCAGTATTCCGTATTTATTCAGTACGATTGGAGCGGGTTGGGTATTCGCCTTCTTTGCATTCATGATGGTGCTACAACTGTTTTTCGTTATTTTTATGATGCCAGAAACCAAAGGTAAATCCCTGGAAGAACTGGCGGAAGAATTATCCATTAAAGAAATTTCAACTACAACCTGATATTATGAACAAGATTAAATTCGGTTTAACCTCACTGGCTGTTTGCTGCCTGTTTTTCAATTCGTGTAAGGATCAAAATTCTGAAGAAACTTCCGAAGAAATTACTCAAACAGAAGTTGAGGTAAACAGTGACGAAGTCTATAGGCCTAATTTCCACTTTACTCCGGAAAAGAACTGGATGAACGATCCAAACGGGATGTTTTACCTTGATGGCACTTATCATTTGTATTTTCAATACTATCCAGACGATAATGTTTGGGGACCAATGCACTGGGGACATGCCACGAGTAAGGACATGATTACATGGGAAGAACAGGAGATCGCTTTGTTTCCAGATGAAAAGGGATATATATTCTCCGGTAGTGCTGTAGTAGATATGGACAATACTTCAGGTTTTGGTGAGGATGGTAAAACTCCCGTGGTGGCTATTTTTACTTATCATGAACCAAAAGGAGCAGAGAAGGGTGAAAAGGATTACCAGTCCCAGGCAATTGCTTATAGTCTTGATAAAGGTATGACCTGGACAAAATATGAAGGAAATCCAGTATTGCCTAATCCAGGAATTGAAAATTTCAGAGATCCAAAAGTAACCTGGGATGAGGAACACAAGCAGTGGCTAATGGCTCTGGCAACAACCGAAAAGACTTTGTTCTATACCTCACAGGATCTGAAAGAATGGAAAAAAGTATCTGAGTTTGGGCAGGGAAATGGAGCACATGACGGAGTCTGGGAATGTCCGGATTTCTTTCCAATGCAGGTTGAAGGTACCGGTGAAACTAAATGGGTGCTGATTCAAAGTTTAAATCCTGGAGGCTATAATGGTGGATCTGGGACTCAGTATTTTGTAGGAGATTTTGATGGGACAACCTTTACGCCGGAAGAAAATATGAGCAACCTTGAAGAAAAGCATGACTACTGGATAGACTTTGGTAGAGACAATTACGCTGGAGTGACCTGGTCTAATGTGCCAGAGGAAGATGGCAGGAAATTGTTTCTGGGCTGGATGTCTAACTGGTTATATGCGCAGGAAGTGCCAACCGAAACCTGGAGAAGTGCGATGACCATTGCAAGAGAACTGAGGCTCATTAAAGAGGATGGACAATACCTGGTAACTTCACAGCCGGTAGAAGAGTTACAAAAATTCAGAGGTGACCCAGTCAAGAAAAGCGCACTTTCAGCTAAGAAAGATTTGGTGCTTATAGATACATCAGCAATCGATCTTTCTAAAGCTGAGGTGAAATTCAGTATTTCCGGCTTAGAAGAAGATGGAAACTATCATTTTACACTTTCTAATGAACAGGGAGAAAAATTCGTGGTAAATTATGATCATTCAGAACAAAAGTTCAGTATGGATAGAAGCGAAGCGGGAGTGAATGATTTTTCAGATAAGTTTTCCGGGACACCTTCAACAGCACCTAGAATAACAGCGTCCAATGCTATGGAAATTCACATGATACTTGATAAAACCAGTATGGAATTATTCATTGATAATGGAAAGACCGTTATTACAGAGATCTTTTTTTCTGAGCAGCCTTGGGATACTTTCTCCGTTGGTTCCGAAGAAAAAGAATTTACGGTGGATAGTTTTGAAGCTTATGAACTAAATTTTAATAATCAATAAAAGTATATGTCAAAAAGGATAAAGGCGGTTTGTTTTGGTGAGGTTTTGTATGACGTTTTTCCAGATATGGAACGAATTGGTGGTGCACCGCTTAATGTCGCAGTAAGGTTAAGCAGTCTTGGAATAGATGCTGAAATGATCAGTAAGGTTGGAGTTGATTCCAGGGGAGAAGAATTGCTGAACTACCTAAGAACCCAGGGTGTTGAAACCGGTAATATCTTAAAGGATGAAAACCGGGAGACCGGAGCGGTGGATGTAAAACTTTCAGAAAGTGGTTCAGCCAGCTATACGATTAAATATCCGGCAGCATGGGATGGTATTGTCGCTACAGAAAATATAGAACAATCGGTTTCCCGTAGTGATGCATTTATCTTCGGAAGTTTGATCTGCCGTGATGATATAAGCAGAAAGACTTTGTTCAATCTTATACCAAAAGCGTCTTACAGAGTTTTAGACTTCAATTTGAGACCTCCACATTATTCAAAAGATCTCCTGGCTGAATTGATTCAGCATGCAGAATTCATCAAATTTAATGATGATGAATTATTTGAGATCGCAAAAATGTTGGGTTCAGAATACAATTCACTGGAACAGAACCTGTTGTTTATGGCGGTGAAATCCAATGCTGAAACTATTTGCGTCACCAAAGGCAGACATGGCGCAGTTTTGATGCATGACAAAAAGCTTTACTATAATTCTGGTTACCAGGTAAAAGTCAAGGATACGGTAGGAGCCGGCGATTCATTCCTTGGTACGCTTCTGGCGAAAATGCTTCAGGGGGAAAAACCTCAGGTAGCATTGGATACAGCTTGTGCGATGGGCGCATTAGTAGCGGCAAAAGAAGGTGCAAATCCGGTGATTTCAGAAGAATTATTGCACCGGTTTATGAATCCAATGAATGCTAAAAAAGGTAAATAATTATTGAGTATGACTTATATAGACTGGATAGGTTCGGTAGGAGTGTTTTTAATTCTTCTGGCGTATGTACTTAACGCTGCAGGAAAACTTGGAACCAAAGATCTTATCTATATTTTACTGAATTTAATTGGAGCCTCTTTAGCCTGTTATGCTTCGGTTTTAATGGATTATATTCCATTTATAATTCTGGAAGCAGTCTGGGCTACGGTTTCACTCTTCAGCCTCATTCGGTACAAGATGTAGAACCAAATCATAAAAAAAGCGATCCTAAACTGGATCGCTTTTCTTTTCTTAGTTGTTGGGGTTTAGTGTTATTTCTTTACACTTAATTCTCTGGTTAACCATCCACTTCTGCTAGCTGTCGCAATCGCGTAAGGGGTAATCCAGAATAATCCAAAAGTATGTAGAATACTATACGAGTAAGCCCACAATGATTCTGAAAGCTTATATCTCTTGGCATAGAACAATACAGGGAAACTTGAATAAACCATAATTCCCAGAAATGTTGAGCTAAGGAATAAAAGTGGGTGAGAGATCACGAAAAATAGCATGATCATGATCAATGGGTAACTCATAATGATCTTCAGGAACTGGTTGATGAACAACAGTCTTGATCCAAGAGTTGAACCTTCTCTAAACTGAGTAAATACATATTTAGACATGGCGATATTTTCCCGAACATTACTTCGTCCCCATCTAATAAACATCTTGTAAAGACCTTTATATTGCTCAGGTACATTGGTGTATGCATACGCGTTTCTCTGGAAAAGGACGTGTTGTCCCTGTTTAAGGATCATATTAGTCATAGCTCTGTCTTCACCAATATCTGAAGGTTTCCCCATAAAAGTCTGGTTAATCCACTCTGGAAGACATTCGAATACAGCGCTAGCACGATATGCTGCCAAGGCACCAGGAGTACAAAGTACAGATTCCAGTGTACTTTCTGCAGAACGCATAAACTCGAAACTTAGTACGAAATTCACGTTCAACATTTTTGGAAGTAATGCCTTTTCGTTATTTAGAACTCTAATGTTACCTGCAACCGCACCACATTTCTCATTAACAACGAACGGACTTACCAGGTTTCTCAAAGTATCTGCGTTTACTACAGAATCACTGTCTACGGTTACAAATACTTCCCCGGTACCAAGGTTAAAACCTCTGTGCAATGCATGTCTTTTTCCTTTATTTTCAGGCTGCTGATAGATCGCTACACGATCACCCAGAACTTTTTTAGCTTCCTGCATCCAGCTCCAGGTATCATCCTTACTACCATCATCGATCGCAAGTAACTGTAGTTTTTCTGTAGGATATTCACTTTCAGCCAGGCTCATAAGCGTAGCATATACCTGTTTACCTTCGTTGTAAGCTGGAACGATCACGGTACAGGTTGGTAGTTCTTCGTTAGAAACTGATTCTATTGGTTTGTATTTGAAATACAACACCAGGTTATAGATAAAAAACGCTCCCCGATATAGGAAGAGGGCAGATGCAAGGATAAAGAACGCATAACCCCATGTAGTGTTCATTCGGGCAGTATTGATCTCCGAAAAATCACTCTGCAGAAAATATACAAGGTATGCTGATCCTAACATGAGAATGAAGGTGCTAATAAGCACAACGATTCCCCATGTATTCAGCGGATTTTTGGTTGGTAAGAATTTATTTATTCCTGAAGCGTGTTCTTCTTCAGCAATAGATTCATAATTCTTTTTAGTATTCATATTTCAGATTTTTGTTCGTATTGGTTTCCATATAGGCAACTCTTGTGCCATTAGAAAAGCCCTGATAATCAGGGCTTAATTTGATCTTGTTTTAAAATCATGGGTGACAATTCCACACTTTTGCCGTGTAATCTGAATTATTCCTCAATAGTGGAGCTTATTCTGAAGGGACTTCTTCAGTCTTTTCCACAACTTCAGATTTCTCTGTCTCTTCAATTTCTTCTGTTACTTCAGAAGTTACCGTTGATTCTTCTACATCTGAAAAATATGGGAATACATCGAGTATTGGTGATTCAGTAATAGCAGGAATGCTATAATCGCCCATCGTTTCCTGTAGAGCCTGCTCCGTATTTTCATAAGCTTCCTTTACATCGTTCGCCTGGATAAGCATGTATAGATTAGACTTTCTCTCTTTTCCACTCTCATCATCATAACTAATTAACGAGACTTTGGACTTGAACCATCTATCTGAATTTTCAAATGGATGAACTTCAGAAAGATTCGCAACCTTGATATTAGTGATCATGAACTCCTCACTTGTGTAAGTCTTCATCTCTTCTGTTATCCTTGCTTCAGCTTCCGTATAAGAAACAGCGTCAAGAAGATAGGTTTCAGTAGTTACTTTACTTTCACCGGTTTCATGGGTCTTTCTATACTTTACTTTGCACTCGTACCATACTACGCTCATAATGAAAATCTTTTTTTGGGACGGCAAATATAGATTTTAAAAGCAAAGTGTTCGTAGCAAGTTTGAGAAATTTCTAGAAGTTATAAATGTGGTTCTGGAAGTGATTGAAAACCGGCAGATTACCAGTTAGTTTTCTGTAGGTGTGATCCTTTGGTCCGTATTCATTTGAAATGATTTACAGCAATAAGTACAGGCTATTAAAGAAGATTCAGCTGGATCATGCTGTGCGTGCAGTTCCTGGAAATCGTTAAAAAAACCAAGTTTGGTTCTTCCAGTTTTCTCGGGCAGGAGATCACAGCTTTTAAGGTGAACCACATGTTGATTACCAAAGCGTTTTCTGTTCTCAAGATAAAAGCAAAACATTCCCTTCCTTTTGGGCAAAGATAGCGAAAAATGCTCCCTGAATAATCTCAACCTCATAGCTCAAATTTGAGGGCAAATGTATGTTTGCATCTAGAGCTTAAGGTTCAGAAATTATTAATATCTTTTATGCAGTATTATCTTATGGTTAATTGATTTGTAGATTAGTAAATCTGAATTCTAATCCATTGAAAATACGCTGTTTATTAATTCAGTATGCAAAAGAATAAAGTGTTATTTCACAAAATCCACGGTAGATCCAGCAAGATCTTTATCTCCCTGGCATTAGTATGTCTCGTGCTGTATGGTGTGGACTATTTCAATGACATGTTTGGAAGATTCGATAGTGTTCTGTTGTTCAGTGCTCACTTAATTCTTTTATTATTTTGGAGCCGAATGATTTTTTACAAGTCGGTAGTTTCCTGGAACAAGCTTGGAATAAATATCAAAATGAAGGGAATATGGGGGAAGCAGTTTAGTTTTGAAAAAATTCGTTCGGTAGAAATTACAGATAGTGAACTTATTATTATTGCGCGCTACGGAAAAACTTCAATTTTTGATATTGAGCATGTTTCGTTGGTAGATAGAGAGCGAATTGCAAACATTTTTAATCGGTATTGCACGTCTTGTTATTATGAATTGAAGAAGGCCAGCTGAATATTTGAGAATTAAAATTTTAGTGTATACAGAAAAAGTAGTGGAGTTGATTGAAGTTTTCATAGACTTCGGAATCGATAAAACTTTATGAAGTGTCATAGCGAAACTTACTTATTGCAAAATCATTTTTATTCTTTTACCAATTGGGGCTATCATCTTAAAAATAATATACAAATCGTGGGTCTAAGGCGATACCCATGGTAATTGAACCTGAATTCCGATCCATTTATTTAATTTAGTTGCCAGACACTGGAACAATGAATGAAATCATCACTACTATCTTCTTTTTTATTGCCGTGATCGATCCGCTTGGGTCAGTACCGGTCTACCTGGAAGCAACTAAGAACATTCCCGAGAAGAAACGTAAGACAGTGGCCATCAGAGCTTCTATCATCGCTTTTCTAATACTCCTTTTCTTTATTATCGTAGGACAGCTTGTTCTTGATGGAATGGATGTTTCCCTGGATGCATTCCAGATCTCGGGTGGTGTGATCCTTTTCTTGTTCGCACTTACGATGATCTTTGGCGATGGTAAACCTGAATCTGAAAAAGGACTTATCAAAGATTACAAGCATGTGGTGATCTTTCCGGTTGCCATCCCGTCTATTGCTTCTCCGGGTGCCATCATGGCGGTAGTGCTAATGACAGATAATAATCTATATACAATACAGCAGCAGGCTGTGACCACAGCATTGGTGCTCGTGGTTATTGCTATTACCTGCATATTGCTATTAACGGCCAATCGTGTGAAAGATCATGTGGGGGAATATGGGATCACCGTGGTAAGCAAGATCATGGGTCTTATACTGGCAGCCTATGCAACCCAATCCATACTGGCAGGATTAAGAGACTTTTTTGTAGTTTTAAAATAGCCTAAGGCCTAATTGATATGACTAAAAAAAAATATCTACATAAACATTTCTTCGGCTTTTTGATAGTTTTTCTCGTGCTGCAAGCCTGCGAGGATAAGAAGGAGATCAGTTCTATAGACCCTATTAGTTGGGAGTCGAGACAAATTGCTATTCCGGAGAATGATTCCTTAGCTTCCGGGGAAACTTATCTCTCTATCTATTCTGAAATCTATAGTCAGACGGAGCATATTACTCACGATCTAACTGCTACTATTAGCATGAGGAACACCAGTCGTGAGGATACCATCTACGTTGAAAGAGCCGACTATTACGCTACTAATGGAAAGCTCATCCGAACTTATTTTGATGCTCCCATTTTTATCGCACCACTGGAAACGATCGAAATTGTGATCGATGAAACCGATAGATCTGGTGGAACCGGAGCTAATTTTGTTTTTGACTGGCAAGCAAATTTAAACGCTACCGAGCCGGTATTTGATGCTGTGATGATCTCCACTTCCGGACAGCAAGGCCTTTCCTTTACTACGCAGGGAATTCGTACTAAATAGTTATTATTATTAGAAGATAGAGCTTCTAGCGTTAACTTGATCGTTGAATACTAGTATTTTAACCAATTTTCTTTTTATTTCTCAGGATTTAATTCTTAAATTTACCATCCAAATCAGGTCTAAACCTACAAATGCCAGCCCTAATCCGCATTTATTAAGACCATAATAAATTGCGTCATGAACAAAGTGAGGTTGTTGGGATTGGGGATGATCATCTTTGGAATCCTCATTGGCTACCTAAGTACAAGTACTAATTTTCATTTAGTGTCAGGGATCATGCTGGGCCTCGGTGTAGGATGGACCATAACCGGTAGATTCGGTCGAAAACATGATAATACCATCTCTGGAATTAAAACTACTACTTCAGAAGAGCAAACCGTCTGATACAATATTCATGGTTTAATAACCTTTATCTTCTAAAAATACTTCTTATCAATTTTATATTATTAACTCAGGTCAATCAACCAGGTTAAACTATTTACAAACCTACTAGCCAAATTTATACAGCTCCTTATCCTCTTGTATTTTTGTCTCCGAATTTAAGTGAAATCTAAAACTCACAATTATGGAAGATAATATTAAAGGAAAAGTAGTAATTATAACAGGTGGTAGTAGTGGACTTGGTGAAAATACAGCCCGTCATTTAGCTTCACGTGGAGCAAAGGTAGTAATTGCTGCTCGACGTAAGGAAAAACTGGAGGCCATTGCAGATGATATCAGGAAAAATGGAGGTGAAGCTCTTGTCGTAGAAACAGACGTTACTAAGAGAGCAGACCTGAAAAATCTCATTGAACTTAGTAAAAAAGAATATGGTAAAATTGATGTTCTTATCAATAATGCCGGATTGATGGCTATTGCACCCCTTGCCGAAGATAAAGTGGAGGAGTGGGATAAAATGATTGATATTAATGTTAAAGGTGTTCTTTACGGAATTTCCGCAGCGCTACCAGTATTCCAGGAACAGGGATTTGGTCATTTTATAAACCTGTCTTCAGTTGCCGGAATCAAAGTATTTAGTCCTGGAGGAACCGTTTATAGCGGAACTAAATATGCAGTAAGAGCAATTTCTGATGGTTTACGTCACGAGGTTGGTGGAAACATTAGAACAACGACCATAGAGCCTGGAGCTATAGATTCTGAATTAAAATATGGTTCTAGCCATGATGAAAGTTCAGAAAATGTAAAAGAATTTTACAAGCAGGCAATTCCTGGGGATTCTATCGCCAGAGCTATAGCGTATGCGATTGAGCAACCAAAAGAGGTGGACGTGAATGAGATCGTAATTAGACCTACGGTTCAGGAATTCTAGTTTATCTATTTATACCAAAGCAAAAAAAAAAGTCCTTCAGAAATTTCTGAAGGACTTTTTTATAGTATTAAACTTCAGGTTTTTTTACTGAAGCACTGTAGCTCTTTCAGTTTTAACCTCGTAGTCGGTATAGCCTTTTGCTCCTCCCGAGTAAAATGTATCCTCATCCCAGGAATCCAGTTCAACGCCCTGTGCAAATCTTTCAGCAAGATCTGGATTAGAGATAAATGGTTTTCCGAAGGCAACAAGGTCTGCATCACCATCCTCAAGCACTGCATTCCCTTTTTCCTGATCAAAATTCGTGTTGATCATTAATGTTCCCTTGTAGATAGGTCGATAACGTTTAGCGATATCTGTTTCAGCAAAAGAAATTTCAGAAACGTCTGTAAAAGGTTCAGAGAGGTGAAGGTAAGAAAGATCGTATTCGTTCAGCTTCTTGATGATATAATCGAAAGTAGGGATCGTTTCTTCATCCATAGTCATCCCGAATAGGCCGTGCATGGAAGGATTTAAGCGAAGCCCGATACGATTTTCCGGCATTACTTCCTTCACCGCATCCAGAACATCAAAAAGTATTCTTGACCTTTTTTCTATAGAACCGCCATATTCATCATTTCTGTGGTTGGAAGTCGCATTGAAAAACTGGTGAAAAAGATATCCATTACTGGAATGTATTTCTACTCCGTCAAATCCTGCTTCCATAGAATTTTTAGCAGCCTGCTTAAAATCTTCAATGGTTTGCTTGATATGTTCTATGGTCATTTCTCTGGGCACAACCGTATCCTTAAAACCATCTGGTGTGAACGATTTTGAATTCGGATTGATGGGAGATGGCGCCAATGGCAATTCACCGCCATGAAAATCTGGATGTGACATTCTACCCACATGCCATAGCTGAATAAAGATCTTTCCATCGGCATTATGAACTGCTGAGGTCACGTCTTTCCAGGCTTCAACCTGTTCCTTTGTATGAATTCCGGGCGTATTAATATATCCAACGGCATCTTTGGAAACCTGGGAACCTTCAGAAATTATAAGACCAGCGCTCGCTCTTTGTCGGTAATATTCTGAATGGAGTTCAGGAATAGCTTTCTTCTCTGGATTATCTGCACGACCACGGGTCATAGGAGCCATGATGACACGATTTTTCAGTTCCAGATCGCCTAATTTATATGTTTTTAATAATGCTTGTGTACTCATGATTTGATTCTTAAAAATTGAATACAAAAGTATGGCCTGTGGAAGGGAAAATAATTGACATGGAATAACAGGACTTGTTAAAGCATGTTAAGCTGTAGAAGATTTTCTAAAAGCAATTGGCAAAATTGATAGATTCAGGAATCCAGACAGCTCGTAAAAAAATAATTAGGTTATTTCTGACCGTAAAGATTACTTCGAAAGAAGAAATAAAAAAAGCTTCAGATTTCTCTGAAGCTTTTCCGTTGTGCGGGCGAGAGGACTCGAACCTCCACACCTTGCGGCACTAGATCCTAAGTCTGGTATATATTGCACTAATAAAACATAAATTTACTCATTTTCAATGGTTTATGTTTTCCATCATTTTATTTAAAGTCAATTAATATCAGTTGATTTCAACATTTGTTGTACCTATGTTGTACCCAAAAGTTCCAATAAAGTAGTATCTTTAGAGTGAGTTTTTGACAAAATGTTGTACCTGATTTGGCTTTCGTATCTAAACCAGGTTCAAAATGTCAACGAGTGCAAAAATAATTCTTCGCAAAAAGCCTAACGCAAAAGGGCTTTATCCGCTTGCAATTAGGATTACCAAAGACCGTCGTTCAACTTACAAACATATAGGCCATTATATTGAATTAGAGGATTGGGACTCTAAAAATCTAAAGGTAAAAAAATCGCATTCTGAAGCTGAAAGCCTGAACAATTTGATAGCTTTCAAACTATCCGAAGCCAGAAAAGGGCTTATTGCACTACAGACTGATAATAAAGCTGCTACTGCTCGACAAATCAAAAAAGAAATATATAAGCCAACTTCGAGCTTAACTTTTTTTGATTTTGCTGACGAGCATCTTGAAGCCTTAGAGGCTGAAAAGAAAATCAATCGCCACTCTACAGATTCAGCTTGGGTGAGTTATATAGAAAAGTATAGCTCTGGCCGGCATCTTACTTTCCAAGAAATTGATGAGCGATTTCTCAAAAAGTTCAAAATTCATTTAAAAGGTTCTTGTTCATTAACTGAAACCACAGCTATGAATGTGATGGTTTTAATAAGGTTATTGTTTAACAGAGCTATTCGCGACAAGGTTGTGAGTAAAGAAATATATCCCTTTGGCAAGGGCAAATTTAAAATCAAGTTTCCAGAAACCAACAAAACAGGGCTATCTGGTAAAGAGATAAAAGCTTTGGAAAATGTTTCTGAGCTTACTGATATGGAAAGGCATTCTTTGAACATTTGGTTGTTTAGCTTCTATTTTGCAGGAATGAGAGTTTCAGACGTCTTATTCATAAGGTGGTCCCAAATTTATGATGGGCGATTGCATTACAGGATGAGCAAGAACTCAAAGTTATTGTCCTTAAAGATTCCAGCTAAGGTTGAAAGAATATTATTGCAATATATTGATGACAGAGTAAATGATGATGATTTTGTCTTTCCAGAAATGAAAAAGGCAGACTTAACTGATGCGAAAGATATTTACCGCAAGAAAAAGGTAGCAAACAAAAAATTCAACGACCACCTAAAAAAAATTACGAAAAGAGCAAGCATTCAGAAAAAAGTAACGATGCATATTGCCAGACATTCCTTTGGCAATATTGCAGGCGATAGCATCCACCCGCTTATGCTTCAAAAATTATATCGACATAGCGATTTGAAAACCACGATCAACTACCAAGCAAATTTTATTCACAAAGATGCTGATGACGCTCTTGAAAGTGTAGTGAATTTTTAAAATAAACTGATTGATTGACCCTTAAAAATCTTCGGGTTGAATCTAATTATTAAAAATTATTTTAGGGTTAATATTAATCACAAATTTTTTAAGGTTTTCCCAATCAATTCGAAAAATGTACTGGTAAAAAGCGAAAAAAACAGATTTAATAATTTTACTATTTATCGTAGTTGTCAGTTAAAACATAATACAAAATTTCTACAGATTTAATTCCGTATTTTGAAAACATGAAACTGCTCATTATAGAAGACGAACCTGAAATGCTAAAAAGCCTCGAAGAATTCGCCGCGGAGGAAGGTTATCTCTGCGATGTCGCTGGTATTCTTTCGGAAGGTCTGGAACGCATCGTTCTTTATGATTATGACTGTATTATTTTGGACATTAATCTCCCGGATGGCAGTGGGTTCGATCTACTCGAAGTGCTCCATAAGGAAGATAAGTCCGATGGGGTAATCGTACTTTCCGCACGTAATTCCCTTGACGATAAATTAAAAGGACTGGGGTTAGGGGCGGATGACTATCTGACCAAGCCGTTTTACTTTTCTGAGTTGAATGCCCGTATAAAAGCAATTATCAGAAGGAAACAATACAAAACAAATAAAATTGTTCATTATTCAAACCTGGTAATAGAACCAGATCAGTATGCCGTCGGGGTCAATGAACGTGAAAATACGCTTTCCCTGACCAAAAAAGAGTATGCCATTCTCACCTACTTGATAAACAATCACAAACGGGTACTTACCAAAGTCGCGTTGGCGGAATACATTTGGGGTGATTTCGTGGATGAAGCCCAGAGCTTTGATTTTTTATTCTCCCAGATAAGAAACCTGAAACGCAAACTAAAGGATGCCGGAGCCCAGGTGGAAATCATGAATATTTATGGAGTCGGTTATCAAATTAAGTCAATATGAGGTTACTTTCCTACACCACTCGTACCCAGTTGTTCATTTTCCTGTTACTGTTCGGTGTTTTTTCGGCCTTGTTTTATTTGGTACTAAGATGGAACATAATGCAAAACGTGGATGAAGTTCTATATAATCGCAAAATGAACTTGTTGGCGTATATTGAGAAATACCCTAAAACGACCATAGAACAAGATAACCCTCTAGATGATTTTATCTTTCACCCCGTAAACAAAGCTTTGTATGAAAAAAATGCGATAAACGCTGAAAGATATACTGATACACTTATTTACGAACCGACGGATGTCGAGCTGGATGAATATCGAAAACTGACCTCTTATGTTGCGCTAAATGGTGGATACTATAAGCTTGAGGTGGTAAAACCCCACCTTGAAGCGAACGAAGTCATTAATACGATTGCCATTACGTTGAGCGGGTTGTTTTTTGGTCTCGCAATTTGTGTCTACTTTTCAAATAAAATACTTTCAAAAAGAATATGGCTCCCTTTCTACGAAATGCTCAAAAAACTTGAGGATTATCGTGTGGACAAAGAAAGCGTGCCCAAGTTTCCCAATTCCAAGATCAAGGAATTCCAATTGCTCAATGTTGCCCTGACAGAGTTGACCATGAAAAACAAGGAAGTCTTCGATAACCAAAAACAGTTTATCGGGGATGCTTCCCACGAAATGCAGACCCCCTTGTCCATAATCCAGTCAAAACTGGAGGCGCTAATAGGCCAAACACAGCTCTCCGAAAAGCAGTCTGACATACTGGAAGGTATCATCGGTTCCACACAAAGGCTAAAAAAACTGAACAAAACCCTGTTGCTGCTGGCGAAAATAGAGAATGACCAGTTCCTAACAACGGAAGAGGTAAATGTTGATGGAATAATAGGTAGGTCGCTGGAATTTTATGAGGAGCAGAAGGAAGCCTTAAACATTAAGACCGAGATTGATATCAGGAATGAGGCAATTGTCCAGGGAAACAGGTTGCTTATCGAGATTCTCATCCAAAACCTGCTCAAAAACGCCTTCCTGCACAACGTGAAAGATGGAAAAGTAATCATAAAGCTGGACGGGAAACGATTGGTTATTACCAATACCGGTAGCGAAAAGGGGGTTGACAAGGAAAAATTGTTCCAACGGTTCTATAAATCTTCCAATAATCCGGATTCGTGGGGCCTTGGGTTGGCCATTGCACACAAGATTGCCGATAAGGGCAATTGGAGGTTAACGTACAGTCACAAAGATGCGCTTCACACGTTCACCGTCGATTTTTGACTATCCCAAATTTCTACAGATTCAGTTTTTACATTTGATATGAGTTAAATGTTAATCTTTAAATTTTAATGCTATGAATACAAGTAAGAAGTTTTTTCGCATTGTGCTGTTATCCCTGATATTTATTGGTGGCGGAATGTTTACGGCTACGGCACAATCCGATATAAAAGAGCTAAGTGAGGAGGCCATTGAGTTCTCCGATCTTCCAAAGGCCGTACAGGATGCCTTTAAGAATTCCGAATATGCCAAATGGGAAATTGAGGAGGTGGAAAAGGTCGAGACCAATAAGGGTACAATGTATGAACTTGAGGTCGAGAACGAGAACGAGACGTATTTTGAACTCTATTTTAGTCCCAAAGGAGAATTGGTGCTTAAAAGAGAGGAAAGCCACTCGGACGGCGATGACGATCATCGATAATATTGCGATGATAAAGTCTAATTATTTTAATAATTGATATAAGCTGGGAAATGTTGGAAAGAGTGATTGATGGCTTTTACATTTCCCAGCTTTTAATTATCTCGTGATTTAATATGGGCCTAACTAAAATATGATTAAAAACATTACGAAGAATATTTGTAAACTGAACGTTCTAATCGGCATTCTCGCGATATGCTATTGCAATGTGGATTGCAATGCGCAATCCAAACTGGATACAGAAAACCCGAAAACTCCACAGACCGTATCAGAAAATGGTTTTCCTATAACCAAAACGTATTTCAGTATAGTTCACCCCATTGTCACGTTTTCCGACAGCGGTCGGAACTTCAATTTCGATAGCAGTTATACAATTGGATTCCCAACGGGCATCAATTTTTTGCAAAGTGAAAAAGTTGCCTTTAGCCTTGAGTTCGTTCCTTTTATTAGTGCCGAGGACGGCACATCCAAGGTAAGTGGTTTGCTTTTTCATCCCGGGGTAATCTACCGAAATATTGCCGGGTTTAATTTCTTGACGAGACTCGCCTATAATACGAATGGGAGATACGGTATAACAGCCGTTATCAACAGGCCGATAGTCAAAAGGGATAAAGTGACCTATTTTCTGGCCACGCCTATACCTATCCGTTTTGGTAACGAATTGCCTACATCGGTAACATTTGCATTTCAATTTGGCATTTTATTTTGAAACTCTAGAATTAAGTATAACCGAATACACAATTAACAAAAAATGAATTATGAAGAAAGTATGGATTTATGCAGTAATGTTTTCACTGATTTCCTTGAGTTGCGAGCAATCCACCAAGAAAGATGATTCAAAAGAACCGGCCGAAAAACCCTTGAATGATAATAAGGAATTAAAGGCGATGGATATTGGAACCTTAAAATCCGAAATTGGGATGGAAGGGAAGGAAGAAGATGGGCAATTCAAGGTTACCGTTCCGCAAAACGACCTAAACGTAATGGTCGATGGTTTTAGAATTATTCCACCGATGGGATTGGGCAGTTGGGCTGCTTTTGCACCGACCTCGGCACAACCTATGGTAATGGGCGATATAGTGGTTACGGAAAAAGACCTGAAACCGGTACAACAGGAAATAATCCAACAGGGATTGACGGTTACGGCAATCCACAACCATTTTGTAAGGAATGAGCCAGATGTGATGTACATGCATATCGGTGGCATGGCTAGTGAAGAAAAATTGGCTAAAAGTGTAAAAGCCATTTTTGATAAAGTAACAGAAGTTAGGGGAGCAGACCCGTCTGCCGTAGAAATGTCGTCGGTGGAGAACACGCTGGACACCAAAAAGATTGACAGCATCTTAGGGCATAGTGGGACTATGACCAATGGGGTGTATAAAATCACCATCGGCCGACCCGATGTGAAGTTGACGGAACACGGAGCACCTGTAAGTACATTCATGGGCTTCAACACCTGGGCGAGCTGGCAAGGCACCCCTGAAAAGGCGGCAGTCGCTGGAGATTTTACAATGTTAGCAGATGAAGTAGCTCCGGTTATCAAAGCACTTATTGAGAATGACATTGAAGTGGTAGCGGTACACAATCACATGGTGCACGAGGATCCAAGAATTTTCTTTCTTCATTATTGGGGGATTGGATCAGCCGAAAAATTAGCAATAGGATTAAGAGAGGCTTTGGACAAAACGGGAGTAATTAATGCGGAATAAATTTACACCGGCATCGGTTTCATTTGCCTTTCTTATTCGGCATCTTACAATTGAAAGTAACGAGTTATAATAATAAAAATCAGAAAAATGGACAGAAAAGATTTTCTAAAAAATTCAGCAATCCTTGGCGGTGCAACGATTCTGCCTATCAACAGTGTGTTCTCACAAAGCGTTAATGAAGCAACTATTGACAAACTGGTAGACAGCAACGGAAACTTCATCCAAAAGCCATTACCATATAGCAAGACCTTTTTAGAGCCTTACATGGACGAAGAGACCTTGCACTTACATTATGAATTTCACCACGGTGGTGCAGTCAAAGGTGCGAATAAGGATTTGGAAAATATCAAGAAAAATCTCGACTCCGGTGAAATGGATAGTGTCGATTTGTGGACCAGGAAATTGTCCTATCATTTTTCAAGCCATGTTCTGCATACGATTTTCTGGACAAACCTCACGAACAAGAAAAATGAGCCTAAAGCAGAACTTTTGAGGCAGATAGAAAAGGATTTCGGTTCATTCGATAAACTCAAGTCCTACATAGCTAAAGTTTCAAAAAGCGTTGAAGGCAGTGGTTGGGGAATTCTTGGGTACCAACCGTTTTCACAATCTCTTACACTATTGCAATGTGAAAATCATCAAAAGCTTACGCAATGGGGGGTCATACCAATTTTGGTCATTGATGTATGGGAACATGCCTATTATTTAAAGCATAAAAACAAGAGAGGTGATTTTGTTGATACTATAATGGAAATCATAAACTGGGATAATGTAGCACAACGTTTTGCAAACGCAAAAAAAATTAATTGAGGTAATAATATTATCCGACCATAATGCCAGGTAAATTCAATCCAAATAAAAAAAGAGAGTTACCCTTCAGAGAGGCCCTGAAAGTTTGGGTAAAAGTCGCCATTCATAGTTTTGGCGGTCCTGCAGGACAAATCGCTGTTATGCACAAAATTCTGGTTGAGGAAAAGAAATGGATCAGTGAAAACCGTTTTTTGCATGCGCTGAATTATTGCATGCTGTTACCAGGCCCTGAAGCTCAGCAACTGGCCACATATATTGGTTGGCTCCTGCACAAGACAAAGGGTGGATTGGTCGCCGGATTACTGTTTATACTGCCAGGATTTATATCCATACTGGTTTTAAGTATTCTTTATGCCGCCTATCGGGATTTGGGTATTGTGGACGCCATATTTGTTGGAATAAAGCCAGCAGTGCTGGCCATTGTTATCGGTGCGGTTATAAAAATCGGCAAGAGAGCACTTAAGAATGAAGTGATGGTTTTAATGGCTGCATTGGCATTTGTTGCCATCTTCTTTTTTGAAGTGGACTTTCCATACATTGTTCTTGCCGCTGGCCTAACGGGATTCATTGGAGGCAAGTTTTGGGAGGAGAAATTTCACGTTCTAAAGGGACATGGGGATGGCTCAGAAAAGGGAAAAGAGTATTTGGTTGACAGCCATATCCAGCAGTTCAGACCATCATTCAAAAATACCATTAAGACGGTTCTGTTGTATCTTTCTTTGTGGGCATTGCCATTGGTAATGGTCGCCTTATGGGTGGGAGTTGATTCCATCTTTTTTGCAGAAGGCGTGTTTTTTAGCAAAACTGCAGTGGTAACTTTTGGAGGGGCCTACTCGGTTCTTGCCTATATCGCCCAAAAGGCCGTGGAAGACTACGGTTGGTTGAGAAGCGGGGAAATGCTTGATGGTTTGGGTATGGCGGAAACCACCCCAGGGCCGCTCATACAGGTTGTACAATTCGTGGGATTTATGGGAGCCTACCGCTTTGCGGGGACAATGGATCCCCTTTGGGCCGGTATTTTAGCATCGCTATTGGTAACCTGGACCACTTTTGTCCCTTGCTTCCTGTTCATATTTACTGGAGCACCCTACATTGAATATCTCCGAGGGAATAAAAACCTGACAAGCGCCTTGTCCGGAATTACCGCTGCCGTGGTGGGAGTTGTACTAAATCTTGGCGTTTGGTTTTCCATTTATACACTTTTTGGGGAGGTGAATGAAAGCCGTTCATTTGGGGTAAGATGGTTAATTCCAGAATGGGAAACTATTAACATTACTTCCTTGATAATCGGACTTATTGCAGCTTTTGTCTACTTCATCCTAAAATGGGATATGCTAAAGACCATACTTATCAGCGTTTTGTGCGGTATTGTCTATTATTTCGTTTTTTAGTGCAGGGTTGTATTTCTTTTCCCGCATTTCTACAGAATCGGTTTCTATTTTAGGAAAATATGAAAGGACTATTCTTTGTCATAGGTTTACTGATGATTGTAGAATGTAGCATGGCCCAGGTAAGTTTACCAAACACGATTTATGCAAAGTATACAGATGATGCAATTCAGCTTGATGGAAGGTTAAACGAACCTATGTGGGAAAATGCCGTTCGCATAAGCAATTTTACCCAACGCGAATTGAATGTTGGGGAGCCGGCAACAGAAAAAACAGAAGTAGCCATTGTCTATACGGCCAATACCCTATACATCGGATTCTGGGGTTTCGATAGGGAGCCGGATAATCTTGTAGCCCGCGAAATGAAACGGGATTTCAACTGGGGTGTAGAAGACAACTTTGAGGTGATCATAGACACTTACGATGACGACAGAAACGGATTTCTATTTGTGATCAATCCTAATGGTGCCCGTGCCGATGCGCAGATTTTAAACAACGGTAGGTCTTTTAACAAATTTTGGAATGGTGTATGGGATACCAGAACAGCGATAACGAACGAAGGTTGGTTCGCAGAAATAGCCATTCCTTTTTCTACTCTAAAATTTAAAACGAATTTAGATCAGCAGGTCTGGGGCATAAATTTTGAGCGCAATATTCGACGAAAACGGGAGCAACTCCTTTGGCAAGGCTGGTCTCGTGATTCCGAGTTGGAGCTGCTGAACAGGGCTGGTACTTTGACCGATCTCGACAGTATTAAAAGTAAAAATTTTATTGAAATCAAGCCTTATTCAATCGGGGGTGCGGAATTAACACCAGGAAAGTCTGAGGGACAGCTGAACGCTGGTGGTGATATCAATTACCTTATCACACCTACCCTACGTATGAATCTGACCATTAATACAGATTTTGCTCAGGTAGAAGCTGATAGACAGCAGATCAACCTTACTCGATTTCCTTTGTTCTTCCCCGAACAGCGGGAATTTTTCCTTGAAGGACAAGACTATTTTGATATGGGTATGGGGAACCGTATCATTCCTTTTTATAGCAGGCGTATAGGATTGGCTGAAGATCGTACTAGGGTTCCATTAATTGCAGGGGCGAGAATCCTAGGTAAAATGAAAAATACCACACTGGGCGCTTTGTCAATGCAGACAGCCAGTAGGGACAGCATTCCTTCTACCAATTATACCGTGGTAAGCTGGAGGCAGGATGTTTTGAAACAATCTTCCATAGGTATTTTATCGGCCAACAAATACGAAAATGAACGATGGCATAGCACAACCGGAGGATATGGACTTTACAGTACGTCAGAATTATTTGGTGACAAAAACCTGAATATTGGTGCATCATTCACGCAAAACTTTAACTCTGATAATTTTGATGCCAGGGCCAATGCTCACCGCATTTACCTGAGCTATCCCAATGATAAAGTTGAGTTTGATATGGCCTGGCAAAGAAGTGCCACCCCATTCAATCCAGAAGTGGGTTTTTTGCGCAGGGAGAATTTCCAGGAGTTTTATGCGGAGCTTGAATGGAAGCCCCGACCTAAAAACCATCTGAAATGGATACGACAGTTCAGTTTTAAAGGACTGGATATGAATTACTTCATTTTTGACGACACAGGTGATCTCCAATCATTTTTCTACGAAATCAGGCCACTGGGCTTTGAAACACGCAGCGGAGAATTTTTTGAGTTTAATCTCCAGAGGAGAGCCGAAGGTCTGCGTGAACCATTTGAGATAAGTGAAGGAATTGTCATTCCAGAAGGAGAGTATTGGTACAATCGTTTGGAAATACAGGCTGCTACTTTCAGTGGTCGTAACCTTGCACTCGATACGTATTTTAACTGGGGTAACTTTTTTACAGGAAAGAGTACTGAGACTACTTATGAACTTTCGTGGAGAGCGAGTCGGTATCTAAAAATCGGTGCCAACTTTGAAAAAAACTGGATTGACTTACCGGAGGGCAGCTTTGAAACCTATCTCGTCGGCAACCGGTTTGAATATGCCCTGAACCCAAATTTATTTGGCTCACTGTTTTCCCAGTGGAACAGTGAGGATGAAGAAGCAATTTTCAATTTTCGTTTGCAATGGATTCCAATTATAGGAGCTGATTTCTTTTTCATCGTCAACCAAGCTTACGACACTTCGGGAAATAGCTGGACACTTGAAAGAACAACTATTTTGGGCAAACTGATATGGAGATTTGTGATCTAAAAAGAAAACTACCAGATACCTGTTTAATGTGATACAATGTAGGTAATTGATTTTATTTGAAATAGTTAATTCAAGTAAGTTCGCAACACAGATGAGACAATAAATCTTCTCCTTGTAATCCCGAATTTCTACAGAATCGGTTTGTATCATTGAAATGGGTTTTAGTAAGAAATAAAAAAAAGATTATTATGCGATTTAAAAATGTATGCTTTGTAATAGCTTGTTTGTTATTCGTGGCTGTAACAGTAAGCTGCGAAAACAAGAACCACAATTTTAAAGAAATCAGCGAAGAGGAAATTGAATATGCTGACTTACCGGCGTCTGTACAGACTGCCTTTGAGAGCTCAGAATACAAGGACTGGGAAATAGAAGAAGTAGAAAAAGTGGAAACCGACATGGGAACTTTATATGAATTAGAAGTGGAAAGTCCTGACGATAAACATCTGGAAATCTACTTCGACAAACAAGGAAAGATTATAGCCTCTGAAAACTAGCAGCATCAAGCGAGTGCAAGAAGAACCCGATAGAGAAAAGATCAAAAACCAGGAGGGATTCAAATAACACGTAGCGGCAAAGAGAAGTTGATTTTTTATCTATTCTTCTGGTTCTTACCATTCTTCTATTATACTTTTTTGTTCTGAAAGGGATTATACACAAACGTTTGATTTAATGAAAAATCTAAAAAATAGTGAACTTAACATAACGAATCATATTCTTGTAAGCGAAGATACCTCTGAAGGCTTGAATTAGGAAAACCCAAAAATTGATACAAAAAAAAAGTGGATTATAAAATTTCTCGAATCCGAGAATGTTTCCTCTCATTAAATCATTGAAAAAGCTTATTCTAAGGATAGTGTGTCATTTACCTAAAAAGCCAGGATAACTTTAATGTGCCAAAAATACAATGCCAAGACCAGAAATTTTTAACGATAAGGATTTAGTCATTGATATACTTTCCAGTTCCTTCAAAGAGAACAAATCCGTGAACCTGGTAGTTGGGGGTGATAATGAAAAAATCCCCGCTCTAATGAGCTACAGCTACGAAATGGCCGAACTTACTGGTAAAGTTTTTATTTCTGAAAATAGAAAGGCTGTTGGGCTAATACTTTTTCCACAAAAGAAAAAATTCAGTTTCAAGTCCTTTTATAAAGACTTAAAGTTGGCCATAAATGTTATTGGTCTAAGAAGGGTGCCTACTATTCTTAAACGAGAATCGTTAATTAAAAAGCATCATCCAAATGAGCCATTTATCCACTTGTGGTATATCGGGGTAAATCCTTTTGATTCCGGAAAGGGTTATGGGGGTATGCTCCTTGAAGAAATAATTGAATTTGCCGATAAGAAAGGGCAGGATATCCATCTAGAAACTTCTACCAAAAGGAATATAGACTTTTACGAAAATCATGGCTTCGAAAACTTTGCCAATATTGATACAGGTTTACCCTATCGACTGATGCTTTTCAGAAAAAGGGCTAAACCCACAATCTGATGACGGTATTTGGCTCCGAAATGCATATCGTCACTTTCTTTATCATAGCGGTTCAATTAATACTGTTTACGAATTTTGTTATTATTTCATTAAAGAAACGAGACAGTAAGTCGACCAACCGCTTCATTTGGTTCACAATCTCATTGATAGCGTATAATTTTTTTTCGGGAATTTTCCCAGATACAAATATTCCTATACCGCTAACCATTCAATATATCGTGGCTTACGGCGTAGGTCTCTACACCGCCTTGTACTATGTATATTATGTGTATTCTGAATTTGACATTGGTCATTTAAAATTCTTTACCCTACGCCATTTAATGATAATTCTCATTTCCGCATTTATTTTCTTTTTTGTCCTTCCGCTAATCATCTGGCAAGATATTGGTATCGCTAAATATTCATTTATTTTTATTCCTGTTGCAGTCGCCATTGCATTTCTCGTTAAAATCAGCGCACCGTTAATTCAGCTTTATAAGGAAAAAGGGGGTGCTACAAATAGGTTTTATAGGGATAGGATTGCCACTGGTTATCTTACTTTATTATCTATAGTGCTTATGCCTATTATAGTTGCACTCGGGGATTTTCAGGTAATGGAACAGTTGATTGTAAATGCTGGCTACTTTGTCCTTGCCGTGGCACTCATCCGTATTAACATATATCAAGATTTAAAAATAGAACAATTCTTGCACAGGTTAGGATATACCGATAATGCTAGAGAAGCAAAAAATATTGTTATCTTAAAATATTTTTCTAACCTCGATTTATCCAAAAGAGAAATTGAGGTAGCCAACCTCATACTCGATGGCAAATCGTACAAGAATATAGGAAGCTATCTGTTTATTGCTGAAGGTACAGTTTCTAAACACGCTTCAAACATCTTCAAAAAAGCTGAAGTACAAAACAGACGCGAATTTGTGCGACGGTTCAAGGGGAAGAGGAAATAAAGCTCTTCACTATGACATTCTTAAGATAAAGTAATATCCGTATTAGAATACGGATTAATCCGTAATGAAATACGGCTTTTAAAGCTTAGAAAGCTACCCCTTTTCGTTAATTTTACTGGATTTTGAATGATTTTAGTATTCGTTAAAGTCTTTTAAGCATCACACTACTGATTGTTATGGGACTTCAACAACAATTACCAACCCACTAGAATCTCGAATTATGTTGTCTCACTCCAAGGCGGTTGCTGATGAAACTCGAAATACTATCGGAAAGCTTAACAACACAACTGAATGAAATAGCCTCTGAAAATAACTCAATATTGGAGAGGGCATATCGTTCCATCGAGGTGTGCCGTAACCTTTTAAGCAAACTCAAAAAACAGGTTCTTAGAGAGGGCTTTGATGCGATGGCAAAAGAAATAAGATTTTTCAAACACACGAAACAGGTACCGCTTATTGAACTTATTCATTTTTCTGAGATTCATTCTTTTGAACTTCAATTTCCAAAAGCTGACAAACATAGCCAGCTGAAAACCATCAAAAAGAAAGTCAACAAAATTAACCGGTTCTTTCTGTACAATCTTGATTTTGGTCGTTATATCGAAGCTGGACACACTCATTTTGATAAGGAATATTTTACAAGGGACTATCTGGATAGTTATCATATCACCACTTCAAAATTTTACTTTCAAGACCCTGAATTTTGTACTCCCCGGGATATGCTATTAGGTAAGTATAGGGCTTATCAAAAACTGTTGAAGTATTTAGATGAAAGACGTTTTCAACTAAAGAAATCACTCAATGGGAAAAAACACCCCATAAAACGATTGCAGTGGCCTTTTAGCAATACAGATTATGTGGAATTAATTTATGCGCTTCACGCTAAAGGTCTCGGTTCTAAAAACAGTCTGAGTATTGTTAAAATTTCAGATTATTTAAGCCAGATTTTCGATGTTGAGCCAAAAGACATCTACAAAACCTATCAGGACATCAAAAACAGGAAAAAAAGCCGAACCCTGTTTCTTGATGAGTTGACCACTTCCCTTATTTCTGAAATGGATAAAAGTGAAAAGTAGCGGCTTGTTCCAGCTATCTTCCCATCAAATCAAAATATTAAAAAAAACCGTAGTACGGTTGACCTACGGTGATTTCATTTTTAACCTCGTTCCCATAAAATTCAGTTCGTTTTGAGTGAAAATTTCGGAATCAATACAGTCAAATAGCACCAAATCATACCAGAATTAAAGATGTTAAATTTTCACCGTAGTACGGTCGTACTGGGGAAGAAAATCCGATAATCCATATCAAATTTGTAGAACGAAAGTCAAATCGGGTTAAGGACTATCATTAAAAATTATAAACCTCTGATAGTCCTTTTCTTTTAAAATCGTTCTATTATGCCGACAAGTATCATCACCACAGACGACCTTCGGGAATTCAAAATGGAATTGCTCGATGACATCAAAAGTCTTTTAGCCAAACAGGCTTCTGGAAAAATCAAGAAGTATCTAAAATCTTCCGAAGTAATGGATTTGCTTCAAGTGAGTCCGGGAACACTTCAAAACCTTCGCATCAATGGCACCTTGCCATACACTAAGGTAGGCGGAATCATCTATTATGATGCCGAAGAAATTCAAAAGGTAATGGATGCCAACCGCGTGCACCACGGACTAAATTCCTGATGTTATGAACTATATAAAGCTACTCAACGCGGCTTTTGAAACGTTCTATTTTGATGACCGCCTAAACCCTACCCATATCAGTCTGTATATGGCGCTGTTCCAGGAATGGAACAGCTGTCGCTTTATGGACGAGTTCTATGTAAATCGAAGAGAATTGATGCGGGTGGCCAAGATTGGGTCAAAATCAACTTACCACAGGTGCATAACAGAGCTTCATTCTTGGGAATACCTATCCTACTTTCCTTCCAACAATCCATACAAGGGCAGTAAAATCAAGATGTCCATTTTAGGGACAAGTGATGAACCAGCTACGGGACAGTACAATCCCATATTGGAACAGCTTGCGGAACAGTACAATCCCAGAGGTGTATCGCTTGAGGGACACCACCATCCCAAAAATGGACAAGTAATGAACCAAAACCGTCCCATAGGTGGACAAGCATTGGTATCTAATACAAACAATACCAAACAGGAAAACTTTATAAAACAGCCAAAGGACTGTCTGGCTGTCGTTGATTTTTTTGAGGAAAAGAATTTTGATAAAGCAGAAGCTGAAAAGTTCTACCAGTACTACGCTGACCGAGATTGGCAAACAGGCGATGGCGAACCGATTCGCGATTGGCGTTCGGTAGCCATAAACTGGATGGACAGAACCGAATTATTTGAGTCAGAAAACAAGCCAAAGAAAAAACAACCGTCCCAAATCAAGGACAACCTACGAACCACTAAAACAAAAGACTATGGACAACCCCTCTAAAATCACCGAAGGCGGCACGGAATATTCGTTGGGCAAATTTGATGGGAAAAGCGTACTCTACGACTTCCCGAAAATTTTGATTTATTTGAATGCTAAAGGCAAGTTGCTGTTTGGTAAAAAGTTCAAGATTTATGATGAGGACAAAGGTATTCTGCTGAAGCTCTGTTCGTATTTCATCAAGGATAAGGAAAACTGTGAGAAATATGAAATCGACGTCGAAAAGGGTATCCTGCTTTCCGGGCCTGTTGGCTGTGGCAAGACGAGTTTAATGAAGCTGCTACGGCATATCGTCCCCCTGCAAAGGCCTTACGAAATGATTCCTTGCCGGAACGTGACGTTTAGTTTTAACCACTTGGGTTTCAAAACCGTTGAGGAATATGGCAATACCAAATTTTACTGTTTTGATGATTTGGGTGTAGAACCAGCTGGCCGTTTTTATGGTAAGGACTTGAATGTGATGGGTGAAGTTTTACTATCTCGTTACGAACTCTATCTTGATACTAAACGGAAAATAAAGACGCACGCCACCACCAATCTCAACGCTGAAGAACTGGAAGAACGCTATGGCAATCGTGTACGTAGCCGGATGCGGGAACTCTTTAATTTGATTGCTTTTGATAAGGGGGCTGGGGATAAGAGAAAGTAATTCGAAAAAATATACATTCAAATAAATGAATAAAAATTTTCCGATTTTACTATTTTTGTTAAAAATAATTTGGCAGCAGCAGAGAAAATAAAGGCATTGTTACAAAGTTTTGGTGACGAAGACGATAACCGTTTTTACACCACAGCAATGCAGATTGCCGCAGCTGAAGCTAAAAAAGGGCACACAAAACTTGCCGAGGAACTGAAGGCATTGATTGAAAAAATCAAGTCAAAAAGAAAAGTAGATTCAGTTTCAAAAACGAGAATTCTTCCAGTTAACGAAGCCCAAAAGGAACTCAAAGATTTACTTGAAGTTTACAGACCTCACATCAAGACCAAAGATATGGTTTTGACCCAGCAGGTCTCAGAAGCCATTGTACGCATTCTTTCTGAACAAAAGAAATTTGACCAACTTTTGCAGCATAATTTGGAACCCCGACGAAAACTGATGCTCGTTGGACCACCAGGTTGTGGAAAAACAATGACCGCCAAAGCTATCGCGGGCGATTTGGAAATACCACTATTTATTATCCGCTTGGACGGGTTGATAAGCCGATATATGGGCGAATCAATCGCAAAACTCAAGTTGATATTTGATTCGATGTATCAGCATCGTGCTGTTTACTTATTTGACGAATTTGATTCCATTGGTTCCAATCGAAGCTATGGCAACGATGTTGGGGAAATTAAAAGGGTACTGAACAGTTTTTTGATGAATATCGAGAAAGATGAATCAAATAGTCTTTTGATAGCTGCGACAAATATCCCTGAATCATTGGACAAAGCGTTATTTAGACGTTTTGATGACATTATACAATACCCTCTTCCTGGTGATAAAGAAATCGCTGAACTTATAAAGGTTCAGCTTAAGGGGTATGAACTCGCAAAAGGGAAAACCATAAATGCTCTAGCAAAAGAAGCCGTCGGACTGAGCTTTGCCGATGTTTCCAATGCCTGTAAAGATGCTATAAAGGAAATGATTGTTCTCAATACGAACAAAGTATCTTCAGCTACACTTCACAATTTCATTCAAAACAAAAAGACCCGGTTTTAAACATAGATGCCTAGAAACTTAGAACACATAATTCTATCTGGGTATGTATCTACCGAGTCCTACACAAGTCCAAATACCGGACGTGACAGGATCCGCCCTACAACGAGAAATCGAAATACTCACGGAAACGCATTGCGCAATCGGCTTCAACTGGCCGAAGCAGCCTTTAGGTGCGATTCTGAAACCGACTTCGTTTATTTAGAATTCGTTTCGGAAGAAGATTGTCTTTTGGCTTTCGATAGCTTTGAGGACGGTAGAAGCGGCGACCATAGGTTCGTATCATCCAAACTAGAGACCTATACCGTTGATGGCGAAGAACACCAAAGGTACCGAGCTTGTGTTTTCCTGAATACAAATGGGGTATCCAAATTTCTTAGAAAAATTGAAGCATATCTAGACCCTGACAGGGATAGTGATTCCGGCAACCCAAGGAATACAAAACTGTTGAACAACATAGCGGATATTCAACAGGCAACATTGGCAAGTTTTTGGCAAGAAGATGAAATAGAATTTCCTGATCAAGATGAGGAAATTTGGTGGGAAGTTTGGTTGCGTCGCGAGGACACCCAAAATGATGCGCGTGAAGACGAAGATGTCATAAACCTGCTTACGGATAACGTCGTAGCCGTAAGCGAAAGAAGACTTTTGTTTCCCGAGCATATAGTAAGAATGGTTAGGTGTACTGCCAGAGAATTGGCTACAACCCTATTATATACTGATAAATTAGCAGAGCTGAGAAAACCCAAAGAGGCTGCCGATTTTTTTACCGGCCTCAATAGTGATGATGTAAATGATTGGGTAGAAGACCTAAAAAATCGTACTATCGATAGAACCACAGATGATTCCGTTATTGTCTGTATTCTAGATACTGGTGTCAACCGCGGTCATCCTTTATTACAAGACTTTCTTCCCGAAGGCAATATGGATTCGGTTGATTCCGAATGGGGTACTGCCGATACGGACAGGCACGGGCACGGTACACCAATGGCCGGTACAGCATTGTATGGCGACCTTACCGACCTCTTGCAAGACACCTCGAACATTGAAATTTTCCACCGCCTTGAGTCAATTAAGTTAATCCATCCCAATAATCCGCATCGACCTGAATTATATGGTGCCATTACTGAGGAAGCTGTCGCACGGGCAATTATTTTAAATTCGGAAAACAAGCGTGTGCTAACAATGGCCATTACTGCGACCGATGGTAGAGACAAAGGCAAACCTTCTTCGTGGTCAAGTTCTGTGGACAAAATAGCTTTCGGTGAAACAGGTACATCCAACGATAAGTCTTTGTTCTGTGTATGTAGCGGAAATACTGTGATTTTCAACCCTGATGAATATCCACAAAGAAATTTGGAAGAATCCATCCACGACCCTGCCCAGGCTTTCAATGCTCTAACCGTAGGTTCATATACCGAGAAGACCGTTATTGACCAAACCGTATTCAACGGTGCAACGCCTCTAGTTCCCACCGGTGGAATGTCGCCGAGCAACAGCACATCGCTAATGTGGGAAAACAGTTGGGCGCTAAAACCGGAATTGGTAATGGAAGGTGGTAACTATGGCATCCATAACGACGGCCTAATAGACCCTGATTCTCTAAAGCTTTTGTCTATTGGAAAAAACTTTAGAACCGAGCCCCTATATAGTTTTGGCGATACGAGTGGTGCAACGGCATTGGCCTCAAGATATGCGGCAATGCTAACCGCGCGATACCCAACATTATGGCCTGAAACAATCAAAGGACTTCTTGTTCATTCCGCTGACTGGACCAATGAAATGCTTGGCGATAGAACTATTCAAGAATTGAACAATAACGAACAACGAAACTTATTGCGGATTTTCGGATACGGCGTGCCCAACTTTGAAAAGGCTCTACGTAGTGCCAACAATTCACTTACCCTTATCGCACAGGAAAATCTGAGACCCTATGTTTTAGATGGAAATGAGGTCAAGACCAACGAAATGCACCTACAGGAACTGCCTTGGCCAAGAGAGGCCTTGACAGAACTTTTTGATAATGAAGTAACCCTTACCGCTACCCTTTGTTACTTTATTGAACCGAATCCTGGAAACAAGCAGTATAGCAAGTCCTACTATTATCAATCTCACGGTTTAAGGTTTAAGATGATTGATTCAGGCGAATCTGTTGAGCACTTTCGCGAAAGAGTAAATAGGGAAGCTAGACAGGAAGGACAAAACGGTTCGTATCCCGGTGAAAGCTGGATAATGGGGAATAAGGTACGAGATAAAGGCTCTGTTCATAAAGATATTTGGAAAGGAACTGCTGCCGATTTGGCCACAAGAAATGTCATAGCCATTTATCCTGTTAACGGATGGTGGCGTTCACGTAAAAAACTATTGCGTTACGATAATTCCGTTCGATACAGCCTGATTCTTTCCATTGATTCTGCCGACAGTACTGTAGACCTCTATAATCCTGTCCTTAATCAAATTGACATCCTCATTTAAGGTTTTATTAAAATCTAATACATCCTAAGTATGATTGATGGTTTTGACAAGAACAAAAAGTATTATGGCGAGGTCTGGCTTGCTGAAAAAGAAAATGAAAAGCATTTTTGCGTAATGTCATTCAATGATGACGAAGTTTGGCTAGAAACTAACTTACACTCAGAACGAAGAAGCTATAAAGAACCTCAGATTTTAGGATTATTAACTGGCCTTGGGTATATCACATTTATAGACTGTAGAATACAACATTCATCTAGTGGTATTACTGAAACTAGAATTTATAGAGTAAAATATACTTTTGTTAGTGATAGGCACTTAATCGACACGAAAACGCTCAAAATCAAGGAATTTTATGTAGTAAATGATATTATTGCGAAATGGGTAAATCATACTATTTGGTATGACCATACGGAAGATAAGCTTCATAAAAAGGTTTTCAAGGACGAATATCAGATTGAAAATACTAATCTCAAAATCACTATAAGTCATTATCAAAACATCAGTACGAAGAGGCAAACAGGTCTGAATATTTCTAACCGAGGTGCTATAAAATTTGAATTAGAAGAACCAGTCAGTATTTTGGTTGCAATTGAGTTTTACAACCATTTCCAAAAAGTATTGCAATTAATCTTCGGTCGTTCAGAGAAATTTAGAAAATTTAGCTTTAAGTGTCTTGGTTGCGGTGAGGACAAAGATCTGTATTATAACGACACTCAACTCACAAAATCTACTTCAACTTTTGTTCACACGGAATACAGCAAAGTAAAACCTAGCTTACTACCAATCTTTGTTGCTGCCTACTGCAACGAGGCCTTTAAATTTTGTCTGGATAAGTTGATGGAAAACTTCATCGGCAGGCATCCTAGTCATAACAAACGCTTTATTAATTCTATATCAGCGTATGAAGCTTATTACAAAAACTTTTCTAAAGAAGGAAAAAATCAACTATTCAAACGCATCAAAGAGAATAAAGATATTTTTATGAAAATTGGTGATTTTACCGATAATGTTTGGAAAGAATTCCCAAATAAGATTGTTAGAGCTAGAGATTATCATATTCATAGCAATCTCGATAACAGGAATATTTACTCAGAATTTGAATTGCTTTACATCAGTTTCTTATTTGATTATGTTATTGCTTATTTACTGTTATCAAAACTTGACAACATCGAAGATTCGTTGTTAGAGAAATTCATCGAGCAAGGAAAAAACACCTTCGTCGGTTTACAAAGAACCAATGTAATACTGGGTTCAAAAGTTCTTTAAATCAATTTCCAGTTTTGTGCTTCTTTAGCGAATGGATCAAAGCCAAAATCAACTTTCTCAGACACTTAACCACCTCAATCCCCAACTCTCTCATAACTATCCAATTTTTTGATTAAATATTCCCATAAAACCGATGCCAATGAGTCCAGTGATTCGGGTTTCAGTAAATAACTGCCTTCATCACGATTACTCAAAAAACCCAATTCGACAAGTACCGAAGGCATAAAGTCAGTCGTTTCCCGAAGCACTTGAAAATTGGCAAACTTTACACCACGACTTTCAAAGCCCAACTTCGCATTCAAGTCAGCTTGTAATTGAAACGCCGTCCAAACAGATTCGCCAGAAAATTTAGATTGTGCATTGGATACATAGATTTCAACACCTCTTGCATTTGGATTTTCAGAATGATTGCAATGCAGGGACACAAACAAATCTGTATTTAGAGCTTTGGACAGCTTAATTCTGTCCAATAATGGAATCAGCGTGTTACCATATCTGGTCAAGTAGATGTCTAAAGGCGAATTTGACTTTTTATTGAGCTCTAAAATGGCCTTTGCAAGGTTCAACATTATATCTTTTTCCTGAACTGCATTTTTACCAATTGCACCGGTATCATTTCCACCGTGGCCAGGGTCAATAACGATGATTTTTTTTGCATCCAAATCCTGACCCAAAAAGATGCAACTTTTGAGAAGTAAAATCATAAAACTGACGTTTTTGAGCCACTTTTTCATTTCGAGGTTTAGTGTTTTCAACAGTTTGGTTTCAAAACTCCATAAAATTTGATGCTATTTAATGGCAATGAAAACCAAACGATATCAAATAATATTTTATTCACAAATATTTGATTTTCAATTATTTATATTCAAATATATGTAAATTTCACATAACGAAAATGAACCAAAATTTTAAACCCATTCGTTATGAAAAAATCATATTATTTGGCAAGCGTTCTTTCGCTATTATCCACATCACTTTTTGCACAGATTGGGGGTATTGAAGATTCGGTAAACGATGTTTCCGATACTATCAGAACTATTTTCCCAATCATTTTAGGGGTCATCTTTCTTATTGGTTTTCTATTTAATGCAGGACACTTCTTCGGTGAAAACGCAGACCTCAAGAAAGGGATTACCCGTGTCTTGGTTTTTGTACTGATTGCAGGTGCGGTAGTTGGCATCTTCACCTATTTAATAGGCATCGTAGTGTAATGAAGAAGTTTGAAGTCTATAGAAATATGCGGAAACGGGCGGTCATATTTGGCCTGCCCATTTCGCTTTTTGCCTTGATGATGGTGGCTATCTTGATTTCCCTATTGGTCATCATTTTTTCCTTCAGCTTTGGTATTATCATAGGGTTATTGGTATTCGATGTAAGTCTCTACATCGCATTGACCCGAATAGCTCATAACCCAAGTCTCTTTCAAATGGGCAATCCATTCCCAAAAATCATCAGTAACAAGCGTAACTCAGGTTTTGATTATGAATAAGATGAACCTGTCGGCATATCAACCCATAGCAGATATTCAGGACAATATCGTGTTTGCCAATAATGGTAATGTGGTGTTGTGCTACAAAGGAGAATTGCCTGAAATCTACTCACTTTCAGAAAAAGATTTTGAGGACATACACGGTGCCTGGTTTCAGGCTCTAAAGTCTTTACCAGTTGGAACTGTCGTCCATAAGCAGGACATCTATTTGAAGCAATCCTATACTTCAGAACAACTTTCCAACGAGTCCTTTCTCGAAAAAGCGACGCACAAACACTTTAAAGGCCGAGGGTATATTGAGCACCAATGTTATCTGTTCTTTATCCTGACCAAAAACAAGGCACTCAATAGTCCTAAATATGTCAATCCGTTCCGAAAGGTTTCCAAAGGGATTGTTCAGCAGATGGATGATAATATCAAGGTATTCGCTAACGCAGTCAGTGATTCAGTGTCATTCATCAACAATAGCCGAAAGATGCATTTCAATTCGCTGCAAGCGGAAGAGATTCATCAACTCACCACCAACTATTTCAACGGGTTCAATGAAGGATTCGATACCGACATTCTACTTGAAAAAAAGAACGTCACTATTGGCGACAACCATTTTAATGCCCTGGCCGTCAACAGCGAACTGTGCTTTGGCGAAAGTGTACAGAGTAGCAAGACCAATGAGAAATTCACTTCGGACGATTTTGTGTTTCATCAGGGGTTTATTGACGGCTTAGGGCTTACGTTGAATGAGAACCATATCGTCAACCAAATACTGTATTTGGATGACAAACAGAAATGGCGAAAACTGCTCGACAAGAAAGTCGAAGAACTGAACAAAAGTTCAAATTTCGGTTCGCAGAACAAGGTCGTGCTTGGCAAAATCCAGCACATCCTCGACCAAATAAACGCGGACGATAATGCCCGAATCATTCGTGGTCATCTCAACGTAGTGTATTGGGCGAAAGATAAAAAGAGCCTCGATTCCATTACCTCGAAAATCAAAACTGAGTTTAAGGAACTCGATATCATACCGTACTATCCAAGAGGTGAAGAACGCAAAAATTATATTCTGAACAGTTACTGCTGTTTTTCATCCAACTTCTCAAACAACGATCTGTATGTAACCGATTTAAAGCACGCGCTTTGTCTCTTCATCAATAACACCAACTACAAATCTGACGATACCGGAATCATCTTTAATGACCGTGAACATAACATCCCTGTTCTAAAGGATGTTTGGGACGAACGAAAAAAGCGCATCAAGGCTCGGAACTTTGCCATTTTTGCGCCAACTGGCGAAGGCAAATCCTTTTTGGCCAATAACATACTGCGCCAATATTTTGAAAGTGGTGTCCGGCTGGTGATAATTGACCTCGGTGGATCCTACACCAAATTCGCCAAGCTCTATCCTGAAAAGTACACCGTACTTCGTTATGAAAGCGGAAAGAATTTGGGTATCAATCCATTCTTTATAAGTGATAAAAATGACCTCACACCAGAACGTCTGGAAGACTTATCGGTATTCCTTTTTGAACTGTTCGCTTCAGATTTAAAAGTGACCAAAGCCCAATCGGTTTCGGTCAAAAAGATATTGCGCCATTATTACGATAGTACTTCGGAAAATCATTCTCTCGAAGGCTTCTACAATTTTATAGAAAGGCATCAGAAGGATATTCTGAACAACCTTAAAATCCATCCCGACTACTTCAATGTCACAAGCTTTCTGCACGTGATGTCCGAGTACGTCGGTGATGGTCTATACAGCTTTCTTTTTGAAGTTAGTGAAGACCAGACCTACAAGATTGAGGATAAGCGATTGATTGTCTTTGAGCTTGACGAAGTAAAGGACAACAAGGAAATCTTGTCTGTAATGTTAAAGCTTATTAAGTCAGCTATCCAGAGAACCATCTGGCGCAACCGTGCCGAAAAAGGCATCATCCTATTCGATGAGTTTGCCAAACAGTTGAAGTTTGACAACGTCCTTGAAAGCGTTGAATTCTATTACCAAGCCATCCGAAAGCAGAACGGTGCCATCGGTATCATTCTACAGTCCATTAATCAGTTGCCGAACAATTCCACATCTGCGAGTATTCTTGAAAATACCCAAGTAATCTACAGCCTAAACAATGAAAAAGGCTATGGCGAACTGGTCAAAAGGCTCAACCTATCCAGTCACGACCTGAACCAACTCAAATCCATCAAGAACAACCTTTCCGGACCACGCAAGTACACCGAAATGTTCATCAAAATCGGAAAGGAAAGCAACATCTTCCGGTTGGAAGTTCCGAAGGAAGTCTATGCAGCTTACCTCACGGATGGCAAAGAAAACGAGGCCATAATGGCCATTTATAACAAGACCAATAATATGGAAGAAGCTATAAAACAATTCACCTCTAAAACATAATGTTATGAAGACAAAACTTTTAATCATCGCTACCGCATTCATCTTTTTACTGCCCACACGCGCTGCGTGCCAAGGGATGCCGGTTTATGACAACACTAACTTCATCAGCTTGGTAAAACAGCTCATTGAATCAGGTAAGCAGACCGCTGAAATGATTAAATCCGTAAAATTCTTGAAGGATGCCAAAGAGGCCATTGAGAAAGTATCCAGCGTTGTCCAACAGCTCAGGGCAGTTGAAGAAATCGCACAGAACAATCAACGGCTTATCCAAGTGATGCAGACCGACCTGCAGGACATTCTAAATTCCCCGTACATCAAGCCCGAGGAAATCGATAGGGTCGTCGAATCCTTCGATGCCATTGTTCAGAACTCATTGGACACGGTGGATTTTATGGATGAAATCCTGTCCAGCGACCATCTGAAAATGAGCGATGCCGAACGCGCCGAGGTGCTCAAACAAAAAGAACTGGAATCGAGGGAAATGGTGGCGAACATCACCACCAAAACGAAACGGTATCGGGATATTATTTCCTTTCGAAAAATGCAGGACAAAATCAACAACCGCGAAACCAACTATTAACAAATGACCGCTACCATCATTTTAGGGATTGGGTTGGAATACATCGATACGGTGTTCCAGACCATACAGAACAGCAGTTTCTCGCAATACACCATTGCCGGAATGAAGACGCTTGCCGTGCTGTTCTTCTTGGTCAACATCCTTAAAAAATACAATGAAGGCGTTGCGGACAAAGAAGGCTATACCTGGGGTTTGAGCCCAAGCGAACTCGCCAAGAATTTTGCCATTGTGCTCTTGGTCATTTTTTCGACCCAAGCACTCGGGTTCTTTGATGGCATCTTAGTGGCCATCGAAGGGCAATATCGCGGCACGGCACCTGCGCTTCTTCCCCTGCAAATGCAGGATATTCCTATTGAAGAGGATGTCAATTTAATGGATGCGGCTAAAAATGCAATGACCCTACTTTATGAAGCCTTGGTCACGCCCTTGTACGGCTTTAAGATATTGGCGTTTATCATCGGCATCATACTATGGATTCTTGACCTGTTTATCTATCCGCTCTTTTTGGCCGAACGCTTTTTCCTTTTAGGAATAATGCAAGCTTTTTTCCCATTGGTCATCAGCTTGGCAGTTTTTGAAAAGTTCCGGTCTTTGGCATATACCTTTTTCAAGTTATACGCGGCGGTCTATATGTTGGTTCCGGCCTTCTTTCTGGTCAACATATTCGTAAATGCCATTTACACGGAAATCAATACCAACTTCTGGGTCAATCTTTTCGGGACTGATGTTGGAAGTGGATTTTTTGCACCGGTAGTCCAATTGGGTTCGGTCGGTTTTATTGTCTTCCTAAAATTCAAGCTCTACCGTCGTGCCACCTCGTTTACGCTCAGATTGTTTACCAACTAACTTCAAGATTTATGAAAACACCATACCAAGATATTTACAAGGTTTTAAAACTCAATCGGTTCATCGTGTTGGCGGTCGTCATTTTTGCCTTCCTGTCCAGCTCTATTGCATTGTGGACAGCCTTTTCTGCCAATAAAAAAGTGCTGAACAGCGCTTTCGCCATTAACACGGACGGCAGCATCATACCCCTAAAGTTGGTCACCCAAAAAGAGAATTTCAAAGTCGAGGCTTTGGCGCATCTGGAACTCTTCCACACCTATTTCTATAACATCGATGCCAGTAATTACGAAAAGAATCTGGAAAAAGCACTCTGGCTGGGCAACAGCTCTGTAGACAATCTTTATCGACAAAAAAAGTCGGATGGTGTATACAACCGCCTGTTGCAGTATTCCTTGGTACAGGAAGTATTGAGTATTGATTCTAAAATCGATGAGAAGAACGGCTCTTATGCCTTTAGGACCGTTACCATTTTTGAAATCAATAGGGGAAGTATCGTCGATACCTACGAACTGGTTTCCACCGGCAACCTGAGTATGGTGGACCGGAACTTTCCTAACAATCCACACGGTTTGTTGATTACCAATTATTTCGAGAACACGCTTAAAAAATTAAACGATGAAAGTAGAAAAGAATAAAATAGTATTTGCAGCAGTATTGACTGTCATTTTCATATTTCTCATATCCTATTCAGTAATGCTTATGGATGGGGGTGAAACAGAAACTGAAAACCTGAACCAAACCTTAGTGCCCGAACTGGAAGAGAACCAAAAGGAATACGATTCCAAACTGGATGCCATTAATGACCTAAAGGAAGTGCGTGAAACAAATGCGCCCAGCATCTATGACGAAAAGCTCATCGATTCAGCTGGCATTTACAATCCGGACCTGCCACAATTGGAAAAACAACGGGTGGTCGATAGCATCTACAAGGCCAATAGGATAAAATATTCGGAAAGAAGTACTCGTACATCGGTACGAAGAAGACGTGCCGAAAATGTAGAACCGAAGATAGACTCTGCTGAAGTATTTCGGGAACAGAAAATACAGGCCAAAGAGTTCGGCTTGGAACATCAGCTCTTTTTTGCCGCTGCGCCAAAGGTCAACGAACAGACCCTTCTTGGAAATACCGATGAGTCAATTGGCGTGGTCGTCGATGGTGACCAAGTGGTTCAGGCCAATAGCCGTCTGAGGATGCGGTTGACCGAAGCCGCATTTATCAATGGAAAATTGATGCCGGCACATACACCTGTTTTCGGCTTTATCAGTTTTCAGCCCAACCGTGCCCTGATTGACATTGAAAACATCAATCACCATCCCACCAGCTTAAAGGCCTTCGATTTGCAGGACGGTAGCGAAGGGATTTATGTGGAAAACAATTTCAGGGCCGAGGTCACCACCGAGGTGCTTGATGATGTGATTGGTGACATCAACATTCCATCCGTCCCGCAAGTAAGCGGCATTACTCAGGTCTTCAGACGAAGGAACCGGAACGTAAAGGTCACCATACTCAATAATTACCGATTACTGTTAAAATCAAAACTATGAGGGTCATTTAGACCATCAAAAATCCATTCTTATGAAATCACATATCCCAATTACAGTTCTAATGTTTCTTATCGTCTTCGGGGAAGCAAATGCCCAACAACCCGTTACCCTCGATACCATTTATGCCAACGACACCAAGAATGTTGCACTGTTTTTTCCGCAACCCATTCGTCAGGGCATCACGGGGTCGGATAACTTCGTTTTTACATTCAACCGAGAAAAGGAACAGCATTTAGGTCTGCTTCAAGCCAAGCCTGGAAAGGAAAGCAATCTACTGGTAATCAACCGAGATGGATCTATTTTTTCGTATATTGTAAAGTATAAGGCTGAAATTTCAAAGCTGAATTATTTCATTGAGGAAGCTAGTAGTATCGGGAACGAAAATAGGGCAGCTGAGGACGAAACAGCGGTAACGGACATCCCGAAAGCACCGCTAAGCAGACGTCAATATTACGAACGGTTTTGCTCGTATCTCTTGAATAATCAGAAGCGCGTGGCCTTAAAACAGAAACGAAAGGAAGGTGTCGTGCTGAATCTTGAGAACATCGCTTTTGAGAAAGAGGAACTTTATTTTGTCATTCAAATCGAAAACAATTCATCCTTGGATTATGATTTGAATTTTTTGAATCTGTTCGTAGAAACCCGGCAAAAAGGCAAAAGTAAAAGCTTGCAGCGTATATACAAGGAAACGCTTCACAAGCATCAACTGCCGTCTAAAATAAAAGAAGGCACAAATTCAAGATTGGTTTATGTGATGCCAAAATTTTCCATATCCGATGAGCGCCGGGTCATTCTGGAACTGAACGAGAAAAACGGGGAACGCAACATAAAATTGAAAATCCCGCATCGAATGATTAATAACCCAAATTGAATGCATTATGAAACATATATTGATTTGCACTTTGCTCGTTTCCTTTCTGTCGTGTTCAGAAAGCAAAAACCTGACCCCATCGGAAACCGCCAAAGTCGTCGCCGAAAGCTTCTACCACGGCGATAAGGCCACACTAAAGAAGCACACTACCGCCGAAGGCTATGACAATCTATCCAGCATACAGGAAATGTTTGTCCAAGAAAAAAGCTCAGCAGCAGATTTTAAGGTGGTCGATGAAGCAATGGAAGGGGAAGTGGCCTGGATTAAATATTCAACTGCCTACGACCCAAAACCCGGTGTCTTTAAGCTAATTCAAGAAGATGGCCAATGGAAGGTTACGCATAATGGGCCACGGGATAATGGGCCTTTCTAGGGTCCTTGTTAGTTAGCTTTATTTAGTTAATACTCTACTTTAAAAAGCACGTTATGGATTCAATCCCTATGCTTTCTTATAAAGAGTTTGAATGGATAATTGGCTACACTTTTTTTGAGTAACGCACTTACTTTTCTTCTGTAATCCGCATTATTTTTTCGTTTTTAAATTCAAAGATATATTGTCTGTATTGTAACGTCATATTATCCTTTTTGGCCTCATCCGGAAAATATTTAACACCGATAGTAATACTAAATGGCAAATCGATATTCCAAGAAGTACGAATTTTAAAACCCATACCGCATAGGTCCTGGTCCCTCGATTTTATGTATTCCTTAAACTCTTCAACGCCACTAAATTCCGATTCGGTTTTCCACTTTACCTTCTTTTCAAAAATGAAATTTTCGCCAAGGTTTTCAAAGATGCCATCCAAATCATTTCGGTTACAGGAATTGATAAAATCCCGAACCTTTTTTCGGGGAATTCTTTGCTTTTTTCTTATTGCTTTTTTCTTTTTCTTCAAGTATTCTTCAAAGTCACTATCTACTATAACTTCCATCTTGTTCTGAGCATAATGAAATGCCTCAAGCGGTGTTTTGTAGAGCGTATCTTTAAAAATTTCAGACTCGTCGTTCACGTCCCTATTTCTAAATTCATTAAGAAGCAAGAAGCCCTTTTCGTTAGTACTTTTATTTATTCCGTTAACTATATGGACATAGTAGTTCCGTTCATCCTCTTCGAACAATACCGTTATTCTCGGATTGAATTTTGTTGTTTTAGGTTTGGATTTTTTTACTAGGTACTTGGTTTCATTTAGTGGATTTTCCAACGGACGTCCCCAGCCATCAGTACATAATTGGGATTGATGTCGAGATATCTGTAATCTTATTTCCTTACGGCCTTTTTCAAGATTTTCGGTAAATTCATAATCGGGAAAGCTATTGAGTATTTCCTTGTCTAATTCCCACTCTTCGTATTCACTTGTGAAATTGGCAGTAAAGTTTTCTTCATACTCACAGATATACACAGGGAACTGAATGTTACTACCTATAATACAGTCTTTTATCACTTGTATGTCTGATTTCCGGTTTATTAATATCGAAATTTGAGTTTCTATCATTAAGTTCTTTTTGGTTTGTTAAATAGCTATTGCTTAAATGCACCTGCCATTCTACAACAAATCAAGGTCCTGTAATTTTCTGCCAAACTCATCGTCATTGGCCAGCTTCAAAAAGTCGTTGTGCAAATTAAATACCCTTAACACGTTAAAATAGGAACCTATGGCTACACCGGTATCCCCTTTTTCAATTCTGTAAAGTGTAGTCCGGTTAATTCCAGCCCGCTCGGATACCTGCGCGGTCGTGAGCTTCCTTCGCTTCCTAGCCAACTTGATGTTCTCGCCCAACTGCTCAAAAACCTTTTGGTACTTGGGCAGTAAAATAGCTTTCTTTGAGTTCAATTTGATGTCTATTTACAACAAATAAATTGTTTTTGTTGATAATATGCAACATAAAAGGCTAGACTTCAATTTCCAACTTTTATTCAATCATTCAACTTTAAGTACCTTGGTTACTTTCCTAGTTTTTCTCTGTTTCCCCAAATAAATGAGAAATCCGGTTACGGGAAGACTTGCAATCAATATGCTAATAAGAAAGACCAATATTTTTCCTGGAAGTCCCGCAATGGCACCTACGTGAATGTCATAGTTCATCCGCAGGATTTTGTCCGACAATGCCATTTCTTTGTATTTTCGATAAATGGTTTCGGAAGGTATCGGTGCCAAGCTATTTTGGTCGAAAAAGAGATAATCGGAATCATAGTAAACACCATCCGTGTTAGAGACTTCTATATAAATACTGTTGGTCGCAGCGTGCGGATAATGAATTTCAAAACTTTCGGCCTGTGGATTTTCCTTCCAGAGTTTGGGCAGTAGCCTATCAATAGGTTTGGCTTCAGAAGTCGCTTTAAATTTTTGTTCGCTTTCAGGAATCAGAAACATTACATTTTTGTCACCGCCCAATACCGCATAGATCCCAGACTGAAACCAATCGTAGGACATTGCAAGTCCCGTAACCGCAAAAATGAGCGCGAAAAGACAAGCGTAAAATCCGCCGATGGAATGCAGGTCAAAATTCTTGCGTCGCCATCTTGTGGTATCTTTCCATTTGAACTTGAGTCGTTGATTAAGGTTTTTCCGTTTCTTCGGCCACCACAGTATAATACCCGAAATGACCATCACTAAAAATATCAGTATCGCTATTCCAACGACCTGTTCGCCTAAGGCATCCGGTAGCCAGAGATGCATATGGCCGTCCAGCACAAAAGCAAAAAAACCGCTCAAGTGGTCTTCAATATGCAATACCTCTCCCGAATACGGGTCGAGAAACGCGCTTTGATAAAAAAGCGGTTCTTCCTGATAATAAATCGCTTCGATAGCTTGTCCAGGTCTGCTATATACCGTACCGTGCAACGCTTTCCCGGGAAAAATATCATTCGCTATTGCCTTGACCTGAGTAGGTGACAACACCATTTTATCCTGAACCGTTACGGTTTTATAACCATCCGACAAACTCTTAAATTCATCTTTAAACGCCCACATTGCACCCGTTATCGCCACAATAAATACGACGATGCCACTCGAAAGCCCGAGTATTTTATGTACGGTTCTTGTGATTTGTTTAAAGGTCATTGCTATAATCGAAGCATTTTAAAATTTATAAGTTACATTGGCCAAAACTCCTCGTGGTTGCTGCGGATTTATGGTCGTCCAACCTTTATAATATTCCAGATTGGTCACATTGTTCAATTTAAGGCTGATGCGGTATCTGTCGGCTTCATAGAACGCGGATGCATTATAGACCGTGTAGGCTGGCAAGGTAAAATCGCCTGTTGTTGTATAGTTCTTAACAAATCGTTCACTTGCACCATTAAGACCGAACCCAAGTCCGAAACCTCTGAGGGTTTCATTTTGGAAGGCATAGGTCGTCCAAAAATTATACAGATTTTTGGGACCTGCTTCCAGCGGTCTTTTGTTAAGAATCAAAGGGTCGTCCGTTTTCGTGGTCTTACTGTCATTATAACTATAGCCACCTCTGATGTTAAGACCATCAATTGGGTTGGCATTCAGTTCCACTTCCAAACCTTTGCTTTCGATTTCCCCATTCGCGATAAAATTAAAAGGATTGGAAGGGTCTTGAATGACCCTGTTTTTCACGGTGATGTCATAGTAGCTGATGGAACCTGTCAATCGATTCGCAAACAGGTTGGCTTTCAAACCACCTTCAAATTGATTGGCTTGTTCTGGGTCAAAGGTCTGCAGAGTCTGAGGACCCGCTTCTGGGTCGCCTACCAATCTTGGCGCGACATTGTTGAATCCATTTTGATAGTTCGTAAACAAGGAAATCTTATTCTCAATGAGTTGATAAAGGACACCCACTTTTGGGGAAAGTGCCGTTTGTTCAAAATCATCCTCATCGTTTAGTAAATCGCCATCGTTGTCAAAACGGTCCAATCGCAGTCCCAGCATCAATGACAGTTTTGGTGTAAAATTAATAACATCTGAAACATAGAGGCTGTAAATGCTGAATTCTGAATTGTTATTTCCAATGGCAACATCTTCCAAGGCCGCATCGACACCTGCGGTGGATAGCGGAAAGGTGTCGTCTTCAACAACATCAGGGGTAAATGGATTATCGCCGCTTGCCACACCCTCTGGGGTCGTGTTTCCATAGAAAACAAATCCGCTGCTGTTGTCGGTCGTATTTACGTTTAGGTAATCCAAGCCTACAACCATCCTATTGCGCAATCCGGCCACCTTGAAATCACCTATAAAATTCTGTTGGATGTCCGTGGTGTTGGTCTTGGAATTTTGCTTACTCACAAATCGTGTGAAGGCATCATCTGGAAGAATTCCAAATTCAAAAAGATAGGTGTAATAGCCGTTTGTGGAAGTGGCACTCGTAGATAAAAGGGTTTGAGACTGCCAGGCATCCGAGAGCTTATAGTCCATTTCCACACGGTAATTCTGTGTTGGATTTTTAAGTGTCAACTCATTGCTTGTAAAGGACAATTTATTGTTGTAATTCAGTTCATCGAGATTTTGGGCTTCGGTAGGTGCGTTTCTGTTCAAGAACAAAAAGGTGGGATTCGTCTGTTCGGCCTGGGTGATTTCGCCATAAAATGAAAACGACAACCTGTTGTTTACCCGATAGGAAAGTGATGGGGCTACAAAAAAGGTTTTTCTAAATCCGGCATCCTGAAAACTCTTTTCCGTTATGTATGATGAATTCAGTCTGAAATATAGATTTTCGTTTTTATCCAAAGCGGTATTGAAATCGCCAACAATCTGATTAAGACCAAAGGAACCGGCCGTATAGGACAGCGAACCTCCTGTACCTATGTATGGCTTCTTGGTCACAACATTTATGAGACCACCATACGAAGAAACCGCATTACCGAACAAAGTAGCTGAAGGCCCTTTGATGACCTCGATACGCTCAATGTTTGCAGGGTTGATGGTTCCGTTGGTCAATCCAGGAAGGCCGTTTACCAATTGTGGTTGAACGGAAAACCCTCTTAATGCGTAATAGCCGGCACCATCACCACCACGACCTGTGGAAGCCCAAAGATTTTCCACTCCTGTGGCATTTTTCAGCGCATCATCAAAATTGGTGACCACTTGGGATTCCAAGAGCTCTGTCGTAACGGTACTATATACTTGGGTGTTTTCAATATCCCTTAAAGGCAGTTTGGCCACATAAGCCGTCTGCTTGCGCGAAAATTTATTCCTGCGCTCACCTTGTACCACTACTTCGCTAAGCACTTCGTTTCCCTCGTAAAGAATGAGTTTTCCCAGTTCGATAGTTTGATTAGTACCAACGCTAATACCTATTTCTTTTGATTTAAAGCCCAAATAGGACAGTTTCAATACATAATCGCCCGATGGGATTTTGTCAATTGAAAAGTTACCGTCAAAATCGGTCTCACCTCCAAGAGAGGTTCCCAACAGCATTATATTGACACCCATTACAGGATTGTTATTTCCATCTGTCACGTTTCCAGAAACGGTTCCAGTCTGTGCGTTTATTGTTGTAAAAACAAATAAAAAAGTGGTTAGAAAAAGTCTAAATCTCATCTATATTTATTTAGATTGATTAAAAATAAAGTGCAAATGTAAAAATTATCTGGAATTATTCTAAACAAAATGAAGAAAGGTTTTGGATAATATTTTTGCTAGAACCATTTACTGCTTAAAGCCAGCACTAAAGGTACTAGTTGCTTGACAATCGAAATCTAAAAGAGATAGTTTCAATATTTCTAAGCGATTTGACCACCTATTACACCACCTATTGTACTACCTTCAATTCATTTGAAAATCGACCTTGCCTCATCATAAACCCGCTCAAAATTAGCTCTCAAATCAGCATCTGAATATGGCTTAGTTTCCTGCGGAAGTTGCCTTTGAATCTTTGACAACCTGAACCTAACTTTCTTGTCCTTCCCATCAGCAAAGGTGACAAACTCACCTTGTTTTAATCTAAAGAAAATATCCGCTCTTCTTTTGGAAACCTCTCTTTCGCCTTTGGTAATTCGGGTGTCTGTTTTAAAGATGTTTGCAGCCTTACTGACGCTTTTTGTTGGATTCTTTATGATTTCAAAAAAGCGCTCGTAATATTTGGCCGTATCTGGGTCGTTGACCTTGCCAAAAAACTGATATGATAGGTTGCTGAGAATCGCCTTGCTTGCCTTATCGCCGTACATCATATCATTTTGAATCTTATCCTGCATTACATAAATGGTGGCGATATCATAGCTTCGCAGCGTTGCTGGAATCCGGTGCATATTGAGTAAACGAATGGTTGGTGCTTCTTCCATCAATAGAAATGAGGGTCTGGAATTACGCACACTCATCTGCTTGGTAATGGTGTGTATTATCGTGGCAATGACGGGTGAATAGGACGTCTCAAATTTGGGATTATTCACTACGGAAATGACCGCTGGATTTTCTTCATTATTTATGTTCAACGGTACTTCATCTGCGGACAATGCCATAAAAATGCGTTGGGTGCTGATGCGTTTCAGCGCATTGGCCAGGGTACTTTTTACACCAGCCGTCTGTCTGTCAGAATCCTTACCGCTAATAAATGCGTCCGCCATTGCTCTCGATGTGGTATTGGTTTCCAAGAATTGCACCAGGCTATCGGTATCAAGCATTTGATAAATGGCTATCAAATGTGGCAAGGTGCAGAACTGTGGATAATCGGTTTTCAACTTCCAAATCAAACCACCTATCAAACCTTCGGCAGCATCGTTAAAGAATTTGGTAGTTCCATTAGCTCCGGATTCTCGTTGTTCCAAAAGGTTTTCGATCAAAACCCTCGACACTTCGTTTACGCTTTCCTCATTTTCCAAATACCAAGGTGCAATAGGGTTAACCCGATGGACAATCTTGTCAAAAGAAATGATCTTCATAGGAATGTTACAATCTGCGAAAAGCGGATAAGCCATTTCGGTCAGCTCAAAATCCTTGTAGTCGTGAATGATGCCACAGAAACCGTTTTCACGAAAATGCTTCAAAAATCCATAGACCACGCTTTCGGTTTTTCCACTACCGGCAGATCCAATAACGGATGCACCGCGTTTAATGTTCTCTATTTTAAACTTTCCCGATTTGGTCGGGAATGTGACTTGATACTTTTTATCAGTTTTCTTCTTTGGCTCACTATCGTGAAGAGCATAAAACAATATCGCCAATGACAAAAAAGGCACTACAATATAAATGACTATTTCTACTAATGACCAACTCATATCCCAATAGAGCTTGACTTGACCGCAATTTCAGCACCTTTTCGTAACCGCTTAAAGACCCGAAGTGCCAACTTTGCTTTACTGGTCGGGATATTGGGGATTAACGGAATACCTGACTTGCCCATTATTTTAAAGGCCACTGCCTTTTCATTGGCTGGCAACTTCATTAATGCGGCAAAATAGAGTTTGGGATTTTTCATAAAATCTTTTTTGGCTTTGTAGGTTTCAGCATAGTTTCTGTTATAGCCAAAGGTCTTGTCAAACGTCTTTTCGGTACGTTCAAAAAACTGGTCACGGTCAAAACCACGTTTAACTTTTTTGCCGTGCATCTTGACTTCGGATGCCTTGTGTTTACTTCCTGGGGAAAGGCTGGACGAATTGGATGCATCCTTGCGACTAACGATTATATGAATGTGGCTTTGGTTTCCAGGTTTCTTCATTCCCTGGACAATCCGCTTGCCATTGAGTTGGTGTGGTGCTTCCTTTTCTAACTTCCTAATTTTTAATTTCAACCGTTCTATATTGCCTGTTGCTTGACCTTGTTGAATGCGCCTGACTTCTTGTTTCAATTCAAGAATCTTGGTAGCAAAAGGTTGGTTTTCTCGCACCTGAAAATCTGTGCCTTTAAAAGTTCGTTGGTGTTCGATTTTGGCAAAGTATTTAATGTCATCTACAGTTACTTTTCGTCCATTGATTTCCCGGTTGAAACTGGCAGCATAATCCTTCATCAATTCCCGGGTATATCGTTTTAAATCTTCACTATTGTTTTCGAGTTTCCGCAATTCGTATTTTGATGGACTGACCGTGATGGAATAAAATTTTGGTTCTTTCTTTTTGAGTTTGGCGGTATTGCCATCAATCTCTTTGACCACCTCTTTAGCTGAAATCTCATCGCCATATTGGTTAAAAAAGTGTTCCATCTCTTCTTTTTCGAGACCTTCATTTTCCTTTTCGAGATAGTCCACAAAATCGGCTGAACTTTGACTGTAATTGGCCCCTAATTTTTGTGCGGTGATATTAATGTACATAGCCGTAATTTTTATAATTGATTTGAGTTTTTACGCTTTTCGCGAAAGCGGACTTCTTTCTTCTCTTCAGTGAATTTCTTTTCCAAAATCAAGGGTTTCTTTTTGGGTTCATCCATTTCAAATAGTGATTGCAACATTGCGACCGTAGGTTTGGTTTGGGTCTTTTCCACATCACGCATAATTGCGATTACTGCATTAATGCGTTTTAATAATTTGGCTTCAATGGTGCGTCCAGTTGGTCCTAAATTTTCCTTTGGTGAAATTTCGTTGTAGAAGAAAAAATCGAGGATAGCTTCCATTGCCTCGGTATGGGTCTTGAAGTGTGTACGTGAGAATTCCTGAAAACGTTTTGCTGTTCCCTTCTTGAATCTAATGCCGATAAATGTGTCCATATTTCGCCGATTTGTCGCAAATCCTTCCCGAAAAATGGGCGTTTTGAGGGCATTTGTCGCAAATTGCTGAAAATCAAAAAATTAAAAATTATTCTACACAGCTGATTTTCAATGATTTGAAAACGAAAAGGAATATGTAACACCGCGTAGCGTGTTACCCTCTTGCTATTCCTTTTCGTCCCGCTCGCGGGACAAAAATCCATACAATTCAGCTCAAAAGCTGATTGCCATTTTTTAGGAAATGAAATTTCCGATATGTTGTTTATCGATGGGTACGGTTATCGGCGAAAGTCAAAAAATGGATAACTGTACTTAAATTGTGTGCTGTATTTCAGCGAAATAAAGATACAATTTTTTCGTGATTATGAATGCACTAAAAATGAAAACACCCCTGAAAATTCAGAGGTGCATTTCTTTAAAAATTATCAATCATATATTAAATACATAGGTATAGGAATATAAATTCCGTAACGCTTCCTCGTCAAGCATTTGGTCCAAATTATTGTGGTGCTTTGTAGCATTTTCCATCAAATCCTTGCCATATTTTTTCTTGACATCTTCTTTGGAATTTGCAATTAATCGCTCTTGCGCTTCCTCGCTCAAATCGGTAAAATTTAGATAAATCATAGCTTCCCGATTTTAGTATTCACTTGGTAACATCAGCGTATCGTTTACAAAAAATAAACGTAGTTCATCCAATGGAAAATCGGTGGCATTGTAGCGATGTGTTTCCAAAATATTGTCGTTACCATCGCTGTAAATAATTTCAGCTTCGTACCCTGTATAGTCCTGTCTTTCTTCGGACATTCTTTTAAAGTCAATCGTGATAAATTCACTTCGGTTCATCAGACTTTTGGCGATTACCGAAGCATCCGTTATGAGCCAAAAACATTCGGCAGCTTCGGACAGGTATTTCAGCCCATCGGTAAATCGGGTTCGTAGAAGCGGTATTTGGTAGAACATTTCCGTTCCCGTAAAATATTGCAACCGCTCTTTTATTTCGTTAACTTGCGCTTTCATTGTGATTTCTGTTTTATGGAATTAATAATGAAAAAGAGGGCGCAACTTTCGAGAGGAACGCCCTCTTTAATTTTAAGTTCTACTTGTCATTTTTGCTTCCTAGTAATAGGATTTCATCGGCTACCACTTCGGTAACATAGCGTTGGTTACCATCATCGGTGGTGTAGGTTCTGGTTTTCAGTTTCCCTACAATGCCCACTTCCTTACCTTTTTCAACATACTTTTCTACGATTTCAGCAGTCTTACCCCAAGCAACTACGGTATGCCAGTTGGTATCTGTTTGCTTTTCGCCTTTGCTGTCTTTGTAATACTCATTTGTAGCGAGTGAGAAGCGGGCTACTTTTTTACCGCTTTCAAGGTTCGTAACGGTTGGTTCCTGCCCAACGTTTCCAATCAATTGCACGTGATTTTTAATCGTACTCATAACTAAAGATTTAAAGATTAATATTTCCCTTTCAAATTCAACTGTGATTAAATTTTAAGGGGTGTTTGTTTGATTTCTTTCGTGCGTAGCACAATGGATAGAGTGGGTTTTGTCAAGACTTTTTGGGAAAAATCAGGTGTGTTTGCGACGTAGTAAATCCGACCATTTTTAGCGGATTTCAAGGAAGTAGATACCTTATTTTTCACGAAAACTTGCCACGGTCTTGACAAGTTCCATAAGGACATTAGCAATTCTTTTAAATCTGGTCGTGACCTGAGCGTACGGAAAGTTAAGCGAAGCGAGCGATTGGGTTTAATCTAGAATTGGTTATGTACTGCCTGTTTTTCGACGACCCGAAAAACAACAAAGGCTTTATCCATTATAAACCCCTTAAAATGTGTAAGACAGCGGTTCGGTTTTTAGGCATTTTCGAGCAAGGGCTCAAGAAGTTCTTGCCGAAAATTCCGTTAAGAAAACCGAAGTGATGGCTTTCCGTTGTGGAAGCGGACTCTATTCACGGTTTTGGCTTGGGAATGTAGCGTTCCTACCCAGCGCTGCGGGTAGGGGTAGCGCAATGGAAAGCCAAAATTGGGGATTGTGTCTAAGATAGTTGTAGTGAAGCTCTTTTCCCGAAATGAAGTGATTGCCTGCCTTTTTCGGCAGGTAAGCGTGGAATGTAGGGGAATGTGCTGAGTGGTTTGATGTATAGTGGTTTACTTTTTTATAATAGACTTATAAGAATCACATCTGACCTGATAAGTATGTGACATTCTATTATTTTTCTAGACTTGATGTCATTTCACTTTTAATCTTTAGAGCCAAATTTTCAAGCTTGTCATCTATACCTTCTGAGAACAGTCCGCCTTCAAAGCTTGCATTCGATAAAACGGCAATTCCGAAATTGGATTCCGGGAAAATCATCAACCAATTCTGCATTCCCCAGATTCCTCCGTGATGCCGATAGCATATTTCATCTTCTATTTCAACAATGTTCCAATGATAGCCAATGTCAAAATCGTATTGGGTGCTGAAAAAGTTTTTACGCGATTCCTTTACTTCCAGTATAGAATCGTTCAGGCTATACTTGATGTACTTGAGTAAATCTGTCGTGTTGGAATGTAGTCCCGAAATCCCGCCCCATAGGTTATTTTTAAAGTGCTCTTGGGGTTTTTTATCGCCATTATAGCCCTGTATCAATAATTTTTTCTCATTTTCATCAAGGACGAATTTTGTGTTCGTCATTCCATTGGGTTCCAGGATAAATTTTGTTACGAGTTGTTGGTAGGGAATGTCGTAGACCTGTTCAAGAATATAAGCGGTTATTTCAGGTGCGGTGTTTGAATAGTTAAATTCAGTCCCTGGTTTTAAGTCAATTTTAATCTGATGCAATCCTTTCCAAAATACCTCTTTGTTTTCCGATGAAGGCGGAAAGTTTGGGAAGCCTCCCGTATGGGTGATGATATCTTTTATGGTGACTGCCTCCCCTTCATATTCAAAATTGGGATATTCTCTTGGCAAGTAATCCCGAATATCGTCATCGAGCGTAATTTTTCCATCGAGAACTGCTTTGGCTACCAAAGTTCCCGTAAACGTTTTGGTGACGGAAGCCAGTTCGTAGAGCGTTGAGTCAGTTGGTGGGTTGTTCCTGTTTGGGTTCTGTTGTCCAAAATGGAACGTATCTTCTTTTCCGTTATTTACAAGTGCAATGGACACCGAATGAATTCTATCGTCATCCAAAAACTGCCCGGCAAAATACTTTACAATTTCCTCCGTGCTTTTGTTTTTGGTGGTGTTCTTTTGATTGCAACTGATAGTTGATGTTAAGGCTAAAGCTATTAGTAGTGTCCGAGTTCTTTTTGTCAATGCTATTTTATTTATGGTGTCGATGGTTAGTTTTCTTTTTCAGCTTTCAGTTTTTCAAAATACTCATCCATCAAATCCCAAATCGCGTAATATTCTAACTCTTTAGCTCTGTTATCATTTCCCATATCGGTATTAATAACGATGTACCTGCCCATTTTGGTGTTTTTGTCAAAATACATCCAAGTACCAACTCCTGCATCGCCACCTGAGTGCCCAACATACCCTTTTGCACTATGCCCGATGAACAAGCCAGGGCTGTAATCCCCATTATATGGGTTTGTGTCGTCCCTGCCATCGAAATTTTCCTCATCAAGTTGTTCTCTAAACAATTCCTGATAACTCTCTTTGGTTAAGAGCGTGCCTTTCCCAGCATATCCTTTGACCAATTCGGTAAGGTATTTTGCCATATCGCTACTTGAAGAAATCAACATCCCATCTGGATAGGTAATTGCTGAGTAAAAAGGCAACAACGAATAATCGTTTCGGTAAAGTCTTGAGTGTTTTGATATGTCTATGTCTTCCAACGACCAACCGGATGAAGTCATCCCCAATGGCTGTAGAATATGCTCTTGAGTAAAAACATCAAAAGGCATTCCGGTAGCCTTTTCAATAATCAGCGCACAAAGCGTTGCCCCGATATTTGAGTAGTTGTAGCGTTCTCCAGGACTAAAATCGATATAATTGTTTACATCATAGTAGGTTCCGTTTTTTACCAAATATTCTTTTAGATAGTCCTCCATCGGGACTTTGCTGTCGTTTGGATTTAGTTGTTGTGCAGGATAATCAGTTCTTACATTGGATAAGTCTTGGTTAGGTGTTAAATACCAAGCTTTGTTCATATACTGGTCCGAATCGTTTATACCAGATGTATGTGTTGCCAAATGGCGGATAGAGATGGTCTCATTTGGGTAATTGGGATTTATGACTTTGAAGGGAAGATAGTCGTTAATAGGGTTGTCGAGTTCTAACTTACCCAATTCTTTCGCTTTCATTAAACTAATGCCAATTAACGTTTTTGAGACAGAGGCAATATGCTGAACGGTGTTTTTGGTGTATTTTTCTTTGGTTTTGTTGTTAGAAAATCCAAAACCATTTTCATACAGGACACCATTTTCATTAACCATCGCTACTCCGAATCCGATTAGTTTTCCGTTCTTTTGAATGGAATCTAGTCGAGCCGTTAGGAAATCTTTCGCCGTAAGAGTTTTCTCGTTGTTTTTTGGTGTTTTTGATTTTTGTTGGTTACAGGATATTATCAAAACCCCGATAATCAAATAGTTAAGCAGTCTTTTCATTCAATAGTTGATGGTTAAATTCAGTTCGTCAAATTCTTTTGATTTTCCTTGGCCATTGTTGTCAAATTCAAGGTTCAAGTGCGTTCGTTTTGTATTTCTAAACTGAAGAGTATCGACAGCTCTAAAATATTGTACAAAATCCAGATGGTCATTTTCCATCGGGTACTCAAATATTGCCTTTGTAAGCGATTGTATTCCGTTTGGGTGTTCAGTAGGTTCGCTATGCTCTTTCGTTTTACCACGATAGGGAAGCCTGAATGTCCAAGGAAGTTTTGGGCATATTTCATTTGTGATGATATCTATGGACATCCCTTTTGGGAAATAATCTGGTTGATAGACTTCGCTTTGTTGAAAAAGTTCGTCGGTAGATTCTGAATTTACCAAACACAGTCCAAAACGTGAATGTCGGTTTTTTTGGAATTGAGACCGCTCCCAAAGCTTGGTTTTGGCCGTAACTTCGCTTTGAATTTCTTTCTCGCTGATTACCCAAAGAATTTCGAGGAAAAAATTTTCAAAATAGAATTTTCGGTTGGTTGTTCCCTGTCCAGGGTGGACACGACTGACTCCTTCGGTAAAACCAAATTCGACCAAGTCGTCGGCTTCTATCCCTTTTTTGTTTGAAAAAATGAATATGTGGTCTATTTCCATTTATACTGTTTGCGTTTGTTTTGCCACAAAATGATGTTTCTAAAACAAAGATAATTTTATTAATACCATTCTTTGGTATTGAAATTTAAAACGAACTTAATCCACAATTTTGGCACAGGAATCAAGACCAGCGACTGCGCTCAGGACAGGCTTACCTTCCCAGCCTAAGCGGGAAGGGTTAGCGAAATGGAAAGCTGAAATTGGGGATTGTGTCCAAGATATTTGTAGTGAAGCTCTTTTCCCGAAGTGTAGTGGGTTCCTGATTTTTCAGCAGGAAACCGTGGAATGTAGGGGAATGTACTGAGTGGGTTTAGTACTAATTTATTCCATTCTAAAAAGCGATTAAATGAAAAAGCGATTTGATTTAGTATTCAAACCGCTATTGCCTATATACCAAGTTCTACAGCTTTTTCATTCAATTGGTATACAAAAATCTACTATGGCCTTTCTTTCTGGATGGTCATTAAAATTGTTATGATAAATCTCAAAAGGTTCTCTATCGGTTTTAGTGTATCCGTTTTCATTCATCCACAAGAACAAACCTGTCCAAGATTTCTCAAATTCATTTAATCCAATTTTAAACTTACCAACGATACACTTTCCGCTTTCTATTGAGGTTGTTCCAATTTCGCCTTTGGTTTCGGTAGGTTTGTCCAACAAAATACAGGCACTCATTCTTACTTTATCCGCTTGGGTAACTTTAAAACTGTCGTGGTAAATTGTTACCATTTTTGTTTGGTCATTCATCAGACCTTTAGGTGTTGCCCATTGCATCAGCTTTCCATAAGCTGTTTCGAGATTTTGAGATCCGATACTCGATACGTAAGCCAATTCCATTTTCGGCATTTCTTTGATTTCGATGTTTGCATTCATTTTTATCCATTTTTTAAGATTATCAATGATGCAAATGTATTTTTCGTAATCAGGATAGTCTTGTCCGTTCTTGCTTTCGAGTTGACGTATCTTGCTATGTCTGTTCGGGTTTTGCTTTTTAAATTCGGTCGGGCTTACACCGAAATATTTCTTGAAAGTTCGTGAAAAGGAAGAATTATCGCTAAATCCAAATTTATGAGCTAATTCCGTTGTAGTTATTTTCTTGTGCAACAAATCCAAAGATGATTTCTCAATTTTTCGCCTTGTTACATATTCATTTAGTGTTTCGCCTGTTACAAATTTGAAAATTCTATGGAAATGAAACGGTGAAAAAAAAGCTATCTCGGAAACAGTTTTTAGCGATAAGTCCGCATCCAAGTTTGCATCGATAAACTCAAAAACCCGGTTGATACGATTTCGATAATCTGCTTGTATTTGTTCTTCTGTTTCGGTCATTCGTCGAATGCTGTATAACGTGTTACACCTGTAACAAATATAATTTTATCCTATTACTTTATTTTAATTATAGCTTTTTCTTTTAAACAGAATGCGAAGCGGACTAAATCCACAAATTTAGCTCAGGAATGAAGTGTTCCTTCCCAACCCAAGCGGGAAGGGTTAGCGGAATGGAAAGCTAAAATTGGGGATTGTGTCCAAGATATTAGTAGTGAAGCTCTTTTCCCGAAGTGTAGTGGGTTCCTGATTTTTCAGCAGGAAACCGCGGAACGTAGGGGAATGTGCTGAGTGGATTGAGTAGTCAATTTGCTCACATTCTAGACTAATAAAATCAAAAAACGGCTTGAGTTCTTACTCAAACCGCTATTGCTTACACAAGTTGATTGTCACAGATATTTTTTTTAATTCTTCTATTGATTATTGTAAACTCTCCAACACCTTTTCCAATCGTTCGAAAGCGGAACCCCACCCATTATAGAATCCCATTTCCTTCTGTTGTTTGCAGTATTTAGGTGTTGAGTGGATAACACTGAAGGTGAATTTGGTTTTCTCTCCATCTTCCTCAAAATATGTTTGTAGTTCCACATCCTGTGTCATTGGTCTAAAATCCGCTGAAGTAATTATTTTTTTATACTCTACAATTTCTTTGTAAATGCCTTCTGAAATGAATTCGTTTCCATCTGGCATTGGCATCGCATATTTCCATTTTCCGCCAACCTTAAAATCGTGTTCAATCACTTTAATATCCATTCCGTTTGGTGCCCACCATTTTAAAATGTGTTCAGACTTGGTCCAAGCGTCCCAAACCAATTTTACGGGTGCATCAAATGTTTTTTCAATCGTTAGGGTTCTGTTTGCTAAATCACTCATTTTGTATCTTTTTTTGTTTGTATTTTATTAAGGTAGTTTTCAAAAGAATCTATTCTGTCCTCCCATAATTTGTTGTATTGTTTAATCCATAAAAAAACGGGAATTAATTCTTGTGGTTGAATAGAGCAAAAGCGTGTCCTGCCAATCTGCTCATAATTGATTATTCCGCATTCATTTAAAATTTTCAAGTGTTTGGAAATAGCTGGTCTGCTTATTTCAAATTTTTTAGCAACATCATTTACGCTTAGTGGCTCTTTAGCGAGTAGTTCAATGATATCACGCCTTACTGGGTCTGCAATTGCTTGAAATACATCTCTTCTCATAATTAACGTAACTGTTCGGTTACAAATATATGTGTAATCATTTGATTACGCAAATTAATATAAAAAGAAAATGAATTTAGGTGACCTTCCCAGCCCAGTAGGAAGGGTGAGCGGAATGGAAAGCTAAAATTGGGGAATGTGTCCAAGATAGTTGTAGTGAAGCTCTTTACCCGCAATGAAGGGAAACGGAATGTAGGGGAATGTGCTGAGCGGTCTAATAAAAAAAGCCTTCCTAAAAATAAGAAGGCTTTATTCGTCAGAACCACTAAAGGATTACTCCTGTTTTTGTATTACCAATTGATACACAAAAGGGATGACAATCAAATTCAGAATGGTTGCTTAAAGTAAACCACACAGAATCACAACGGCCAATGGGCTTTTAATTTTTCTATCGGTTCTGCTATTCACGGCACGTAAAAATTGAATATTATGCCCGCCACATTTACACTATTCCATTTCTTTTTTTCGGTCTCAAAAACAAAAAGACAACCACTAACAATAACAGGGTGAGGATTCCCCCATAGAGGAAGTATTTGTTTGGAAAAGCAGTCCCCAAATAACCTGCCACCGGGTATGCAAACGCCCACCATAAATGTGAAAAAGCAAAATGAGACCCGTACACCTTTCCCTGTTCCTCATCGGGAATGTTCTCACCTATGAGTGTTTCTGAGGGTATTTCTGCCAGACTTTGTCCTAAACCTGCAAATACCCAAAACACCAATAGCAACGGAAAAGACAGATAATTGGCAGCACTTATCGCAAGCCCAAGTACTAAAGCGCCTAACATTAAGGATACTTGCCTGGATTTGGTCTTATCCAAAGCTCCGGATACGAATGCCGCAATGGCGGCACCTACACCAAACGCCGCCATAACCCAGCCATATTCCTTATCGGTCAGGTTCAAACCGCTCTTAATGAGAACAATGGTGTTCACTAAAATGAAAGCTCCGGCCATCGCCGATACGAGTTCTATAAAAAGAGCGAAACGTACATATTTGTTTTGAAACAAAAGTTTTATGCCCTTAGTAACGTCCTGCCATTTAAAAGGGTGTTTTTTCCGTACATCCGTATGATTAGGCCTTGAAAAGCTCTTTGGTAAGGTTACGAGCATAATACCTGCGATGATAAATGTAACCGCATCGACAAAGAATATTTCACGGGCTCCAAACCATACCGCTAAAATCCCTGCCAAACCTGGCCCCAAAACACCTAATACCTGATACGTGGCAGCTGATAAGCCGATGGCTTGCCGGTACAATTTTTTATCCACCACTTGTGGAATTACGGAACGGTATGTAGGACTGAAAAAGGCATTAAAAACATTCATCAGGAACACCAGCGGATAAATTTGCCATTCGGCGTTTATGAAGGGTAACAGACCAACAAGCGCCATCCTTATAAAATGGGTTATATATAGTATTTTCTTTCGAGCTATCCTGTCTGCCAATACGCCAGCAAAAGGCGAAAAAATTATAAATGCCGTTACACGTAAAGTAAGGGCCGTGGCCAATATAGCCGCAGCCCTTTCCTCTCCAAACTGATAAGACAATAAAGCTAAGCCCACCCAAGTAATGGCATCACCCAATAAACTGATGGTTTGCGCCACATATAGTTTTGCAAAAACTTTATTGCGAAGTGCCTGGAAGGGTTCTATCAGATTTGTCAAGTTCATTTCAGTAATAAATTAAATTTTGCCGGTAGCATCCGTTTTGCGAACTACCAATTGATACACACAAGGAATCACAATCAAATTCAAAATGGTTGCAGAAAGCAACCCACCCAAAATGACCACCGCCATCGGGCTTTGAATTTCACTTCCAGGCTGCCCGCCTTTTAGCGCAAGCGGAATCAATGCCAATCCTGTGGTAAAGGCGGTCATTAAGATAGGGTTCAATCTATCCAAAGCACCGGCTTTAATCAGTTCTATATCCGTCTTACCTTCCTCTCGCAAATCTTCGTAACGAGAAACCAAAAGGATACCGTTTCTGGTGGCGATACCAAAGAGACTGATAAATCCTATGGTTGCCGCAATGCTTACGATTCCTGATGTGAAATACACAATGAGAATACCACCAATCAATGCCAAGGGAAGATTAATGAGCACTACAAAGGCCAATTTTACATTTTTGAACTCATAATAAAGTAACAGGAATATGACACCGATTGCCAAAATAGCGGTAATCAACAACAGTTGTGAGGCTTTGGATTCGCTTTCAAACTGTCCACCGTATTGCACACGGTAACCCTCGGGAAAATCGATGGTGGAATTTACCACTTCCTCAATCTCATTCACGGCACTTCGCAAATCCCTACCCTGAACATTGGCCGCCACCACAATCTTTCGTTGGACATCTTCACGGCTTATGGTATTTGGACTGCTGACCGATTGAATCATCGCAAGTTCGCCCAAAACGGTCTGCCCACCATTTGGCAGGCTAATCAAGGCGTTTTTAAAGTTTTCCACGTTGTCACGAAAGGGTTTTTCATAGCGTACCACCAAATCGAAATAGCGCTGTCCTTCATAAATTTCGCCTGCTTCTTCGCCTGCAAACGCAATATCCACCTGTTCCATTAAGTCGCCGACGGTCATACCATACGCTGACAAAATGGGACGTTTCGGTTTGATACGAATTTGTGGGACTTCAATTTGTTGGTCAACTGCCACATCTGCCAAGCCATCGATGGATTTGATATTCTGTTCTACCTGTTTTCCCAACTCGAACAATCGTTGTAAATCCGAACCAAAAATCTTGATGGCGATATTGGCTCGTGTTCCGGATAGCATATGGTCGATACGGTGCGCAATGGGTTGGCCAAGCGTGATATTTACGCCAGGAACGACACTCAACTTGGTTCGGACTTCCTCAAAAAATTCTTCTTTTGATTTGTCCTCCAAAGTAAACGGCACATCGATTTCGGCTGCGTTTACGCCTTGGGCGTGTTCGTCCAATTCGGCTCGTCCCGTTCTTCGGGTTACCACATCGACCTCCGGCATCTCCAGCAGTAGATTTTCTATTTGCTTGCCTGCCTTATTGCTTTCTTCCAGCGACATTCCCGGTGGTCCAACCACGGCTATTACCAGCGAACCTTCATTGAATTCGGGTAAAAAACTTCGTCCCAATTGGGTTGCCACGACCAAACTCAGCAGGAATGCAACGACCGTTACCGCAATCACGGTTTTTGGCATTTTAATAACCCTATCTAAAGTGGAAGCATAGTGTTTTTGCAACCATTGTTCTACTTTGGTGCCTTCGGCCTGTTTTTTGAGCAGTTTTTCCTTGTTCAATAAATATGAGCACAATACGGGTGTCACTGTCACGGCCACGACCAATGAGGTCAATACAGAGGTTACAAAGGCAATCCCGAGAGGTTGCAACAATCGACCTTCCATTCCGCTTAAAAAGAACAAAGGAACAAAAGACACAATGATGATTAATGTCGCAATAATGATGGAACTCCTGATTTCCACCGAAGCATCGCGAACGACCGTAATCATCGATTTGCGCTCTGCTTTTGGCAGTTGGCTGTTTTCGCGCAAGCGTTTATAGACATTTTCCACATCGATAATGGCATCATCGACCAATGCGCCAATTGCAATTGCCATACCGCCCAGGCTCATCGTGTTGATGGTATAGCCCAGCCATTGCAAAATAATTATAGAGACCAACAGGGATATGGGAATGGCCAATAACGAAATGACCGTGGTGCGCCAGTTCATCAAAAAGATAAACAAGACTATTACGACAAAGAATGCCCCTTCCATTAACGTCCAATTCAAGTTGCTGATGGACGCATTGATGAAATCCGACGACCTGAAGATTTGACTTTTGATTTCTACGGTTTCTGGTAAGGTCCTTTCTAAATCGGCAATGGCGACGTCCAAATCTTCGGTCAATTTGAGGGTATTGACATCGGGCTGTTTTGAAATGGTAAGGATAACTGATTTATTGCCGTTCAATGAACCATCTCCGATTTTATCGGACGCACCGATTTGAACCGTCGCCACATCCTTGACTTTGATGGTCTGCCCATTGATTTGTTTTACCACGGCTTCCTGTAAGTCCTCCAAAACGTAGGCCCTACCGCTTCCTTTAATGATGTATTGATTTCCGTATTGGTTCACAATACCACCTGGTGCGTTTACATTGGCTTCCTTTACGTGCTCTACCAATTCTTGCAAGCTCACATTGTAGTGCTTCAATTTTTCAGGATTGGCAAATACCTGATACTGCTTGTAGTCACCACCTATGACCACCACGTTGGCAATGCCACCAATGGCTTTGACGCGCGGGCGGATAGTCCAATCGGACAGCGTTCGCAATTCCATAGGCGACAGACTATCGGACGTTACGCCCAATAGCATAATCTCTCCCATAATGGATGAAATGGGTGCCATTGTGGGCGCACCAATACCCTCGGGCAAATTTTCACGTACCATTGGTATGCGCTCGCTCACAATCTGGCGAGCTCTGTAGATGTCCGTTCCCCATTCAAATTCTACCCAAACAATGGAAATCCCTGCGGCGGATGACGAGCGGATACGCCTTACATTGGGCGACCCGTTCATAGCGGTTTCCAATTGGTAGGTCACCAATTTTTCCACTTCTTCCGATTCCATCCCGTGGGCTTCGGTCAAAATGGTTACGGTTGGTGCTGTCAAGTCTGGGAACACATCTACGTTCATTGTTTTGGCGTAGTAAATTCCCAATACGCTCAATACCACTGCTCCCAACAAAATCATCAAACGATTATGAAGGGAAAATTCTAATATTTTAGTTAACATAATTCTCCTTTTTAGTGGTCGTGTCCGTGTGCCGGTGTGGTACCGGACATTGATGCCATTTTTACCTGATAGGCTCCTGTAGTGACTACCACATCGCCAACTTCCAAGCCTTTTAAGACTTCCACGTTTTTACCGTTGCGCTTCCCGATGGTTATGGGTCGTCTTTCAAAACTTTCGCCACCGAGTTGCAGAACTACCGAGTAATTCCCATAATCTTCTAAAAGTGCCGACTCGGGTACCAGGGTTGTTTGCTCTCCATCGCCCATTGCAATCTGAACCTGGGTCAAGCTGCCGTCGGGAACATTGATAACATCGTTGACCTTGGCAAAGACGGATATCAACGGATTCTCCCTTTCTACATCCTTTGAAATGGACAATATTTCGCCCTCGGAATCTGAAATGTTTTTCCAATCACCTGTTTCAGTCTGGTACCACATCCCCTTGATGTTTTGCATCGTCAGGCCATAGGTGGGTGCCACCTGTGATTTCAACACTTTGGACTCATCAGTAGCTACACTTATCAAGACAGCGCCTTGGTCCACATAGTCACCATTGGATACATTCACGGTTCTGATAAAACCATTAAAGGGTGCACGGATTTGCTTGCTACCACCCGAAACGCCCGAAGCGATGGACTGATATTGTGATTTGGCAATCGCATAGTTGCTCTGTACTTTTTCAAACTCTGACTTTGGAATGATTTTGCTTTCGTAGAGTTCCTTTTTTCGGTTGTATTCTGATTGGGCCTGTTCAAATTTCGCTTTCGCGGAAGCGACCTCGGCACTCAAATTATTGTTCGCCAATCCCTGACTGCTCACGTTCAACAACAATTGGTTTTGTTTCACTTCCATCCCTTCGGTCAGGTTGGTCGCGGTAAAATTGACCGTCCCATTGGCCGTGGCGACCATCGTTTTTACAGAACCTTGAGCAGGTTTCCAAACACCCGATGAAGTGATGACATCGTAAATTTCCCCTTTTGTGGCCTGCGCCGTTTGGAAATCGATTTTCCAGGCCTGTTCCTTTAAAAAGGAAATGGGTGCCTCTTCTCCAGCATTGCCTATCGCTTTTTGGGCTTCCTCCAAATTGGGATAGACCATCACGTCTTTAATCACGATGTTGTCGCTGTATTGCGGTGTGGAAAGGTCGAAAACCAATTGGTGTACACCCGCTTCCTTCGGCTGAATGGTGGGTGAAAAAATTCCTGGGGAAGAAGGGGCATCTGCTGTGGTTCGCAAACCTTTGTCTCCTTTTATCAAGCTGACCGTTACCGAGCCTTCGCGTACGGGTTGGTGGTTGTCCAAAACTGTAAAGTGAGCGGCAAATCTGCTGGGTTGCCCGACAATCAATGCCGGGAACTCAACAAAGAGTTCGGTATTGTCCGTCCACAATGTATAATCCAATCTCGGGGTCTCCTCGCCTACGTGGCTCCCGTCAGCATTGTGGACGTGTTCATCTTCGTGATTCTGTTTACAAGCTACTGCCATAAAGGCAAGCACAATTATTAAATACTTTTTCATCTTTTTCTTTTATTAATGTTGGTGTCCGTCATTATCGTTGGAATGGCCGTGGTCGTCATCGTGACTATGGCCGTGTTCTTGCTTTTGAAGGGTGTCCTGACCTACCATAAATTCTTCCTGCTTCAAATCTTCCTGTTCCATATGAGAGCCGTCCGGGTTATGCTCGTGACCGTGGTCATCTTGTGCTTCTTCCTTTTTTGTTTCCCGGCATCCCGTAAGGCTGATTGCCGCTATTACTATAAGTGCTATTAGTATTTTTGATAAATGTTTCATCTTTTTAATTTTTAAAATTGTTATAACTGATGTATTAATAATTGTGCTTGTAAAAGCTGTAACTGTTTTTCCATTTGCAACATTCTATCGGTTGCGTCCCGATAGAATTGCACTTCCATATAGTATTCCAAAAACGAGTATTCTCCCAAGCTGTAGGCTTTAAAGAGCAAATCTTCACTATTTAGGGTTTCTATGGTGTCCTGATATTCCGTGTACTTGTTTAGCAACAATTGATACTGATTGTACTCTTGTTGTAATTTGGCATATAGCATTTGTTGTTCAACTTGTGTGTTGGACTGCTGGTATTCGTAATTGGCTTGTGCCGCTTTTACCCTGTTTTTACTGTTCCATAAAGGAATGGTCAACCCTCCATAAACACCCGAATAGTTGTTGCCGTTGACCCCTTGGTAATTGTAACCCAATGAAAGGTCCGGCAGTAGTTTGTTTTTTTCCAACTGGACGTTTTGCTGTGCCGCGGCTTCATAAGCTTTTAGCTCCAAAAGCTTGGGGTCTTTGGCCAATTTCTCATTCCATAAATCGGCTACGGTTTGTATTTGAAATGGAATATTGAATTGCAGATTGTCCAACCCAAGCGGTTGATTTCCATTCAAAGCCTGCAAAGCCGTTCTTTGATTTTGGATTTCCGCTTCCAGTTGTTCCACCACAAATTGCTCCTGAATCCAAGCTACTTTAGATTTGTTGAGGTCTAAAATGCCGACTTGCTCTCTGTTAAAAAGTTCTTGCATTTGTTCATACACCTCTTGGCTTTGTTTCTTTCGTTCATCTTCAATGGTTTTTCGCTTTTGAAGTATAAAGAGTTCTATAAGCCCTTTTTTTGCCTTTAGCAGTATTTCTTGGCGTTTTTCGCCATAGGCTGCCTGCAACTGTTCTGCTCTTAGGTTGTTCCACTTGTTACGGGCTGCATATACCGAAGGAAATTCAAAGGATTGTGATATTTCAAACTCGGTGTAGTCATCGGTTTGATGGTCGCCAAAAGGCAGATAGTATCCTGAAAGCTGTGGGTCGGGCAGATTGTTGCCACTCTTGTTTTGAAGCTTTTGGCCATCGATAAGAGATTGATAGGCCTTCAGCTCTATATTGTTCTGTTCTATTTCGTTGAGTAGCTCCCCTATATTTTTATCTTGTGAGAAACCGACAACATAGAACAGGCATCCGCATATCGCGGACACGATGTATGTATTCATTGTTTGAAAATTTAGGTTTAATCTTGCCTGATAAGAGACAGGCCTGAAATTCAATAGGATTTCTACCTAATAGATAGATAATCCCAAACGATTAACCTAAAGATGGTGGCCCCCGTAAATCGAGGGATGATAGGAAGGGATTAAAATATTGTTTGGGCGGGTGATAAAGCGGCGGGTCGTTGTTTCGCCTCTTATCAATAAAATATAGTTCTTGAAAACAAGGATAGGTTTTTACAACATTCTCATTCGTATCGGTACGGTGTTCAACGATTTGTCTTTCGACAATAATATCGGTTGAAACCGAGGAATGGACGTGCATATCCATAAAGAACCCGAAAAAGCCATATGGTGATTCTTCGTCTTCGTGCGAACCTTTATCGTGATGGTGGTGTTCGCCCGTATGGGCAACATCCGAATGGGAATGGGAATGCGAATCCTGATGCTGATGATGCAGATGCGGAAATGCTTGATGTAGCACCATAAGGCCAAACAGACCCAAGAAGAAAACTGCTGCTATTTTATTTGCTTTTTGCATCGATTGCAAATATACAAATATTCTGAAAATGTTAAATTTTTAGCTTCAGTCTTTTCTAATACAAAATATACCAACCGCCTAAGATATATTGGGTAATACAAAACCGAAAATCAAATCATTCATATTTTAAAATTTATGAAATGCAGGATAAGATAATAGCATTTAAAATGAAATGATATTGAACGTGCTTAAAACAAATTTTGAGTCAAAAAAATGGAAAATGTTGTACCTATGTTGTACCCGAGCAATATTTAGGTTGAATTTTGAAATAAAAAAGCCGAAGATTTCTCTTCGGCTTTTCGTGCGGGTGAAGGGACTCGAACCCCCACACCTTGCGGCATCAGATCCTAAGTCTGACGTGTCTACCAATTCCACCACACCCGCATAAAGTGCAAATTAACACTTTTTATTTGGATAAATCCTAAGTCTAGCGTGTCTACCAATTCCACCACGCCCGCAATTTAAAGTTTCACAACACTTAGGACTCGTTGTGATTCCCTGCTTAATTACTTAAGCGGGTGCAAATATAAAGATAAGTTTCAATTTTCAAACAGTCTTCCAGAAAAAAATTAAAAAAATTTCAGCTAAAATTTAGTGACTACAACTAAGTTTCTGATTTTCAGTAAAGATCAATTTCAATGATTTTCAGAAAAATTAATTTTCTTATGAAAACACTAAGAGCTTTGAGACCAACTTTCCGCCGACTTCTTTATAACTTTACGCAAACCTGAAAATTAGTACATGGATTCTATAAAATCATACCTCGAAGAACATAAAGACAGATTTGTCGATGAATTAAAGGAATTATTGAAAATTCCTTCGATATCTGCAGATGCAAATTACAAGGAAGACATGCTGAAGGCTGCGGAAGCTGTGAAGCAAAGTCTACTGGATGCTGGTTGTGATACTGCAGAAGTTGCACCAACTCCAGGTCATCCTGTCGTATATGCTGAAAAGATCATTAACAAAGATCTTCCAACGGTGCTTGTATATGGGCATTACGATGTACAGCCACCAGATCCATTGGATCTATGGAATTCTCCGCCTTTTGAACCTGTTGTGCAAAAAACCGCTATTCATCCTGAAGGGGCAATTTTCGCTCGCGGTGCATGTGATGATAAAGGACAGATGTATATGCATGTAAAAGCCATGGAATACATGACCAAAAATGATGAATTGCCATGTAATGTGAAATTCATGATCGAAGGTGAGGAGGAAGTAGGAAGTGAGCACCTGGATTGGTATATTAAGGAGAACAAGGAGAAACTTCAGAATGATGTGATCCTGATCTCTGATACCGGAATGATCTCCAAAGACACCCCATCTATCACAACCGGTCTACGCGGACTATCTTACGTAGAAGTGGAAGTGACCGGAGCGAACCGGGATCTGCATTCTGGCCTTTACGGTGGTGCGGTAGCAAATCCTCTGAAAGTCTTAAGTGAAATGATCTCCAAACTTACGGACGATAATAATCATATTACCATTCCAGGCTTCTATGATAATGTAGAAAATCTTAGTGATGAGGAACGCTCGAAAATGGCAGAAGCACCTTTCAGTATTGAGGAGTATAAGGAAAAGCTGGATATCAGGGATGTTCATGGAGAGGAAGGATATTCTACGCTGGAGAGAGGTTCTATCAGGCCAACTCTCGACGTAAATGGAATGTGGGGTGGTTATATAGGTGAAGGAGCCAAAACAGTACTTCCATCGAAGGCTTACGCAAAAATATCCATGCGACTGGTTCCTAATCAGGATCACAAAGAAATTACCGAATTGTTCACAAAACACTTTGAAAGTCTGGCACCAGATAGTGTTCGAGTGAAAGTGAAACCTCACCATGGCGGCTATCCATATGTAACTCCAATAGACACGATAGGTTACCAGGCGGCCAGTGCAGCCTATGAGGAGACTTTCGGAAAAACGCCAATCCCGCAGAGAAGTGGGGGAAGTATTCCCATTGTATCCCTGTTTGAAAAAGAACTGGATAGTAAGATCATCCTGATGGGCTTTGGTCTGGATACAGATGCGATCCATTCTCCTAACGAGCATTTCGGAATATGGAATTATCTAAAAGGTATTGAAACCATCCCATGGTTTTACAAACATTTTACTGAAATGAGTAAAAAATAGAGAATATATCAATATTTCTATATAACGGGGGATCAGGTTCGCAGAATTTGATTCCCCGTTTTAGTATATTTGCCGCACTAAAATTATTTTCATGAATAAAATATTAAGTACCTGCCTTCTAGCATCGGCATTGACTTTCGTTTCCTGTAATGAGGACAAGAAAAATGCAGATAAGGATGAGCAGCAGGAGATCGCGATGAACTCAGATTTTGAGGTAAACGTAGATGAATTTGCAGATATTAAAGTACTGCGCTACCAGATCCCGGGTTGGGAAAACTTAAGTCTGAAAGAGCAGAAATTAGTCTATTATCTTACCCAGGCTGGACTTGCCGGTAGAGATATTATGTGGGACCAGAATTACCGTCATAACCTGGAAATTCGTGAAGCCCTAGAAAATATTTATACAAACTATGAAGGCGACCAGTCTTCAGAAGAATGGAGTTCATTTGAAACTTACCTCAAAAGAGTATGGTTCTCGAACGGGATTCACCATCATTATTCCAATGCGAAGATCAAACCTGAATTCAGTAAGGAATATTTTGATACGCTCTTAAAAGAAAGCAATACCGAACTTACAGGTGAAGCTTACGAAGTAATCTTCAATGATAAGGATGCGAAAAAGGTAAATCTTAATGAAGCTGATGGTTTACTGGAAGGTTCTGCCATCAATTTCTATGGTCCTGATGTAACTGCTGCGGAAGTGGATGCATTCTACGCCAAAAAGAAATCTCCAAATCCTGATAAACCACTTTCTTACGGACTTAATTCCAAGCTTGTAAAGGAGAATGGGAAACTGGTAGAGAAAGTTTATAAGAGTGGCGGACTTTACGGCGAAGCGATCGATGAGATCATTAAATGGCTGGAAAAAGCAAAAGCTATTGCCGAAAATGAAAAGCAGGCAAATGCTTTAGGTCTTTTAATTGATTACTACACTACCGGAGACCTGAAAACCTGGGATGATTACAACGTTGCCTGGGTAGAAGCTACAGAAGGTAATATTGACTATATCAACAGTTTTATAGAAGTTTATAATGATCCAAAAGGTTACAGAGGATCTTATGAAAATATCGTTCAGATCAAGGATTTCGATATGTCTAAAAAGATGAGCGTTCTTGAGAATGAAGTGCAGTGGTTCGAGGATAACTCGCCAATTATGGATGAGCATAAAAAAGATTCTGTAGTAGGGGTAACTTACAAAACCGTGATCGTTGCTGGTGAAGCAGGTGATGCATCTCCAAGTACGCCAATTGGTGTAAACCTTCCAAATGCGAACTGGATTCGTAAAGAGCATGGAAGTAAATCTGTTTCTTTAGGAAACATCATTTCTGCTTACGAAAGTGCTGGTGGATCAGATAAACTGAAGGAATTTGCACATGATGAAGAAGAAGTACAACTTTCTGAACAATACGGGAAAGAGGCAGATAAGCTACATACTGCATTGCACGAAGTAGTTGGTCACGCTTCAGGACAAATGAATGCTGGTGTTGGAGAAACCAAGGAAACTCTAAAGAACTATGCATCTACACTTGAAGAAGGTCGTGCAGATCTTGTAGGTCTTTATTACCTGATGGACCCAAAACTGGAAGAACTTGGACTTACCGATGATTCTGAAAAACTGGGGAAAGCTGCTTACAACGATTATATTCGTAATGGATTGATGACTCAGTTAGTAAGAATTGAGCCGGGTCAGGATATTGAAGAAGCTCATATGCGTAACAGGCAATGGGTGAGTAAATGGGTTTACGAAAAAGGTCAGGAAGAAGGAGTTATTGAAAAAGTTGAAAAAGATGGTAAGATCTATTTCGATATCAAGGACTACCAGAAGCTACGTTCCCTTTTCGGAGACCTGCTTAAGGAAACTCAGAGAATCAAGTCTGAAGGTGATTTCCAGGCGGCAAAAGACCTGGTAGAAAACTACGGTGTAAAGGTAGATCAGGATATTCACAAACAGGTATTGGACAGAAACTCCAAATTCAAATCGGCTCCATATAGTGGATTCGTGAATCCTGTTTTGGTTGCTGAAATGGATGAGAATGATGAAATCATTTCGATCAAAGTAACTCAGCCAAGATCTTTCGAAGAGCAGATGCTTGATTATTCTGAAAACTATAGTTTCTTAACTGAAAAGAAAGAAAAAGAAGAAAAAGAAGTTGCTAAAACTGAAGAGTAGTCAGTAGCAGAATTATAGAAAAAAAGCGGCCAACTGGCCGCTTTTTTTGTGAGTATATTTCTATTTGAAGTTTGTCTTAAGATACAAACGCTCCACTTTTTCTCTTGCCCAGAGTTCCTTCCGAAGAAATTTTAAGCTAGACTTTTTTGTTGGATTGGATTTAAAGCAATTGATATTAATCCTTTCTGCAAGCCCGTCCCATCCATAATGATCATGCAGGTCATCTAAGATATCTGCAAGTTTGACACCGTGTAAAGGATTATTTGGCTGTGTGTTCTTTTTATTTTCCATAGGCGTGATCAGATTTTCTTTACGAACTTGGTTAGTAAAACGATCTGCTGGCCTTCCACTTTACCTTCAATTTGCTCAGCATTATCGTGAACCAAGGATATTCTTCGAACTGCAGTTCCTCTTTTTGCGGTAAGACTGCTGCCCTTTACATTCAGATCTTTGATCAAAACAACGCTGTCTCCTGCTTCCAGCACCACCCCATTGCTATCTTTATGAACCAGTTGAATATCAGATTCCTCAGTCTGTATACCTGCTTTAGCCCAGTTCTTGAACTCATCTTCCATATACATCATATCAAGTAAGTCCTGCGGCCAGCCTTCAGATTTAAGTCTGTTCAACATTCTCCACGAAATGACCTGTACGGCAGGAATGGTACTCCACATACTGTCGTTAAGACAACGCCAGTGATTTGGTTCTACTTTTTCAGGATCTTCTATTTGAGACTCACAGTTCTGGCAGATCAAAATCTCTGCTTCCTGGTCCTCTGGAGCTTCATAAACTGTATATAAATTCAGGTGTTCGGTTTGTCCGCACAATTCACAGGTGGAATCACTGCGTTCTCTTAATTTATCTTCAGAAATCATTTATTTGAACATTTTGAGAAGCAAAGGTAGTTTAAAGCCATGCTTTTTTCAGAATTTCTGGCTTTTTCAGTAAAATAGATTCAATTTCCAAGGATTCTGCTCCACAATTCAGGAAGCAAGCTTTCTGCATTTTTCATGGAACGCTCAGTTTCAGTGGCGGTTAATTCTCCATCTTCTTCCTGTAGTAAAAAGCTGAAAATAAATGGCGCATTAGGATCATTCATATCCAGTTTTCCGAAGCGAAGATCATTGAAATAAAGTTGCTCGTTTTTCTCGCTGAAAGTATACCAGCCTTCGCTAATATCAATTAAACGCTTTAAGTTGGGGTCACCTGTAAGACTGTCGGCAAACGCATGATTCTTCGGTACTTCTTGAAAACTTATGGGTTTGGTGTCAAAAATGGAATAGTCGGCGATCAAAAAATGATCCTTAGCCTCAATATTTGCACTCCATAAAATACTATTCATAGGTGCAGGTCGTGTATCCATTCTTTGATAAGAAATCGACTGTTCTTCCAGAGCACTTTCGAATTTGTTATAAGTGATCCATTTAAGTGCAGGGGTGATCAATAACAGGTAAACGCTGCTAATAATTAAACCAAGCCGATTGTATTTCGTTCGTTTTGGATCATCCCGCTTTAAGCGTATTGCCATGATGAGCAGGACTAAAAACGGCAAGGTATAAAGTGGATCGATGACAAAGATATTCTTATAAGCCAGTCTTAGATCGAATGGCCAAAATAGCTGCGTGCCCCAGGTGGTATGTGCATCGAGCAGGGGATGAGTGAAAAGTCCCCAGAACATGAGCCATGACCAGTTCTTCCAGGTGGCTGCAGATTTTGATTCGATCTTTGAAATAAGCCATCCAAAAACCGGCGCGAACAGCACTGAAAATACTATAGAATGGGAAAAACCACGATGGATCTCGGTGGCAGTGATCGTATCATAAGCATAGCCTACAAAAGTATCCAGATCTGGAATGGTGCCGGCGATCGCCCCATAGAGCATCGCTTTGTTCCCAACTTTTTTTCCCAGAACAGCTTCTCCAACAGCTGCGCCCAATACAATTTGCGTCAATGAATCCATAAGTGGTGTAGTCTAATTCTCTTGTGAAAACTTACCTGTAGATCAATCTTCCACGATCTGCATTTTTCTAAGTAAGAACGAAGCATTCATATTCTGGCAAATTCCTTTTTTGAAGCGGTAGTCAAAATGAAGTTCATTGTTCTCGATTTCGGCATCAAAATAGTAATTTTTTACCTGCTCGAACTGGTTAGCAGTTTCGCATAAACTAAGATCGTGTGTAGCAATGATCCCCGTTGAATTGGATTTTACCAGGCGTTCAATGAATTTTTTTGAGCCAATCGCCTTATCTGTACTGTTGGTGCCTTTCAGGATCTCATCGAGAATGATAAAGTATTTCTCTGTCTGAATTTTATCGACGATATATTTCAGTCTTTTAAGTTCAGAAAAGAAATAGGATTCATCGTCACCCAGCGAGTCACTGGTACGCATGCTGCTTATCAATTTGATAGGTGTGTAGGTACAGGAATCGGCACATACCGGAAGTCCCATGTTCGACATTACGATTTGCAGCGCGACCGTTCTTAGAAATGTACTTTTTCCAGCCATATTCGCACCGGTAATGATAAAAAACTGGTCACTTTCTATTCTGAAATCGTTATCTACACGTTTAGTTTGCTTTAGAAGTGGATGCCCTAGTTCTTTTGCTTCTATGCAATCTGGTACTTCAGAGATCTTCGGAAAGGAATATTGTTGATGATTAAATGCGAAATTACCTAGGCTGTTGTAAGCATCGAAGTTTTCTACTGCTTTAAACCAGTTGCTAACTTCAGTTCGGTGCTGAAGTATCCATTTTTCCAGTCGGTAAGATTGTTTTAGATCCCAAAGCATAAATCCATTCGCAAGAAATCCGAATAGAAAATTATTCCGTTGATCCAGCGCATCAATTCCTTTACTGAATTCCTTTAATATTTCTGAAGCTTTCCGTTTTTCCGAAGCAATGGAAGTTTGAAGATCATGGAGAATAACCGACTCAAATTTTTCGTCTTCAATAAAGCCGAGTAGCTGGTAATATTGCTGAAAAGTATCCTGTACCTTTCCGATTGCAGAGGATAATTGATTGATCCTGCCAACGTATATGGCGGTGATCATGATGCCTATAAGCAACCATAATAGCAACTGGTAAAATCCAATAAAACTGAAATAATAGGCGAGTATGACTACCACAGAAATAGTCGTAAAAACTAATGGTAACCAGCGCATTACTGAAGGGACAAAAGCTTTATAATTTGCAATCCATTTGAGAATGGTCTTCGAAGAATTCTCGGTTCTTACCAGTGTAGCGGTAGCACTGAATTCCTGTCGCCAGTCGGCTTTGTTAGCGAGTTCTTTGATTGCTTCCTGTTTTTCAGAAATTCGGGCAGTGTCATTACTCAGTAGAAAAGATGAAAGTTTGCTGGCTCCTTCAGCTAAAGCAGTTCTATTGAGATATTGAAAAAAGCTTTTTCTTCCGAAGAGATCGATATCACGACTAAAATCATGATCTTCAACATCAAATTCCTTTCCCTTTGGTAAATTCAGAAAATCTCCAGTTTCGAGAACGTGGATCTCAGTTTCGTTTACAGAGATCAAAGCTTCCGTTTTATCCTTTTCGCGTTTAAGACCTGAATGTCTTGAGATCAGGAAGATAAATAGTGCCACGCAGCCGATGACCGCAGGAATAACGATTTGTACCTGATCGTAGAAAAAATAAATTGCGGCACATAAAGCAAGAAACACCAGTAATCTCAGGATACTCGAAACCGCCAGTTTTCCTGATAACTTCTTTCTATCCTGCTCGTATTTGTTCTTTCTATCCTTATAAAAAGCTAAAGGTTCTTTCATTCTAAACTATCTAATTCCTGCTTAAGTTTTCTGGTTAATCCTGCAACTACCAGTTCATAACTATGATCTATGAGTTTCCTGGTCAATTCCGGATCTACTCCACCATCCATTATTAACGTATTCCAGTGACGTTTATTCATGTGATAACCCGGTAAAATCGTTTCCGGATATTCTTCCCTTAGCTGAACAGCCCATTCTGGATCACATTTTAAATTCACTCTAAGTGGAACTTCATCGAGACTGGCAATGCTAAACATCTTGCCCATGACCTTAAAAACAAGATTATCAGGGCCAAATGGCAAATGCTCTGAAACCCCTCTTTTTAGTAAGCAATAATCCCTGAACTGGTCGATATTCATAAAAATTAGTGTTTAATATGAGGATACACTCTATTTTTCCAGTTTTGGAGCTTCCGTATTTTCGATGGTAAGTGCTGAATAATCGAGTTTCCAGCCAATGGTTTCCACGATCTTTTCCATAAGAGCGATCGTACCCAAAGCTTCTTTTTGTGCCTGCTCCATGAGTCCGCTTTGAGGGATCTTGTCTACAATGGTTTTTTTGGCGTCACGATTAATGTCTGTAAGGTCTGAGGTTGTAAAAGGATTCGCCCAACCTTCACGCTTATCATAATATTTAAAATCTGTTTCTATCGTTAATAATTCCGGTTGTGGGAAATTGGTAAGTATGATCTTTTTATTCTCATTATCGCTTTGCATTCTAACTTTGCTCAGATCAAAACCAACGTGGGCTTTCGCCTGTACCAACACGATGGCTTTCTTCTTTCCGAAGACCAGGCTAATGTATTTTTCTTTTAAATTCTCATAATGATAGATCTCAGAAAAATCACCTTCTACAGTGATGAATTTGCAAACGCTTCTAATCTTATCCATAAGAACAACAGATTGTTCATTGGTCTTCTCCATGGAACGATTCTTATTGAAGATCGAAAAAATAAAGTATGCAGCAACCGCACCAGCGGCAAGTCCTATAAATAGTAATTCCATATTATGTACCTATTTCACCTAAATGAGTGAATTTAAATCCTTTTTCATATTTAAGACCATATCCAAAACAACGATCAAAACTGGAATGTGCAAAAAGCATGATTCCCGTCAGGTAGATCGCAACGGCAATTCCTTTGCGATGAAAAATATTATAGGAATATGCACCAGTCTTATCACTTGCAAGATAACCCAACATGCCAATATCGGGAACTAAAAATAAGCCTGCAAACCACCACCTGCTATAATCCAGTGTTGTGAAGAGAAAAATACCCAGATTAAGCATGGCACATTCTTCGATTTTTAAACTAAGCTTCATCTGTCGAGAATTTTATACAAGACCGGTTTTGATGGTGCTGCGTCATTTTCGAAAGATGCCGGCTGCAAACTTAAAAAGTAGGCACCGTCCTCGATCTTGTTTGGAACATAGATCAATTCTGTGATCGTCGCATGGTAGCGAATCTCCTTCGGGTAGTTCCAGAAGGCTTTGTGAGCCAGAAGTTTTCCTTCATCCTTCTCTTTATCTACAGAAGGCTGATCTATAAGCAGGTGGTCAATTCCGTGTTCTCTCAAAAAATTAGCCGCCGCTTCCTCGAGATATGGCCAGTTTGTATGAGAATGATATTTGGAGATCTTACCAATATAATTTGGTAGTGTCCTGATAATGATCGCTTCAGCTGTAGAATCCTTTAAAGCTTTTTCGAATTTTGCTCTTCTGAAAATACGGTCTTCACCAGTAATTTCCGGTTCTAAAGAGATGACTTCTGCCTTAAAAAAGAAACGTTTTAAATGCTGCTGAATAAAATTCGGTTCTTTAGTGATATGACCAACACATTCGGTGTGCGTGGCGTGAGCGTGAGGATTAAAACTGATATTGTTGAAATTCACTGAAGCTCCCGCACTTACTTTGCCAATAAAATTGCCATCAACAACCGGCTTGATCTCGGGATGTTCCAGATACCAGGCGATTGGATTTTTTTCATCACCACGCAGACTAATGGAAATATCCAGAGGTTTGGAAAGATCCAAACGAAAATCTGAATTCTGGTAATGTATGCTGGCGATCATAAGAGATGAATATGCTCAACAAATGTAAGATTGTAAACCGATAATCGGCTAGCGCTGAAGTTGATATTTTTAAGGCCAGTCAAAATTTTAGTCATCGAGGTAAAAAAGCTCGGCAGCAATTCCATCGCTTAGAAATTTACCTTTTTCAGAAATATGAAATCCGGAATCACGCTTTTCAATTTGTCCGTTTTCAAGAAATATTTGTGATTGCTTTATAAAGTGTTGTTCGTAAAGCTTTCCAAAGTTGCGGTGAATATCATCTGAATTTACGCCGAATTTTGTGCGTAACCTCGTCATAATATATTCGTTATAGGAATCTGTTAGCGATAAAACTTCCTGCTGTTGCGGAATTTTATTTTCTTCTAATGCTGAAATATATAATGAATTATTGGCTACGTTCCAGCTTCTGGTATTGCCGTCATAAGAATGGGCAGACGGTCCAATCCCCAGGTAAGGTTTTCCCAGCCAGTATGCCATGTTATTTTGCGAGTGAAAGCCTGGTTTTCCATAATTTGAAAACTCATAATGTTCAAATCCGGCGTTTGTAAGCTTTTGCACCAGGATATCGAAATGCTTCCTGAACTTTTCATCAGTAACCGGTTGGATCTTTCCTTTTTTGATAAAAGTTTCCAGTGCTGTTTTTGGTTCTACGGTAAGCGCATAACTGGAAATATGAGGAATGTCTAATTTCAGGGCGATCTCTAAATTCTCCATCCATTGCTCCTCAGACTGTCCGGGAATTCCGTAAATAAGATCAATACTGATATTATCGAAATATCGCTTCGCAAGTTTCAGGCATTCTAATGCTTCCGTTGCGTTGTGAGCGCGATTCATCAATTTAAGATCAGCTTCAAAAAAGGACTGCACACCAATACTTAGTCGGTTTATTAGCGAATCATTCAGCATTTTCAAAACCTCTTCCGAAAGATCATCGGGATTTGCTTCGAGAGTGATCTCGGCACTGTCTGAAACTTTGAAATTCTGGTTGATGTTTAGAAAGATCGATTCTAGTTCTTCCGAAGAGAGTAGAGAAGGGGTTCCGCCTCCAAAGTAGATGGTTTGTATAGGTCCGGGAATTTCATTTTTTCGCAATTCCAGTTCCCTGCCAAGCATTTCGACAAGTTGCCCCTTCTTCTTTGTAGAGGTGGAAAAGTGGAAATCACAATAGTGACAGGCCTGTTTGCAAAAGGGAATATGAATATAGATTCCACTCATGATCTATTTGATCTTACCCGGGTTTTGCTTTACAAAGGCAGTCCAGCCCGTGTAACTTTTGCCAATTTCGGTTTTTCCAGAATTATAAAAGTGACAAACCGCTGCAGCCAGACCATCTGTTGCATCGAGGTTCTTTGGAAGTTTCTTGATCTTCAACATACTTTGCAACATTTTTGCAACCTGTTCCTTGCTGGCATTTCCATTCCCGGTTATAGCCATTTTAATTTTCTTCGGAAGGTATTCTGTAATCGGAACTTCGCGAGATAATCCAGCGGCCATGGCTACTCCCTGCGCCCGACCCAGTTTTAACATGGACTGCACATTTTTGCCGAAGAACGGTGCTTCAATGGCAATTTCATCGGGATGATAGGTATCTATAAGTTCTATGGTTCTCTCAAAAATAAGTTTCAGCTTTACATAATGATCGCTGTACTTGTTGAGCTGTAGTTCATTCATTTGAATAAAGCTCATGTTCTTATTAACTACCTTGATCAAGCCAAAACCCATGATCGTAGTTCCGGGGTCAATTCCCAGGATGATCCTTTCCCCTTGTATAGTTCTTTTCTCTGTCGTGCTACTCACTAAAATTGCCTAATTTGGACTACTGCAAAACTAATCATTTAAAATCTGGCGATCGCAATTTATGGCCATGCTTCCTGTCTACATCCTAGCCGGCATTTGTCTGTGTTATATAATTTTACTCTTATCACTTTTATATGGATGGAGAAATTTAAAATACAATCCTGCTTCTGTCCCTTCTTCTGAAACTGCTTTTTCCATCATCATTCCGTTTAGAAATGAGCAGGTGAATTTACCCGGCTTATTTGACTCTCTGAAGCGTTTGAAGTATCCAACACATAAGTTTGAGATCCTTTTGATCAATGACTCTTCTAAAGATGATTCAGAAAAAATGGTACAGGAATTTCGCAAAATGCATCCTGAACTTTCGATCGAGCCCCTGCAAAACCAGAGAGAATCTATTTCAGCAAAAAAAGATGCTTTAAAGGTCGGTGTAGAAAAATCCAGATTTGAATATATAGCGACTACAGATGCCGATTGTAAAGTTCCCGAAAACTGGTTACAGGGATTTGATGCTCAGATTGAGTCCGAAAATTCAGATCTTATTGCTGCTCCGGTAATACTGGACCAAGTTCATCCTAAAGATCCACTATTCCGAAAATTTGATCTTATTGACTTTATGAGTTTGCAAGCTACTACAGTCGGTGCTTTTGGATTGGGAAAACCGTTTATATGTAATGCAGCAAATCTATGTTTTAAGAAAACAGGGTTCCAGGAAGTTGGAGGTTATAAGCAGTCCAGCAACTTTGCAGGTGGTGATGATGTTTTTTTACTTCAGCAATTTAAAGAACACGAAAGAAAGATCGATTTTATAAGAAGCACTAATATGATCGTAACAACCGCAGCGCAGAAAGATCTTCGAAGCTTTTTACAGCAACGTTTACGCTGGGCAGCAAAATCTGCCGGCTACAAAGATAGTTTTGCCAGGTTTGCTGCTTTGACCGTGTTTCTAATGAATGCTGCAATGATCATAGGATTGGTGCTTTGCCTGTTCGACGCCAGCTATCTTCAGTGGCTTATGATTGCATTTCTTATAAAGTTTAATCTGGATTTTATGTTGATCTATAAAGCTGCGGTTTTCTTTGATAGGAAGGCAAGCATGCGAAGTTACGCCTGGAGTAGTATCGCCTACCCTTTGTTTTCTGCAGGAATTGCGCTGACTTCCCTATTCGTAGGTTTTAAGTGGAAAGGAAGAGACTACCGAAAATAGATTTATTCGGCTTTTACAACTACTGGCATTTTAAACACAGTAGATACAGGAATTCCTCTTTTACTGGCGGGATAAATTTCAGGTAAAGAATCGATACTTTGCCTGATCCAGTTCTTAATATCTGGTAATTGGTTGGTCACCGTGGTATCAACTTCTATGGATTCAACTTGCGGTTTCCCGTTCTTGTCGATTTCCAGGTATATAAAAAGCGTATCATCAATGCTTTTGGTCACTACAGGTTGCTGACTTGCCAGGTGGCTATAAATTGTCGTGGAGACCTGGCGGGCGAAGCAATCTTTAGCTTCGGCAAGATCGGTGAGATTCTGGCAATCTTCGAAAGCGGGATATTCATCCACTTCTTTCCAGTTCAACGTGCGTGATTCCTGCTCCAGAACCTCTTCAGAAGAAATTTTCCTGGTTTCGAAATTACAGGAGCACAGAACTGAAATGGCAACTGCGAATAATATCTTCTTCATTAAAAGTTAGCTTTCGGATTCCAAAAATAGTGAAATCTAGCAGGTTAGGAAAATTATCTGCTATTCCGAAAAATGCTCCTCTTTTTTAAGCTCACTCAACCTGTATTTCGCTATTTCGATCATTGTAGCATTCCCATTTCCGGCATACCTGTCAAGGTATCGCTGGTAATGTTCAGCAACAGATTTTTTATCTTCAAAATACCTGTCGGCAGTAAGAGCCAGTTCCAGCAAAGCTCTTTCGTTCTCTTCATTTTCTTCGATCGCAAATTTGAAAAATCGGTAGGCCTCTTTAAAATCTTCGAGTTCCTTTGAAGCAAGTCCAAGATTTAAAAATTCTTTGTCAACTCTGGGATTTTTTATAAAAAGGGCATTGTAGAAATGTTCTCTCGCCTCCTTATGTTTGTCCATCTCCATGAGAATGACACCAATGTTAGAATGCGCAGCGCTATTCATGTCATTAATTTCCAGCATTTTCTTATATGTTTCCAAAGCTTTTGGTAACTGGTTAGTCATACGATAGGCTTTTGCGAGCTTTTCCAGTACAAATTCTGAAGCTTCACCTTCTTCCACGATCGTATTAAACGCCGGTATCGCCTTGTCAAACTGAAAAGTAGACATATAGGCTTGCCCCAGAATAGATAAAAGACTTACATTTTTTGGACGTTTTTTTAAACCAGCCTTTGCAAGTACAATCGCTTCATGTTTTCTACCGCGAGCTAATTGATATTTACTTGTTTTATATAATGCACCTTGATGTGAAAAATCATAACTAACGGTTTCAAAAAATAAACGATTAGCCAGGGTATCCAGTTTGCGCTTCTCTTTGGTAAGCCCTAATCTATAGGTAAAGCCAGCATTTTCAGGATATCTTTCTTTTAAATTACTGAAGATGCTATCTGCCAGATCTAATTGTCCATTCTCAAGTAAAAGTTCTCCATAGTCCTGCATCGTTAAAACCTTCTCAGGATGTTGTTGTGTTACCTGTTTGTAATTCTCAAGTGCAGCTTTGATATTTCCTTCCGACTGCTGAAATTTCGCCAGTTTCAATAGAACTTTAGCATCTTTATCAGGCAGGTCTGTTAGCAATTGAATGGCTTCTTCACGATTGCCGACGGCTGCAAGACTATCAGCATTATTTAAAATGTCCTGCTGCGCATAGGTTGGCAGCAGGACAATTATTGTAAGAATCAGGGCTAGTAAAAATTTCAAATTATTGAATATTATCCGTTCTTATTTTCTTTTTGAGGCGTAGCAAATTCTATGGGTAAAGCATAGGCGATCGCGACTTTCTCACCTTCAAATTCACCCGCTTGCATCTTCGGTAATGAATATATCACGCGAGTGGCTTCAGCTTGCAGGCTGGCTCTTACTTCAGCCTCTTTTGCCAGAGATCTTGATTCAACCTCTCTAATTTTACCGTCCTGTCCTATCACAAATTTCACGACGATACGTTGGCGACCGCTAAGATTCAATTCCTTTCCCAAAGCGGTGTTGAAATTTTTGTTGACATGATTGGTGATTCGCTCCACCGTGCAATCTTTCTGATCGTTGCCTGTTAGCGATTCACATCCAGGATAAACCGGTGTTTTATCTGCCACCGCAAAGGGTGTAGCCATATCCTGGCTGAAGCCTGAAAAAGAAATTAGCAATACAAAGAGGCTAAGTAGATTTTTAATTTTATTGATTCTCATAATCTTGTTTTTGAATTTATTATTGGACCTTAAATGCGATTGGTAAACTATACATGACACTTACGGCACGACCATTTTGTTCTCCAGGAATAAATGATGGAAGTTCAGAAATTACTCTTTTAGCTTCCTCTTCTAATCTCGGATGCGGAGCTCTTGACCTAATATCCTGAACCTGTCCGTTTTCATCAATTCTGAATTGAACGATAACACGATTTATTCCTTCAAGTCCTAATTCCTTTCCCAGGGAAGTATTGAAATTCTTGTTGACGAATTTTGAAATTTCAGAAGAAGTACAGTTTTTTCTGGCGTCATCCACCCACTGGTCACATTCCTGAAAGGCAGGAACTTTATCGATTACGGCAAATGGTACTTCGGAAGCATTATCATATGCACTGTTATCTTCTACTACTTCAATTTCTACCGGCTGACTTTTTCTGTAGGCGACATATTCATCATAGGTTTGATTCATTCGATTCTGCCATTCCTTATCTTCTTCTTTATTATATGTGCCATCTCTCATTGATCTTTCCATGGCATTCTGGTGTATCATCTCTAGGTAAACCTGAAATCGATAAAATGCTTCCTTGGACTTAACGTGTTTTTCCTTTTCTATCATAAATGCATCAGCAATTTCGAAAAATTCAACACCTTCTTCCTGCATAATTTTAAGTTCATCCCGTAGAGATTGTTTTAATTCCTCATCAGAAGCGCCCTTTACGTCTGCAGTTGTCAATTGTTCTGGTGAATTATCATCGGAGCATGCTACATAAGTGAGCATTAGCATTAGCATGGGAACGATGAGTAAAAACTTGAATTTTGAAATGTTGGATGATTGATTTTTCTGTAACATAATGATTCGTTTTTTGATTAATGAATGACTAAAAAATTGATTGGTGAATGAAAAGTTTTCTGTTCCGAAGGCGGTATTTAGCAACTGTTCGAAATATTGCTTTTTTCCCGATTTCTGAACGGTGGTACTATCAGCAATATACTCATGAAGCGTGGCCAGACGTGACTGGAAAATATAGATAAGCGGATTGAACCAGAACAGGATTTTCAATAACTCGAAAACCATCAAATCAAAACCGTGATGATCGTGCAGGTGCACCAGTTCATGAGTGATGATATGCTGTCGATCTTTTTCTGAAATCTGGTCGCCTATGTATAATTTGTTGAAATAGGTGAAAGCAGTATCAGAATTTGGAACCTCTCTTAGCTCGTAATAGCGAGCATGAAGAATTTTACTTTTTCGAGCGATCTTCTGAAGTTTAATAAGCTTGAAAATAAATATGCTTAAACTAATGACTACCCCTGCAAGATATAACCAGGACAACCAGTTGAACGATAGATCTGCCTGAACAGGATTCGTAGATGCGACGTTCGAGGTTCCACCAATCATAATCTCGGGCATTAAGATCATTGTTTGATCACTGAATTGTTGCATGACGCGTGCTGGTGCACTTTGCTGTAAGCTCCCAATTTTAATAAATGGTATTAGAAACGACAGAATAGGAGTGGCAATTAAGTACGCACGGTTAAGTTTAAAAAAGGTTTCTTTTTCCAGCAATACTTCGTAGATCACGAAAAATGCCAGCTGGAATAAAATTACCTGGATGATATAATGTTCCATCACTAATTATCTTTATTGATTTCTTTTAAAATTGCTTCGAGATCTGTTGATTTCATCTCGTTCTTTTTCATAAAAAAGCTAACCATACTTTGAAATGAACCGTTAAAATAATTGTTCATCAATTGGTTGATGCTCTGGTTGCTATAGGTCTCTTTTTCAACTTTCGGAAAATAGATGTAACCTTTTCCTTTTTTTCTATGATCCACAAATTCCTTATTCTCCAGGATTCTTACGATCGTCGAAACCGTATTGTAAGCCGGTTTGGGCTCGGGCATTTCATCAATGATTCCGTTTACGTTAGATTCTTTTAAACACCAGAGAATCTGCATGATCTCTTCCTCTGCTTTGGTCAATTGTTTCATGGTAAATGAATAAGTTAAAGCTAATATAGAACTAATCTTTTAGTTTGAACTAATTATTTAGTTAAAAAATGAAATTAAGTTGATTATCTTCGTTCAGAAAAAGAAATAGTATGGAGATAGTATTGTTAAGTGTGGCAGCGATTTTTATGATCCTGGGAATCCTGGGAAGTTTTCTGCCGGTCTTGCCCGGAGTGCCTTTGAGCTGGATTGGGCTGCTTATATTTTTCCTTATTCCAGGAGTAGGAGTGAATTACGTTTTCCTTGGAATCACGCTTTTTGTTGCCATCCTTTTTTATATTCTGAATTTTGCCATTCCAGCAATGGGAACCAAGAAATTTGGAGGAAGCCGCAAAGGAATGATCGGTGCGACTATAGGTTTGATCATTGGGATCTTTGCTCCATTCCCATTCGCAATTCTTATTTGTCCCTTTGTAGGTGCTTTCATTGGAGAAATTCTAAATAAATCTGATTCCAGGACCGCTGGAAAGGCTGCTTTCGGTTCTTTTCTTGGTCTGCTGGCTTCAAGCTTTATGGAATTCATCGTCACCTTTGCATTTCTTATCCTCTTCCTTTACCAATTCTGGAGTTATAAGGAGCTTATATTCTGAAAGATCTGATTTTCAGAAACCTTTAAATAAGCGTACTTTTGCAAAAAAGTTAAATGATGTTGGATTTTATCGTGGTAGGAGCGGCACAGGCAGGTTTGGCCATGGCGTATTATCTAAAACAACAGGGTCATAACTTCCTGGTAGTGGATAAAGAAGACGAAATTGGTGCTTCCTGGATGAATCGATGGGATTCTCTTACTCTTTTTACTCCTTCTGAATTTAATAATATGCCCGGGATGGAATTTCCAGCCGAAAAAGGACATTATCCATCTAAAACTGAAGTAGCTGGGTACTTTAAAAAATACGTGCAGAAGTTTGATATTCCGGTTCAGTTAGAAACTTATATTCAAAAAATCACCCGAGTAAATGATCATTTTCTGCTGAAGTCGCCGCAAGGTGATCTAAAAGCCAGAAATGTAGTTATTGCTACCGGGCCATTTCATATTCCCTATACACCAGCTTTCTCTAAAAAGATATCTTCTGAAGTTTTTCAGATTCATAGCAACTATTATAAGAATCCAGACCAGTTACAGGCAGGTCCTGCGATGGTGGTAGGAGCCGGAGATAGCGGATTTCAGATCCTCGATGAAATCTCTGAAAGTAATCGTAAAACCTATTTTTCAGGAACTACAGATGTAAAAGTACTTCCGCAGGAAATATTGGGTAAAACATTATGGTGGTGGTTTACAAAATCTGGTTTTTTAAGCTTCAGTAGAGATACATGGCTGGGAAAAAAGATCAGTAATTCGCGGCAACCCGTAATTGGAACAGACGTAAAAGGGATTCTGGCCAGAGAAAATGTTAGCGCTGTGGGTAAAACGAAAGATGCTGAAAACGAACGTATTCTTACCGAGAAGGAAGAACTTCGGGATATAAAGAATATCGTCTGGGCTACTGGTTACCGACCAAATTTTGAATGGATCGAAGGACTGGAACTGGCAAAAAACGGCTATCCTGAACATTATCGCGGAGTAAGTAATATGGAAGGTCTTTATTTTATAGGTCTGCCCTGGCTTCATACCAGAGGTTCTGCAACCCTGGGCGGAATCAAGAAAGATGCTGCTTATCTCGCCGGGAAGATCGCTGAAAAGCATTCGGTTTCAGTATAAAAACCTTTCGGTAACAAGAACTTCAGCTAAATTGGTTTTATGATTGTGTTGCATATCTTACTTTTGCGATATGACAGTTACAGATACGCACACTCATTTATATAGTGACTCATTTGATGGCGATCGGCAACAACTTATTCAGGATGCCATCGCTCAAAATGTGACCCGTTTTTTCATTCCGGCGATAGATTCAGAAACTACCCAAAGTATGTATGAGCTGGAAAAAGCATTTCCAGATAACATATTTTTGATGATGGGATTACATCCTACTCATGTGCAGGAGAATTATGAAGATGAATTAAAGCATGTGGAAGAGGAACTTGCAAAGCGTGAATTTTACGCTGTAGGTGAAATTGGAATCGATCTGTATTGGGATAAATCTACACTGGAAATTCAGCAGGACGCATTTAGAAGACAGATACAGCTTGCAAAAAAGTATAAACTTCCAATAGTTATTCATTGTCGTAATGCCTTTGATGAGGTATTTTCAGTATTAGAAGAAGAAAAAGGTGATGATCTTTTTGGAATCTTTCATTGCTTCACTGGGAATTTTGAGCAGGCGCAAAAGGCACTTTCTTATAATATGAAACTCGGCATTGGAGGAGTGGTCACTTTCAAAAACGGTGGAATCGACAAATTCATGGCTCAAATTCCGCTAGAGCAGATCGTTCTTGAGACAGATGCTCCATACCTGGCTCCTAAACCTTTCCGCGGAAAAAGAAATGATCCTGTCTATATAATAAAGGTTGCCGAGAAATTAGCTGAATTATATGAACTCCCAGTGGAGACTATTGCTGAGGTAACTACCAAAAACTCAAAGGAAGTCTTTGGAATCTAAAGCTGTTAAACATAAATTTTGTTCATTTGTTGAACTAATATTAGAGATAGGTGCAAAATTTTGATGATATACGTTTTTACGACGATGAAGAGGTAAATCCTGCTTTGCAGCAGTATGTGAAACACCCTATGGTAAAAGCGCTTCTGCAATTTACCTTTCCCGATCTGGAATATGACGAGATAAGGACCATACTCGCAGATTGTTATTCTATTAGGGATTTTCAAAGCAAGGTGATTTACTATAGTGTAGAGAAAGTTCTGGAGAAAACCAGTGAGGGTCTTAGTGACCGTGGTTTCGACAAACTTGATCAGGAAGAATCATACTTCTATATTTCCAATCACAGGGATATTCTTTTAGATACTTCATTACTTAATTATACGCTGTATAATCATGACCTGGTCATGACTGCTTCAGCTATTGGTGATAACCTGGTACAGAAACCTTTCCTGGCTGCCCTGGCAAAGTTGAATCGTAATTTTTTGGTCCTTCGAAATCAGAGTCCGCGTGAGATGCTAAAAAGTTCCATGCGCCTTTCAGAATATACAAGAGGATTACTCGAAGATTCAAGATCGATCTGGATGGCGCAAAGAGAAGGACGAACCAAAGACGGTAATGATGTGACTCAGCAGGGCGTTCTCAAGATGATCGGGATGGCCAAGGGTGACCTGGACCTTCTCGATTACCTTGCCAAGATCAAAATAGTACCGGTTTCCATTTCTTATGAATTTGATCCTACAGATATGCTTAAAATGCCGGAAGTATTGGCAAAAAGGATGCAGGAAGAATATAAGAAAAGCGCAAATGAAGACTTTAACAGTATCATGCAGGGCGCGATGGGACAGAAAGGTAGAATACGCTTGAATGCGGGCAAAGTGATCACTACGGAAGACCTCGATTATATTCGTAAGCAGAATCTTTCAGTCAATGATCAGCTTCAGGCAGTTTCCAAACTCATTGATAAAGCGATCCATAAAAATTATAAGTTATGGCCATCGAACTATATAGCCTGTGATCTGCTAAGAAACGAAGAGCGATTTACAGATAAATACACAGAAAAGGAAAAAAGACAGTTTGATCGCAGAGTGAGCAGGCGGGTGGATATCAAAAATCCGCTGGCTTTGAATAGTTACCTGTTAATGTACGCGAATCCTGTAATTAATAAACTGGGACTTAATGAAGGATAATTCCAAGATACTACTTGTTTATACCGGTGGTACCATTGGGATGATCAAAGATTATGAGACTGGTGCATTAAAAGCTTTCAATTTTGATGAGCTTTTGCATAATATTCCGGAATTGAAGATCCTTGAGCATGAGATCGAAACCATGACATTTGGTGATCCTATCGACTCTTCTAATATGAATCCCGAATACTGGGTCAAGATCGCGAATGTGATCCATGAACGATTCGATGATTATGATGGATTTGTGGTTCTGCATGGTAGCGATACGATGTCGTATACGGCTTCCGCCCTTAGTTTTATGTTCGAAAATCTAACGAAACCAATCATTTTTACTGGTTCGCAGTTACCTATTGGGGATCTGCGAACAGATGCAAAGGAAAACCTTATTACAAGTATTCAGGTTGCAGGTTTAAGAAAAAATGGAAAGCCGGTTATTTCTGAAGTCGGACTTTATTTTGAATACAAATTATACCGGGCGAACAGAACTACGAAGATCAATGCCGAGCATTTTCAGGCTTTTTCTTCTATGAATCATCCTGCTCTGGCAGAGTCTGGTGTTTATCTTTCGGTCAATTACAAGGCGCTTTGGGCTCCTAATAGAAAGCAGAAAACAAAATTACATACAGGTTTTGACGATAATATACTCGTATTAAAAATGTTCCCGGGAATAAGCGAGAGTACGGTGGAGCATATTCTGGCTAAACCTGGACTAAAAGGAGTGGTGTTAGAGACTTATGGTAGTGGGAATGCACCAAATTCATCCTGGTTTCTCGAACTTCTTCGGAAGAAGATAAAAGAAGGGCTTTTTGTGGTCAATGTAACGCAATGCGTAGCCGGAAGTGTTAACATGGGGCAGTATGAAACCAGTGTAGGTCTTAAGAAAGTAGGGGTAGTTTCCGGAAAGGATATCACTACCGAGGCTGCGGTAAGTAAACTAATGTACCTGATAGGTAAAGACTTATCTCCAAAAGTTTTCAAAACGATCTTCGAAACCTCACTTCGAGGTGAAATGTCTTAAAATTAATGGCGGGTTTCTTGACGGGTAATTATTTTTTTCGTTATTTGCCGAGCCTAACAAATACAGAGAGGTGGCCGAGTGGTCGAAGGCGCACGCCTGGAAAGTGTGTATACGTCACAAGCGTATCGAGGGTTCGAATCCCTTCCTCTCTGCTAAGTGTTTATTAAAAATAATTTATATCTTTAACCTTTAACTAATTAAATTAAGACAAACAGTAATGAAAAGATTATTTTCTATTTTGGTAATCGCCGCGATTACGGTTCTTGGAACCTATAATCTACAGGCGGCTAACGGTACGAATAATTTGCCAGGAACGATTGTGAGCTTTGTACAGGATGACGAAGAAGCAATGGCCGGTGATGATCTGGAAGAAGAAGAACTTGGTTTTCACCAGGAGCTTAAGAAACGTTTCATCGAAGGTGGTCCAGGTTTTATGGGAATCGTACTTTTGTGTTTAATTCTTGGTCTGGCAATTGCCATTGAGAGAATTATCTTTTTAAACCTATCTACAACGAATACTAAGAAGTTGGCTCAAAATGTTGAGGATGCACTTCATAGTGGTGGAGTAGAAGCAGCTAAGGAAGTTTGTAGAAATACAAAGGGACCTGTTGCCTCAATTTACTACCAGGGTCTTGACAGAGCAGACGAAAGTATCGAAGCTGCTGAGAAGGCAGTAGTTGCTTACGGTGGTGTTCAAATGGGACAACTTGAGAAGAATGTTTCTTGGGTATCTTTATTTATTGCACTTGCACCAATGCTTGGTTTCATGGGTACTGTAATCGGGATGATTCAGGCGTTTGACCGTATTGAAGCAGCTGGAGATATGCAGCCTTCACTTGTAGCAGGTGGTATTAAAGTAGCACTTCTTACAACTGTATTTGGTTTGATCGTTGCGATTATTCTTCAGATTTTCTACAACTACATCATTGCTAAGATTGATAGCATTGTAAACGATATGGAAGATGCATCTATTCTTCTTATCGATATGTTGGTAGCTTACAAGAATAAAAAACGAATCTAAGACAACGTAAATTATGACCTTACATAAAGTATTAAAATATCTGGCACTCGTGATCGGTGTGATTGGGTTAATTCTTCTGGGAAGAATTATCGCGACCGGTGACGATGCTATAAAAGCCTCGGCAGACCTACAGGGGAGTCACTTAGACCCTTTCATGTGGATCGCATACCTGGTTCTTGCAGTAATCGTTGTATTGGTTGCTATCTTTGTGATCGTAGGTTTATTCAGAGGAAATATTAAGAACACAATTATTGCCGTGGGATCTTTTGCAGTGATCATTATCGTAGCTTATGTACTAAGCGACGGTGAGGCAACTCAATTGAAAGATGGTACTATGCTGTCTGCATCTGGTGATCACTGGGTGGGCGCAGGATTAATTACCTTCTATATACTTGCAGGAATTGCGATTGCTGCAATGGTATTCTCTGGAATAAAAAAATTAGCTAAATAATATGGCAAAGAGATCAGCACCGGAAGTGAACGCCGGGTCTATGGCAGATATCGCCTTCTTACTTCTTATCTTCTTCCTGGTAACAACTACCATTGAGACAGATAGCGGGATTAGCAGGAAATTACCGCCATGGCAACCTGAAGAGCAGGATCCTCCGGTTATTAAACAACGAAACATCTTTACGGTGCTTGTGAACAGTAATAACGAGCTGCTGGTTGAAGATGAGAGCATGGAAATTGGAGAACTGCGTGAGGCAGCTGTTGAATTTCTTGATAATGGTGGTGGTGAAGGTGATGAAGCCTGTAGTTTCTGCCAGGGAGCTAAAGATCCTGGATCTTCAGTAAATCCACAAAAAGCTATTATTTCTTTGGTCAATAACCGTGGAACGGAATACGGAACCTATATCGCTGTACAGAACGAACTTGTAGCTGCTTATAATCAGCTTAGAGATCGCGAAGCTCAGAGAATGTATGGGACGACTTTCACGAAGATGGAGAGTGATTACAACGATCCGAGATATACTGGTGACAAAGAGGCTTTGAAGGAGAAGATCGATGTAATATCTGATATGATTCCTCAGAAATTATCTGAAGCCGAACCAACGAGTTAGAACTTAACTAAAGAAAACGACTTAAATTATGTCAAAGTTTAAAAAGAAGAAATCTGGAGATTTGCCTGCTGTAAACACGGCATCTTTACCTGATATCGTTTTTATGCTATTGTTCTTCTTTATGGTTGCAACTGTGATGCGTCAGAATACTTTAATGATTCAAAACAATTTACCGTTCGCAGACCAGGTTGAGAAACTGGATAAGAAGGATTTGATCATGTACATCTATGCTGGGAAACCAAGCCAGAGATACCAGGCTAAGTATGGGAACGAAGCTAGAATTCAATTGAATGATAAGTTCGCTAGTGTTGAAGAAGTGCAGAAATTTATCTATGCTGAAAGAGAATCTAAGCGTGAAGAACTGATTCCATATCTTACAACTGCTTTAAAAGTAGATGAAGAAACCAATATGGGACTTGTATCTGATATCAAGCAGGAACTAAGAAAAGCAGAAGCGTTGAAAATCAACTACACTACCAAAAAGGGAGAAGCGGATAGAAACGTAAACTAATATCTTTTCAATTTTATTATAGAAAGCATCCTGTCCGGGTAATACCAGGCAGGATGTTTTTTATATTTACAGCATATTTGAAACCATGAGGATCAACCTGATCATTCTTAGCTTAATACTACTATTTCCCGCAGTTTCTTTTGCGCAGGAAGATGAGCGACAGTACAAGATCCCGGATTCAGTACCTTTCACAATTGACAGTCTTTATAGAGAAGATCAATTCTACGTTGGTTTTAGTTTCAACCTTATCACTAATAAACCTGAAGCTATTTCCCAGGAAAGTTTCTCCGGAGGTATAAACCTTGGAGTGATACGAGATATGCCTTTAAATGAACGTAGAAACGTAGCTCTAGGTCTAGGGTTTGGATGGGGAATTGATAGTTATGGTCAGAATTTGCGTATCACGAAGTCTGCATCTGGAGTTACAGAATTTCAATCATTGCAGGGCATAGATTACGAAACCAATCGTTATACGACGCAGCAGTTCGAAATGCCGCTGGAGTTTAGATGGCGTACTTCAACAGCAGAATCTTATAAGTTCTGGAGGATATATTCCGGAGTCCGTTTAGGGTATATTTATAACTTCAGAAGTAACTATAAAGATGACGCAGAACAAAGTCTTATCAATGATCTTTCAGAATTAAATAAATTCAGGGCTGGAGCAACTTTTACCTTTGGTTACAATACTTTCAACTTTCATTTCTACTATTCATTGATCCCTTTTTTCAAGGATGCATCACTTCAAAATGAATCTTTAGATGTGTCTACCTTAAAAATAGGTCTGACATTCTATATTCTGTAAACCACAGGTTGAAGAGGAGCAATTGCGGACCTAGACCCAAAAGACTTCCAAACCATAACTCTGAGCTTGTATGAGCTTGGAAATAAAGCCTCGATGATGCTGTGAGTCCGCAGGCGATGATAAGAAAAGCCAAGGTATAGATATAATAAAGGTGAAAGTAAATACAAAAGCCTGTAACAAACATTAAAAGTCCTGTAATCCCCATCATATGCAAACTAACTTTAAGCCTGAACCAGCTTAAAGTATATGCTAATAATGTTGAAATTAGTATCCCTGCGAAGTAATAATACAGCCCAGGATAATTATAGAAGTTTAAGATTTGATGTAAAACCATCAGGATTAACAGACAAAAGAAAAAGAGCGGCCATCGCCTTTCTTCAACCTTCTCAAGAAAAACCGACTCCGCCTTTCCAAGATTCTTCAGTAAAAAATAGAACACTACCGGGATGAATATGGTAATAATTGCTATAGCCATTAATTTGGCCTTCACAATCTCGTCTGGAAAATACCTTGGTATAAAAATAAAGTAAAACAGACTTCCAAAAAATGGCATCCACAAAGGATGGAATACGTAGGAGGAGAGTCTAAGTAGGATTTTCATTAGATCTCTTTTCGCAGTCTTGCTACAGGAATATCCAGTTGTTCGCGATATTTCGCAACCGTTCTTCTGGCGATAGGATATCCTTTACTTTTTAAGACCTTTGCGAGCTTCTCGTCTGTAAGAGGCTTCCTTTTATCTTCTTCCTCAATAGACATTTCCAGGATCTTCTTAATTTCTCTAGTGGACACTTCTTCACCCTGATCGTTTGTCATCGATTCCGAGAAGAACTCTTTAATGAGTTTGGTCCCATAAGGAGTATCAACATATTTGGAATTCGCCACTCTTGAAACTGTAGATACATCCATCTCAATTTCATCGGCAATATCTTTAAGAATCATGGGTCTTAGATTTCGCTCATCACCGGTGAGGAAATATTCTTTCTGGTAATTCATGATCGAACTCATGGTAACCATAAGCGTTTGCTGCCTTTGCTTAATCGCTTCAATAAACCATTTTGCGGCATCAAGTTTTTGCTTAATGAACATGACAGCATCCTTCTGAGCCTTTGTCTTTTCCTTTGATTCTTTATAACCTTTAAGCATGTTACTGTAATCCCTTGAGATATGCATTTCAGGAGCGTTTCTTCCATTAAGGCTCAACTGTAGATCACCATCTTCTATTTTGATGGTAAAATCTGGTATCACATGCTCTACCATTCTCGTATTTCCAGAATAGGCACCACCAGGCTTAGGATTTAAATGTTCAATCACATCTATAGCTTCACGAAGGTCGTCTTCGCTTATATCGTGACGGGTAAGAAGTTTGTTGTAGTGTTTTTTGCTAAAATGATCAAAAGAGCGTTCCAATAGATCTTTGGCTAGTTCCACCTGTCTTGTAGATTCTCTGCGGTTTAGCTGAATGATCAAACATTCTTCAAGACTACGCGCACCAACACCAGCCGGATCCAGACGTTGAACTTTTTTAAGTACTTTTTCAACCGTTTCCTCGTCTGTATAAATATTCTGGGTAAATGCAAGATCATCTACAATATCCTGAATGCTTCTTCTTATATATCCGCTTTCGTCCACACTTCCCACCAGGAATTCTGCGATATCCTGCTCAATATCATCCAGTCTTATCGTGCTTAACTGAGTTTTCAAATGTTGTGTAAATGAAGTTCCAGCGGCATAAGGCACCTGCTTGTCTTCATCATCTGCACTGTAATTATTAGCATTTAGGCGATAACTTGGAATTTCATCATCACTCAGATATTCATCAACGTCTATTTCAGTCTCAATACTTTCACTATCGGTATCGTATTCATCGTCTGAATTATCATTTCCTATATCATCATATTCGTCGACACGATCTTCCTTTCCATCCTCCAGCGCCGGGTTCTCTTCCATTTCCTGCTTGATTCGCTGCTCAAAAGCCTGGGTAGGCAATTGAATAAGCTTCATCAACTGGATTTGTTGCGGAGAGAGCTTCTGAGATAGTTTAAAATTTAATTGTTGTTTTAGCATAAAAGAGTGCTTGTCTAACAAAAATAAGGAAAAATCGATCCAAGTTGGCTTTGGCACGAACTATGTTCGTGGTAAATTTTTGTTAAGACAGCTTATGACGGTATAGGTTTCTAAACCTCTTCGGAAGCTTTAACTCAAACTTCATTTCTTCCGAAGTAATAGGATGCTCAAAACTAATTCCGGAGCTAAATAGATACAAATTCTTATTCTGAAAATACCTTTCTTCGATTCCATAAATTGCATCTCCCACAATGGGTAAAGCCATTTTGCTTAGATGGATGCGGATCTGGTGCGTACGACCTGTAATGGGTTTGGCTTTCACCATAGAAAAAACTTCATCCTCAATTTTAAAATTATCAATTGGTTCTAAAATAGTCGTAGCAGCTTTACTGTCTATGCTTGCATTCTGTGTTAACGCGTTTTGTAGCTGCCCGTGCACCACCGCATAATAAGTTTTATGGATGGATTGATTTTCGAAAGAGCTGTGTAATGCTTGCTGTACTTTCCTGGTTTTGGCAACAAGAATAATACCGGCGGTAGGATTATCCAGTCTGTGAACAGGAACCGGATATCTTAAAGCATCCTCTAAATTTGATACAGATAAATTATACGGAAGCGCATTTTCCAATGTTCGAAAATAATTGCCGTTGGTAGGAATACCTGAAGGTTTGTGCACTACAGCAAGATATTCATCTTCATATAGTATTTCAAGTGTAAATTTGAAGATCTCTCTTCGCTGAATTTCATTTTCAAGAAGTTCGATCTTCTGTCCCGGGTGGATCCAGTCTGCAGTGGTTGCTTTTTCTCCATCCAATAAGACAAGTTTCTTTGCGATCGCTTTTTTTAGTGCCGACCGGCTATTTACTTGTGGGAAAATAGAAATCGCATACTCCTGCAACCGGATCTTATGTTCGATTGCAGGAACTGTATGCGATGCTATAATATTCAATCTTAAAATTCTGCATTTTGCGGTGTTCTTGGAAAAGGGATTACATCTCTAATATTACCCATTCCGGTAGTGAACTGAACAAGTCTTTCAAAACCAAGTCCAAATCCGCTATGAACGCAGGTTCCGAACTTACGGGTGTCAAGATACCACCATAGTTCTTCTTCCGGAATGTTCAATTCTTTCATTTTCTCTTTAAGCACATCCAAACGTTCTTCACGCTGGCTTCCTCCCACGATCTCCCCAATTCCAGGGAATAGAATGTCCATCGCTCTTACTGTTTTTCCGTCTTCGTTCAAACGCATGTAGAATGCTTTGATCTTCGCCGGATAATCGAAAAGAATTACCGGTGTTTTAAAATGTTTCTCAACAAGATAACGTTCATGCTCACTTTGAAGATCTGCACCCCATTCCTCGATTATATAATTAAATTTCTTCTTCTTGTTTGGCTTAGAATTCTTCAGGATCTCGATAGCTTCGGTATAACTAACTCTTTTGAAATTGTTTTCCAGCACAAAGTTGAGCTTCTCCATAAGACCCATATCGCTTCTTTCAGCTTTTGGCTTCAGCTGATCTTCTTTTTCCTGTCTTTCAGCAAGAAATTCCAGGTCATCTTTAGAGTGTTCCATCACGTATCTAATTACGTATTTAATGAAATTTTCAGCCAAATCCATATTTTGATCCAGATCACAGAAAGCCACTTCTGGCTCGATCATCCAGAATTCAGCTAAATGTCGGGAAGTATTCGAGTTTTCGGCTCTAAAAGTTGGGCCAAAAGTATAAACCTGCCCCAAACCAAGTGCAAAGGTCTCAGCTTCGAGTTGTCCGGAAACCGTCAGGTTAGTTTCTTTTCCGAAGAAGTCTTCCTTATAATTAATGCTGCCATCCTCATTTTTTGGAGGATTTTTCATATCCAGCGAAGACACGCGAAACATTTCTCCAGCACCTTCAGCATCACTACCCGTAATGATTGGGGTGTGAACGTGGTAGAAGTTCTTTTCCTGGAAATATTTGTGTACTGCGAAAGACAGTTTGCTTCGCACACGCATGATCGCGCCAAAAGTATTCGTACGTACGCGTAAATGCGCCTGTTCACGTAGTTTCTCCATACTATGCTTCTTTGGCGATAGAATGGTAAGTTTCACTTCTTCAGGATTCGCATCCCCCAGAATTTGAATTTCTGAAACTTCAATTTCAACACGTTGCTGACTGCCAAGACTCTCCTTCAAAGTTCCTTTAACAGATATAGCTGCACCTACGTTTATACGATTGATGGTTTCCTCATCGGTATTTTCAAAATCGATAACGCATTGCAGGTTTTTCAAAGTAGAACCATCGTTAAGCGCAATAAAACGATTACTACGGAAAGAGCGTACCCATCCCTTGACATGGTGTTCCTGTAAAAACTGATCGCTTTCAAGTATTTGAGCGACTTTTGCTTGTATCATTTAGTTGAAATTTAGAAAAAACAAAGATAGTTTTTCGCCTGAAGCTTAGCAAGCAGGCTGTTTTATATATTATTTTAATTGTTTTGCTGATCTCGATTGGCCTCCTCTTCTTCAGTCTCAAAAATACGCATCGCCGGTTCCTTTAAAGTTTCTTTGTTGGCGATACTTCTTTCCAGTGAAAGCAGAAGTGAAGGTAGTAGTAGTAAGTTCGCTAGCATCGCAAACAATAAAGTGGCCGAAACCAGTCCGCCAAGGGCCACCGTTCCTCCAAAACTACTGATCATGAATACTGAAAATCCAAAGAAAAGAACGATCGACGTATAGAACATGCTTACGCCAGTTTCTCTTAGTGCGGCATAAACAGAGCGCTTGATCTTCCAGTCATTGGCTTTTAATTCCTGCCTGTATTTTGCCAGAAAATGAATGGTATCATCTACGGAGATCCCAAAAGCAATACTAAAAACCAGGATCGTTGAGGGTTTTATAGGAACTCCAAGAAAGCCCATCACTCCAGCAGTAACGATCAAAGGAAGTAAGTTTGGTACAAGAGAGATCAATATCATCCTGAAACTTCTGAACATCCAGGCCATTAAACCTGCAATAAGAAGTATAGCGAGTCCTAACGAAATTATTAAATTTCTAACCAGGTAACTTGTTCCTTTCTGAAAAAGCAGCGCCTTTCCGGTAAGTGACACCTCATATCTTTCAGATGGAAAGATCTTTTCTATTTCTGGTAAAAGGTCATTTTCGATCTCTTCCATCTTCTCGGTACCTACATCCTTCATGAATGTTGTAATACGAGCATATTGTCCAGTAGAATCCACGTAGCTCTGCATAATTCCTTCCGAAGAAGAAAGACCTTTAGCATAGGGCATAATGAAGTTTCGCTCCTGTGATGTTGGCAACTGGTAATATTTAGGGTTCCCGTTGTAATACGCTTGCTTACTGTATTTTACGAGTCGGTTGATCGATAATGGCTTGCTTAATTCAGGGATCTCTTCGATCTTACTTTCAAGATCATTCATGCGTTTTAAAGTAGAAAGCTTCAATACGCCTTTCGGTCTTTTAGTGTCGATCATGATCTCCAAAGGCATCACTCCATCAAATTCCCGTTCAAAGAATTTTACATCCTTATAGAATTGAGTTTCCTGAGGCATATCTTCAAGAATACTTCCTGAAACCTTAATAGTATAAATTCCGATGATACTAAGAATCAGTAGACCCAGAGAAGATATGTAGATAGTAATTCTATGGTTTCTTACCATATTTTCCATCCAGTCAACAAACCCGCCAATCCATCGTGTGTTTAGATGTTTCAGGTGTCTGTCCCGCGGTGGTTTTAAGTAGGAGTATATAACCGGTATGATCAATAGACTCAAAACAAAGATTGCCAGGATGTTGATAGATGCCACCACACCAAACTCTCTTAAAAGCTGACTATCGGTTAAAATGAAAGTTGCAAAACCAGATGCGGTAGTTACATTGGTCATTAATGTAGCATTACCAACTTTGGTGATCACTCTTTGCAGTGATTTCGCCTGGTTTCCATGCTTTTTGATCTCCTGCTGATACTTGTTGATCAGGAAAATACAGTTTGGAATTCCTATTACTATAATTAGAGGCGGAATTAGTGCCGTAAGAATCGTGATCTCATAATGCAGAAGCCCAATAAATCCGAAGGCCCACATAACACCAATACAAACAGTAACCATGGAAATAATGGTGGCTCGTATGGATCTAAAGAAAAAGAAGAATATTATGGATGTGACCAACAAAGCTGCGCCAATAAAAAGTCCGATTTCATCGACTATGTTTTGTGCATTCAGTGTTCGTATATAAGGCATTCCCGAAACCCTGACATCGATACCCTGTTGTTCTTCAAATTCAGCAATAAGAGGTTCAAGTTCTTCCAGTACAAAAATCTTTCTCGCTTTAGTGTTTACCAGTTCTTTATTAAGATACAAGGCAGATTGTATAGTATTGGAATGTGAGCTATAAACCAGATTCTCATAGAAAGGCAGTGCCGTAAAAAGTTTGTTTTCGAAAGCTGCGAGAATATCACTATCCAGATCTTCTTCCAGTAGAACCGGTACCATTTCAAATCTTTTGGGATCTTCAAACTTTTTAAGTTCCTGAAGGCTTGCCGGAGAAATGATCTGGTCAACTTCAGGATATGTAAGTAGCGTATCTGTAAGTTTATTCCAGGCTTTGAACTTTTCAGGAGTAAATAAAGCAGAATCCTGTACTCCTAGAAGAATAAGATTTCCCTCTTCACCAAACTTTTCCAAAAAGTCGTTATAACTCACGTTTACCTCGTGATCGTCTGGCATTAAATTAGCCTCGGTATACGAAAATTGCATGTTTTTCCATTGTGTGGAAAGCAGGTAGGTTGCGACCAGTATGAGAACGATGATCACAATTCGGTTTCGTAAAATAAGGCGGGCGATGGAATTCCAGAATCCAAAGCTAAAGATCTTTTGCATGGCTTTCTATTAGCGGCGCAAAGGTAAAAAAACCCTATTTAAATACTTTGTTATTAATGTATTAATCGAGCTTTAAGCTATAACTGCACCTGTAAGGTGAATTTGAGAGAGAAATTTTCTTTAAAAGTAGGTAGATGATATGCGCCATATCTATAGGCTGTGCTAAGTCCAAAGCCGCCAAATAATTTATTTAACTCCAGTCCTGCTTCAGAAAAACCATTTTCAAGAGTATTGAAAGTTATGCCCTCATGTTTAGCAATATGAGAGAAATCGCCAATAGCATGCCTTGAAATGAATACAAGCTCTGGTCTGAAGCCTTTACTTATATTGAACGGTCTTAACTGGTGCCTCATGTGAAGCATCACCAGCCTGTCTGAATAGAATTCATTAAAATACATGGTTTCAAAACTGTTACGACCAGCAACCGAAATTCTTTGTGAAATCCTGGATCTGTTAGGATTATTAGGGTAGGAGTGGAAAGCATGTGTTAGAGGTAGATCTCCCACGGCATAATTACCTTCCAGGATAAATTCGGTTCTGGATTGATCAAGCCTTAAGATCTCATGCTCTGCTTTGATTCCAATTCTGGTGAAGTTAAAATTGCCATCCAGGATTTTCATTGCCTGTTCTAACTGACCGGTAAATTGCGGGAATTTTTTTTCCAGTAAAACATCACCTTGCGGAGTTCTTAGATATTTTGAAAATGGCTGCCATAGGAATCCCGCTTTAATAAAATGAAGATCATAATCACTGTACAACTGGTTGTTATCGTTATAATTGTAATTTTTAATCTGCCATATTTCCTCTCTTGAAAATCGCAACTGCGTATCAAGCCTTGGTGTGATCTTATGCTCAAGCCCAACCGCAAAAGTTCTGATGTTGTAATAATTATTAGTGTTTACGAATCTAGGTTCCAGAATAGAAAATGTATTTCTCCCTTTCAGGTAATCTACGGAAGCAATTTCATCAATATCTCTTGAAAAACCGAAGTTCACGTACGTATGATTTACCTTATTAAGATAGATCTGGCTCCCCAAACCATATTTAAAGACTTCATCTTTAAAACCGTAAGTCAGGTAAGAGTTCAGATTAAAATTCTCTGAGAATTGATCGTTTGTCTTTCCTCCAAACCCCAGCCTTATACCTTCGTAATTACTAAACTTAAAAATCTTACCAAGATCTATATCCCAGAAGCCTAAAGGGTAAGAACCAGAAGCGATGGCTTGTTTCACCTGAATTTTACGTTCGATATTCTGAGACTTTATAAGACTGTCTACTTTCTGTTCAGTAGCTTCATCGCGATCATCGTATTCCACTTTTCTGTTCTCTTCCCAGAAACTCTGTGTCCTGTCTATCGCGTCTGGATCGATCTTGATCTCGGCATCACTAGTTTTTACCTGGGCCTGTGGCTGCAGGTCGAAATCATAATGTATTACGGTAGAATTTAAGTAAAGATCACGGCTAATTTCATCTGCACCCAGGAGTCTGCTAAGAATTCCTGGGTTTTGCTGAATAGTTCCAATTCCAACCGTACCTCCAAAAACAGCTATTTCTTTACCTCCCGAGCCTGGTTTTATAGTGGTGGTTTGTAGCTTCGGAAACCAGACGGAATGATCAGGGAAATATTGATATTCGTAGTCTACTTCCAGTTTCACCGATCCCAGAAGTTGTGCTTTTGCCTTCTGAATCGCGAGGGTTTCTGTGTCTAAATATAGTATTCCTTCCAGGCCAGCTACAACCTCTTCACGCTTTGGACTAAAGTAGATCACATATGCAGGTCTTGAAGTTTGAGTCGTATCCAGGATCTTATAATCATAATTCCTGAATGCTGCTTTTCCCAATGGTCCGGCATAATCTGTTTTGTAGAGACTGTAATCATTTTTATATAAAGAAAACGGATTGACCTCCATGGTGAGAACGTTATAAACCGGTTTCTCAAATCCGGCAGTTCTTACACCGAGCACTTCTTCTGAAGTGTCACCATTTCCATCAAAACTGTGACTAGCAACCTTTTCTGAAAGATATCCACGTCCCTCGTTTACGATAGTCTTCATTGCTGCTGAAGTACTATCGGCATAAAGCTGGATTCCACCACCTTCATTGTCTACAATAAACTTGGAGTAACTTTTATATTTAAAACCAGGTAAGACTTCCTCAGGATCATTTAGTTCTTTTCGCGAAATCGCTTCAGAAATAAGACTGTCGGCAGGATTAGGAGCATTGGAAAGTTCTACGGTTTGCAGTTTTTCCCGAACCGCGCTTAGTTTGATCTGAAGATACTTTGTATCTTCATTAATACGGGTACTTATAGTTTCATAGCCAACATAACTAATCCTTACTTCAACGACTTCTTTTCCAACAAGCAGTTCAAAGCTACCGTCAATATTGGTTAATACTGTGTCATTTTTAAGAGAGATCCTGGCGTAGGCGAGTGGTTCACTGGTTTCTGAATCGATAACCCGGCCATTCACCTTAGACTGTGCAAAGCCAAAAGTAGTGATCAGTAATAACAAGCATACTAGCTTTGACATCACCGTGAATTGAATTTGTTCAGAAGTAAAAATGCCGGTTCAAATCTGTTTATCTCCAGACCCAAACCGGCATAAAATTTTGAAAGTGTGATCATTAAACGGTCATGATCTCTTTTTCCTTCACCACCAGAATGCTTTCTATCTTGGCGATATATTCATTGGTAAGTTCCTGAACTTCATCTTCAGAAGATTTTAAAGCATCTTCAGAGATATCGAGTTTTTTTAATTCCTGCATCGCATGCTTACGATCATTTCTAACACCAATCTTAGAATCTTCCGCTTCAGCTTTTGCCTGCTTGGATAATTGAATACGGCGCTCCTCTGTTAGTGGCGGTACGTTAATGATCACGCTTTCACCATTGTTCATTGGATTAAACCCTAGATTCGCAACCATAATCCCTTTTTCAATTTCCTGGATCATGCTCTTTTCGAAAGGCTGAATTGATAATGTTCGCGCATCTGGTGTGTTTACATTAGCCACCTGTTGCAAAGGTGTTTTTGCTCCGTAATAATCAACCATTACACTTCCAAGCATGCTTGGAGTAGCTTTACCGGCGCGTATATTTGAAAGTTGTTTTTTAAGATGCACAATGGCGTTCTCCATTGCTTCTTTTGCTTCTTCTAAAATAAATTCAACCTCGTCCATTTCTAATATCGTTTTCTATTTAATTATAAATTTACTTTTGTTCCTACAGGTTCTCCAGTGGTCACTCTTAGCAAGTTCCCGGGTTTGTTCATATCAAATACAATAATAGGTAATTCGTTTTCCTGGCTCAAAGTAAATGCCGTTGTATCCATTACTTTTAATCCTTTCTTCAAAACATCTTCGAAAGAAATAAAATCAAATTTTGTAGCGCTTTTGTCCTTTTCAGGGTCTGAAGTATAAATTCCATCTACTCTGGTGCCCTTAAGAATTACATCCGCTTTTATTTCAATCGCTCTTAATACGGCTGCAGAATCTGTAGTGAAGTATGGGTTACCAGTTCCACCACCAAAAATTACAACACGACCTTTTTCCAGGTGCCTAATAGCTTTTCTTCTTATAAAAGGTTCTGCAACTTCATTGATCTTGATAGCCGACTGCAACCTGGTTTGAATATCGGCATCTTCAAGCGCACTCTGTAAAGCCAGTCCATTTATTACAGTAGCCAGCATTCCCATATGATCACCCTGTACTCTATCCATTCCTTTACTTGCACCGGCAACACCTCTAAAAATATTTCCACCGCCAATTACTATAGCAAGCTCAACACCTTCTTCTACTACCGATTTGATTTCCGCAGCATATTCTGCCAGGCGTTCGGGATCGATGCCATATTGGCGCTTTCCCATTAAAGCTTCTCCAGATAGTTTTAAAAGTATTCTCTTGTATTGCATAGCTGTTTTTTATGAACCGTTGCAAATATAGCTAATATCTGAATTTGTGAAATATAAAGAGCCCTTTTTGAAAATGATTGGGAAGCATTTAGAATAAATTAACTCATCAGCCTTGTAATAATCGACTGACAGCCAATTCTGCTGGCGGGGTTTTTGATATATTTGGATCATTATTAAAACTTAAAACATTAGACCTATGATGGGATATTATATAATTGCCGGGCTCATTTTCTTAGTGAGCATGTTTGTGAGCAACAAACTAAAGAGCAAATTTAAGGAGTACTCCAAAGTGCACCTTCAAAACGGAATGAGTGGTAAAGAGATCGCTGAAAAAATGTTGCGGGACAACGGGATCAATGATGTAAAAGTGATTTCTACCCCGGGAATGCTTTCAGATCATTACAATCCATCCAAGAAAACCGTGAACCTTAGTGAGGGAGTTTACTCTCAACGTAACGCTGCGGCAGCGGCTGTTGCTGCTCACGAATGTGGTCACGCAGTACAACATGCTAAAGCTTACAGCTGGTTGCAAATGAGAAGTAAATTGGTGCCGGTAGTAAGTATCGCTTCCAAGTTTTCCCAATGGGCGATTTTTGGTGGGCTTATATTAATGAGTATGGTGAGCGTAGGAGTAGGACAAACTGTTCTACTTATTGGGATCATAATGTTTGCAATGGGAACATTATTCAGCTTTATCACCTTGCCGGTAGAATATGATGCCAGCAAAAGAGCTTTGGTATGGCTGGAAACTGAAAATATGCTGACTTCTGCGGAACATGATGCAGCAGAAGATTCCCTTAAATGGGCGGCTAGAACTTATGTGGTAGCTGCAGTAGGATCACTGGCTACATTATTATATTTTGTTGGAATATTTATGGGTAGAGATTAAGGTATACTTCAAATTTATAGAAAAGGCTGTTAGAATTCTAACAGCCTTTTTTCGTTATATCTTGATCTGCCGGTCTATTTGTTGATTGAGACTTATAAAGGTTTCTGTCCGGGAGACACCGTCTATTGCCTGGATGTTCTTATTAAGTACAACCATTAAATGTTCGTTGTCACGACATAAGATCTTTAAAAATATTGACCAGTTTCCCGTCGTGTAGTGACATTCAATAACTTCCGGAATTTCACTAAGTTGCTTAACTGCCTGTGGGTTACTTACAGCTTTATCCAGGTAAACCCCTACAAAAGCCATAGTTTTATAACCTAGCAATCTAGCATCCAGCATCATTTTAGAACCTTCGATCAAACCAGATTTCTCTAGTTTTCTCAAACGCTGATGAACAGCTGCGCCGGTAATTCCAATATTCTTGGCGATCTCTAGGATCGGTTTTTTTGCATCTTTCATTAGATAGTTAAGAATGGTCTTATCGATCCCATCTAGCTCAACACTATCGTTTACAATCTTCATAAGGATAATTTTTGGTCGTTAAGCTAAAATAGCAAAAATGCTTTTCAATTCTAATTACCTACTTCACCAAATGGGTTGTATCCTAGATATTCTGTCTCTTTTTCTTTAAAAATGATATCGTGAGCCTCAAGTTCTTTAAGAATAGGCTCATAGACCTCTTTGCGAATTGGTAATTGAACACCTGGAGTTTTGATCTCTCCGTTCAGAATCATTAATGCTGAAATGGCTACTGGTAATCCCACAGTTTTAGACATAGCTGTTTTGGACTGATCCTCGCCAATATGAACCATGGTGGAATCGATTTGCTTCTTTTCACCATCAAGCTCGTAACCGAATTTATGATACATCACGATCATATCCTTGTCGTCTTCAGCCAGTGTCCATTTATCCATTAAGATCTTCTGAAGCGCTTGCGCCGGAGTAGCATTTTTAATCCCGATCTTTTTTTCTGAATTAAATAGATCGAGTTCTATAAGCTTGTCCCACATAATATCATCCTGATCGATCTTAAGACTATGTCTGGTTTTAAGTTCTACGGAATCGCTTGGGGAATAAGGCAGAAAAGAATTGATGAAATCGCGGTAACTCATTTCTTCTGAATTAGTCATCTCAAAACTATCATCGGTCATTCCAAGTTGCACGAACATATTCCAGGCTCTACTGAAACCTACTTTTCTAATGGTTCCTCTATATAAGGTTAGAGCATTTTCGAGTCCGTAAACACTTTGGTATTTCAGCGAATTCCTGTTGGCGTAGCCTTCAAATTTTCCGTAGCCTTCTACTTCCAGAAATTCAGTCCTGCGGAATAGTCTATGGTAAGGTATATACTTGTATTTCCCTTCCTGGATAAATTCAGCAACACCACCCTGCCCGGCAACAACTACGTTTCTGGGATTCCAGGTAAATTTATAGTTCCATAGGTTGTTGTCGCTTTCCGGAGCAACAAGTCCACCGGTAAAGGATTCAAAAAGTAAGATCTTTCCACCTTTGTCTCTTATTCTGTCGATAACCTGCATGGCACTCATATGGTCAATTCCCGGATCCACGCCGATCTCATTCATAAATACCAGGTTCTTTTTCTTAATCTCCTCATCCAGAGCACGCATCTCATCGCTAATATAGGAAGCCGTTACCATGTGCTTGTTGAATTTTAAGCAATCACGGGCGACCTCAATATGAAATCTTGCGGGCAACATGGAAATTACCAGGTCTACCTGTTGAATTGCCGGTTCCCTGCTTTTCTTATTGAAAACATCCAGTTCGATGGCTTCGCAATATTTGCGGTTTCTGCAAGCATTTATGGCATTCTCGAGCTCTTTGTCGCCAATTTTTAATTTTAGATTTTGCTCTACCGCCCGGTCGAGCAGGTAGTCTATAAGTGCAGCGGTAGATTTTCCTGCACCTATGATTAATATTTCTCGCATAAATTAAGTTAGTTTTGTGTAGTGCAAACGAATGTATTAAAAAGCTGACTCATATAAAATTATGCAGACAAACAGGAAATTCTTAGTAACCGGAGCTATATTTGGATTAATAGCCGTTATTCTTGGAGCTTTTGCAGTACATGGTTTAAAAGAAACACTTTCAGAAGCTTCTTTGAATAGCTTTGAAACGGGCGTTAGATTCCAAATGTATCATGCTTTTTTAATGTTGATCCTCGGGATTATTATTACTGAAAAAGATAACAAGCTGTTGTTTTACCTTTTCCTTCTTGGTACAATATTATTCTCAGGATCTATCTATTTATTATCTACAACGGCGGTTACAGGAGTAGACTTTTCAGCAATAGCATTAGTTACCCCAATTGGTGGAGGGCTTTTAATTGTAGGTTGGTTCTTATTAGTGCTGAAATTCATAAAGTTAAAAAACAAATAAATTGATTACCGATATCGTTATATCTGCATAAGATTTTTACTTTTGTACGCCTAAACAAACAACAGAATTGATTTTTTTATGGTCGATAACACCCAAATTACGAAAACGATTTCGTTAGAGGATTACGGGATCAAAAATGCCAGAGTACATTATCAACTATCTCCAGAGGAACTTCAGAAGAAAACTATCGAACTAGGACAGGGAGTAGAAAGCTCATTTGGAGCACTTGCTGTTAATACTGGTGAGTTTACAGGGAGGTCTCCAAAGGACAGATTCATTGTAAAAGATGAGATCACAGAGGATAAAGTATGGTGGGGAGATATTAATATCCCTTTTGATCCGGAAAAATTTGATTCTCTTTATAATAAGGTAACAAATTACCTTGGAGATAAAGAGATCTTTGCTCGCGATGCCTACGCTTGTGCAGACGATAATTATCGTTTAAACATTAGGGTGATTAATGAGTATCCATGGTCAAACCAATTTGCTTTCAATATGTTCTTGAGAGTAAATGATTCAGAACTTGAAAACTTTCAGGAAGACTGGCTAGTGGTAAATGCACCAGGATTCAAAGCGGATCCTTCAGTAGATGGAACCAGACAGGAAAATTTTGCCATTCTTAATTTTAAGAAAAAGATCGCGCTAATTGGAGGAACCGGTTATACCGGGGAGATCAAAAAGGGGATCTTTTCTGCGCTTAATTTTGTTTTACCCGTTTATAAAAACACGTTACCAATGCACTGTTCTGCAAATGTAGGAGAAGACGGCGATACCGCTATATTCTTCGGACTTTCAGGAACAGGGAAAACGACACTTTCAGCAGATCCGGAAAGAAAACTTATTGGAGATGATGAGCATGGTTGGACAAAGGAGAACACTATTTTCAATTTTGAAGGTGGATGTTATGCTAAGGTAATTAACCTTTCCGAAGAAAATGAACCAGATATTTACCATGCGATCAAGCCTGGAGCTATCCTGGAAAATGTCGTTCTTAATGAAAAGGGCGATGTGGATTTTAGTGATACTTCAATCACACAGAACACACGGGTAAGCTATCCAATATATCATATTGATAATATCCAGGAACCTTCAATTGGAGAAAATCCCAAAAATATATTTTTCCTTACAGCAGATGCATTTGGAGTATTGCCTCCAATTAGTAAGCTTACACCAGGACAGGCGGCTTATCACTTTATAAGCGGATATACTGCAAAGGTTGCTGGTACTGAAGCTGGGGTAGATGAGCCTGTACCAAGTTTTTCTGCTTGTTTTGGCGCACCATTCATGCCGTTACATCCTACTAAATATGCAGAAATGCTAAGTCGCAAGATGAAAGATGCTGGGGTTAATGTATGGCTTGTGAATACAGGTTGGACCGGTGGACCATATGGAGTGGGAAATCGAATGAAATTAAAATATACTCGTGAAATGATAAGTTCTGCGCTTGAAGGGAAACTTGATGGAGTAGAATTTGAAAATCACCAGATCTTTGGATTGAGTATGCCTAAAACCTGTGAAGGAGTACCGGCAGAAGTCTTAAATCCAAAAAATACATGGGCAGATAAAGAGGCTTATGATAAAAAGGCAAAAGAGCTTTCAAGTTTCTTTAAGCAAAATTTCTCCAAGTTCGAGGAATATGCAAATGAAGAAATTATGAAGGGAGCTCCTGTAGATTAGTTTTAAATTGTTAGTTGAAATCAAAAAATCCGGTCGCAAGACCGGATTTTTTATTTATTGTATTAAAGTAAAAGCAAATCTACTTCTTATTCACTTCGTTGATGTATTTGCTAATTGCCATGGTCATACTCGGAGTTTCCGGAGTAGGAGCTTTAATATCTGCTGTTAGACCATGTTCCTTAGCTGCCTTTATAGTTGTATTTCCAAATACGGCTATACGTGTATTGTTCTGTTTAAAGTCTGGGAAGTTCTCAAAAAGAGATTTAATTCCACTAGGACTAAAGAATACTAGGATATCATAAGTCACATCTTTCAGGTTTGAAAGGTCACTCACTACAGTTCGGTAAAAAACTGCTTTTTTCCATTCTACTCCAAGTTTGTTTAATGTTTTTGGAACATCAGCCTTCAACATATCTGAAGAAGGGAGTAAGAACTTCTCATTCTTATATTTCTTAATAAGCGGAGCAAGCTCTGCAAAAGTTCTTTTACCTACGTAGATCTTACGTTTACGATAGACTACGTATTTCTGCAGGTAATAAGCAACAGCTTCACTAAGACAGAAGTATTTTAAGGAGTCTGGCACCTTGAATCTCATTTCCTCGGCAATCCTGAAGAAGTGATCTACAGCATTACGGCTGGTCAAAATGATCGCGGTATAGTTGGCAAGATCAATTTTTTGTTGTCTAACTTCCTTACTGGGAACGCCTTCAACATGAATAAAGGGGATGAAATCAATTTTAACTTTCTGCTTTTCTTCCAGCTCAAAATAAGGAGAGTTTTCTACCTTAGGTTCAGGCTGGGAAACCAAAATTGTTTTCACTTTCATATGCAATACTTTAAAGTTCCTTCTAGATCGTAATTAACTTGTACAAAATAATATAAGGGGCGATTTCGAGAGCGCAAATGTACAAAATAAAATAGAACCAATTAACGCTAAGCACACTTTGATTCCTTCTATAGATTATTAACATAGAAAATGCATTTGCCAGGACCGCCGTAAATGCGATGATCCTAAGGCTGAGGCCTGTAGCTTCCATGCTATATACCAGAAAAAGGCA